>JBBDTD010000190.1:0-31737 GCA_040904645.1 Paracoccaceae bacterium
GGGGGGGGGGGGGGCGCTGGCGCCCCGCCGCCGGCCGCGAACCCGATCTGCGAAGGCGCCCGCATCTCGGACGAGCTGAGCAGCCGGAGCACCGTCTGCGCCACCTGCGCGCCGTGCCGGGCGCCGATGTCCCTTTGCGCCAGACGGGTCGCGGCGGCGTAGGCGCCAGCGCCCATGATGAAGCCGCGAAGGGTCGGCAGGGACTGACGCTCCAGTTTCAGGAGGGCCACGTCGCGGCGTCGGGCCGTCGCGGCGCCTGCAATCAGCCGCGCCGCGCCCTCGGCGTCGATCCGCCCGGCCTTGCGGGCGACGAGATTGGTGTTGCCCGCCGCGAGGATCGCGAAGTCCGGCGCCGCCCCCGCCCAGAGGGGGATAGCGCGGCTGATCACTTCGCGCACCGTGCCGTCGCCGCCCTCGATGATGATCGTGCTGACGCCCGCCGCGCGCATTTCGGCCAGTGCGGCGTCGAGCCCTTCGAAATCAGCGGGGGTCCGCGTCATGACGCGCGGATGGGGCGCCAGCGCCGCTTTCGCGCCTTGGGTGGCGGACGGGTTGCGGATATGGCCGATGGGGGTGGACATGGGCGAAGGGTTCCGGCGAAAGATGCGTCCTCCCCTATCGGCTGGACGGGGCGGCGGCAAGGAAAGGCGATGACCAGCTACACCATCGCACATTTCAGCGACGCCCATCTGCCATTGCTTGGCGGGTTCCACGCGGCGGAGCTGTGTGGCAAGCGCGCTCTCAGCGCGTTGAACTGGGCGCGGAGCCGCCGGCGGCGCCATCGGCGCGCGGTGGCGGACGCGCTGCGCGCGGATATTCTCACTTTTCGCCCCGATCATGTGGCGATGACCGGCGACGTCGTGAATTTCGGCCTGGAGCGGGAATTCGCCGCCGCCGCCGACTGGCTCGGCTCCTTTGGCGCGGCTGATGATCTGAGCTTCGTCCCCGGCAATCACGAAGCGCTGATCGGCGGGGCCGCCGCCGCGCGCGACACCGCCTTCGCGGCCTTCATCGCCGGGGATGAGCCGATCGCGGCCAACGCTTCCTATCCCTGGCTCAGGCGGCGCGGGCCGGTGGCGCTGATCGGCGTCAGCACCGCGGTCGCGACGCCGCCCGGCTTCGCGCAGGGCGAGGTCGGGGCGGCGCAGATCGCCGCGCTGCGTCGGCATCTTCGCGCGGCGCGGGGGCTCTGCCGGATCGTCCTTATCCACCACCCACCCACGGCGCTCAGCCGCCCGCGAAAGGCGCTCCGCGACCGCGCCGCGCTTGTCGGCGCGTTGGCGGAGGAGGGGGCGGAGCTGGCGCTCCACGGTCACAATCACAAGAGCGAGCTGAGCTGGATCGACGGTGATGCGGGCCGCATCCCGGTTCTGGGCGTTCCCTCCGCTTCGACGCCGGCGGGGATCGGCCCAGAAGCGGCCGAATGGCGGCTTCTGACGGTGACGGAGACGCCGGGCGGCCATGATGTCGGGATCCTGCGCCGCGCGCTGACGCTGGGCGGCTTCACCGATCGCGGCCGCTTCAGACTGTCTGCGCCACGCTGACCCGCTCGAGCGGCAGCTCGAACCAGAAGAGCGCGCCGTGGCCCTCGTCGCTCAGGACGCCGATGCGGCCCTTCATAGCGTTCACGAGTTGGTGGCAGATGTTGAGCCCGATGCCGACCCCGCCATGACGGCGGCTTTCCGTCTGCTCGACCTGACGGAATCGGTCGAAGATCGCTTCGAGTTGTCCGGCGGGAACGCCGGGTCCGTCATCCTTCACTTCGAAGCGCACGCCCGTCTCGATCACGCGGATGGAGGTCGCGACCTTGCCTTCGCCGGTGAACTTCACCGCGTTGTTGATCAGGTTGGAGAGTATCTGCCGCAATCTCTTGCCATCGGCCCGCCAGAGCCCTGAGGCGGTGGGGTGGAAATCCAGCGCCAGGGTGGTGTCCTTGGCTACGTCCATCGCCCCGATTGCGCCGATAAGGGAGCGCGCCATCTCTTCCAGATCGACATCGGAGACGATGAGCCGCATCACTCCCGCTTCGATCATCGAGATGTCGAGCAGGTCGTCCATCAGCCCGGTCATCGATTTCGCCGACGCGAGCAGCACTTCGACGAATTGCCGCTGGCGCGCGTCCAATTCGGTATGGGCGAGAAGCTCACCCATGCCGATCACGCCGTTCATCGGGGTTCTGAGCTCGTGCGACAGCGTGGCGAGGAAGGCGTTCTTGACCTTGCTTGCGTTTTCCGCCTGGCGGCGCGCGCGTTCGAGCCGCTCCCTCGTGCGCTCCAGCTCAAGATTGCGGCGGCGCGCATGTTCGGCTTCGCGCAGCAGTTTCAGCTTCGAGCTGACGATGGCGGCGATGGTGGTCAGGATCGAGAGGTGATTGGCGGAGAAAACATTGGCGGAGGCCTCCTCGCTGTCGATGACCCCGACCACCTTGCCGTCGATCGAAAGCGGCACGCAGATCTCGCTCAGCGCCGGTTCGAGATCGGGAATATAGGACGGCTCCTTCGAAAGATCGGAAATGATGATCGGCTTGCCGGTTTCCGCCACCTTGCCCGTCACGCCGTGACCCATCCGGATGCGGAGCGAGTTGACGATGTCGTCTCCCTCCGGGTTCTTCGCGCCGAGCGCCGCGACCTGGCGCAGATATGCGCCGAGCGGATCGGTCAGGTAGATCACGCAGTCGTTGAACCCCATCTTGCCGACGACTTCGCGGGCGACATGCCAGATCAGGTCCGGCTCGCTGTCGATGGCCATGATATCGACCGCGAACCGGTTGAATATCCGGAAAAGCTCTTCGCGTGAGAAGAGCGCGTCTTCCGCTTCCGCAAGCCGGGCCTCGAGCAGGTCCGCGCGGTGAGATTTTCGCGGCGCGTTCGACATCAAATTCCGTGTTCATCTTGCTATGGCGTGGGCTACGCCTGTTTCTAGGCCAAGGCACGTGCGTTCGCCAGCATTTCCGCGCTCTGTCGCGGCGTTGGAGGGATGGTTGCGAGACCGCCGCCGCTCCAGTAAACCCGCAGGGCGCGCCATTGAGGCGCGCCCCCGAGCGCGCCTCTGTCGCCGCCGGAGCCCCTGCCGGAGTTTTCGATGCGTTTGCGCCTCCGCACCGTTGATGCATATCTTCTTCGACTGATGGCGACGCCGATGATGGCGGCGTTGGCGGTGACGCTCGCCGCGCTCCTGCTGGAGCGGGTGCTGCGGCTTTTCGAGCTGCTGACGGGCAAAGGCGCGCCGCTCGGTCTTGTCCTCTCCATGACGCTCAATCTGGTTCCGCATTATCTGGGCCTCGCGCTTCCGGCCGCGTTCGCGATCGGAATCATCGTGGTCATGACCTCGCTCAGCTCCGAAAACGAGTTGGACGCGATGGAGGGCGCCGGCTGGTCGATCCGGCGCATTGGGGCCGGGTTCATCTTTTGCGCCGCGTTGCTCGGCGTCCTTTCGTTACTGCTTTTCGGATATCTGCAACCTTATTCCCGTTACGCCTTCCAGGCCGTCAAGCATGAGCTGGTCAGCGCCGCCTGGGATGCGCGGGTGGAGGCGGGCACATTCATCGACGCCGGCGACGGCATGACGATTTCAGCCGAGGCGGTCGACCCGACGGGCCGGGTTCTCGACCGGGTATTCGTCCTTCAGGTCGAAGACGACGGGGCGGAGCGGATCCTGACCGCCGAGCGCGGCGTCCTGATCCCGAACCCCGAGGCGCGTTCGCTGCGCTTGCGGCTGGAGAGCGGCGTCGCCGTCTCCATCGGCCGCGCCGAGGGCGAAGTCTCCGTCAGCTTCGACAGCCTGCTTCTGGAGCGGGAATTCGACCTGAATGGAGAGTTGTTTCGCCCGCGCGGCGGCTCCGAGCGCGAGCTCACGCAGACGGAGCTGAGCGCGCGGATACGGGGGGAAGACGGATTGCCGCCGGAGCCGCGCTACGCCGCAGAATATCATGGCCGGCTGGTGCGCGCGCTCGCGCTTCTCGGCGTGCCGTTGATCGCGGTGCCGCTGGCGGTCGCAGGCAAACGATCCCCGGCCTGGCGGCGGGTCATGGTGGCGATGGCAGTCCTGATCAGCTTCCAGAGCGTCATCAAGACGGTTGAAGGCATGGCGGCGAACGGCACGGTCGATCCGGTCCTGTCGCTCTGGGGGATCTGCGCCGTCTATTTCCTTCTCGGCCTTTGGCTTTTCTGCACGACGGCCAGCCAGGGTTCCGACAGCGCGGTACGCAAGTTCTTTGTCGGGTTTGACCATCTTGTGCGGCGGGTCAGGCGGGCGTCGCCGAATTGGGCCGGCGGCGCGGGCGCCGACAGGTGACGTTGGCGCGGCATCTTTCGCGCGTGGTGCTGATCCGGGTGCTTTGGGCCGTGCTGGCGCTTGGCGGGTTGGCCATCGCGCTCGACCTGATCGAGAGCGCGGCCGATGTGCTGAAGAGGGAGGATGGCGGGCTCTTTCGCTATCTCGGCCTCCGCGCGCCGCTGATCCTGACGGCGGTGACGCCTGTGGCGCTGATCCTCGGGCCGGTGCTCGCTTTTCTCAGCCTTTCGGGGCGGAATGAATTCACCATCCTGCGTGCGGCGGGCGCCACGACCTATCGTATGCTGTGGATGCTCGCGCCTCTTGCCGTTCTGCTCGGCCTCGGCTTTTTCGCGATGACCGACCGTGTGGCGCCGACGCTGGAGGCGCGGCTCCTGACGTGGCTCGCCCCGGAGCCGGACAGCGCTACCGGCGCGTTCTGGGCGCGAACCACAATGGGCGTCGTTCACGCCGACGCTTCCTCGCCGCGGGGCGATCTGATCGTCGGCGTGGATATCTACTCGGTTGATCCGAGCGGGCGTCTCACCGCCCGCATCGACGCGAGCGCGGCCCGGTTCGCCAATGGCGACTGGCGGTTCGATGAGGCGACGCGACTGATCCCCGGAGAGGCGAAATCCGTACGGATCGACGGCGGGCTGTGGAAGACGCCGCTGCGCCCCGCCAATGTGCGCGCCCTCGCCACGCCGTCGCGCAATGTCGCGGGCGACGTGGCCGGGCGTATCCTTTCCGGCGTCTGGTCCGGAAATCGGACCACCGAATTCTATCAGGTCCGCGTCTATCGCGGCTACGCGGCCTTTCTCACGCCGTTCGTGATGTTCCTGCTGGCCGCGCCGGCGGCGTTCGGAACGCGCAGGGGCGGCGGGCTTGGCAAACGGGCGGTGCTGGCCGTGGCGCTCGGCTTCGGGTACCTGCTCTTCGATGGAATGTTGATAGCGCTGGGGGAAACCGGGAACTTGCCGCCCGCGCTCGCCGCGTTCGGCGCCGCCGCGATATTCGCCTCCCTTGGCGCCTGGATACTGATCACGCTGGAGGAATGACGCGCATGAACGAAATCGAGGTGCGGCGAGTGGCCGGCAAGGCTGAAATGAAGGCCTTCATCCGCCTGCCAGGCCAGATCATGAAGGACGACCCGCACTGGGTCGAGCCGCTGCATTTCGAGCGCGCGCGCTTTTTCTCGCCCAGACACAATCCCTGGTTCGCGCATGGCGAGGCGGCCTATTTTCTCGCATGGCGCGACGGGCGCGCGATCGGACGGATCAGCGCGCAGATCGATCAGCTTTCGCCGAAAGTCGATGGCCGGATCTGCGGGTTGTTCGGCGCGCTCACGGCGGAGGAGGACGGCGCCATAGTCGCCGCGCTGCTGGCCGCCGCGGAAAACTGGCTGCGCGAAAAGGGCGCGGGCTGGATGCGTGGCCCCTATACGCTCAACATCAATCACGAGGCGGGATTGCTTGTCGACGGCTTCGACAGCCCGCCCTTCCTTCTGATGCCGCATGATCCGCGCTGGCTCGGCCCGATGGTCGAGGCTGCGGGGCTGGTGAAAGGGCGCGACGCCTTCGCATACCGGCTGGAGACGACCGGGGGACTGCCGGAGCGGCCCAAACGGTTCTTCAAGAGCGCGCCCGCCAATCTCAGCATTCGCCCGGTTGACCTGAAGCGTTGGGACGCGGAGGTCGAAACGATCGCCCACATCTTCAACGAGGCCTGGAAGGAAAACTGGGGTTTCATCCCATTCACCCAGGGCGAGATCGACGCGATGGCGAAGGACATGAAGCCGTTGATCGACCCCGGCCTGAGCCGGATCGCCGAGCTGGACGGAAAGCCGATCGGCTTCATTGTGCTGTTGCCGGACGTGAACGAGGCGACCCGCGACTTCAAGGGCCGGCTCTTTCCGTTCAACGTTCTGCGCCTGCTGTGGCGCGTGAAATACGGCAAGCTCCATGGCGCGCGGGTGCCGCTGATGGGCATGTTGCCGGGGCTGGAGGGGCTTGCCGCCAGCATCGCGCCCTTGATGCTGATCTACTCGCCGGAGCCGCGCTATATCGAGCGTGGTTTTGGCGAGCTCGAGTTCAGCTGGATTCTCGAAGACAACCTGCCGGTCCGCAAGGTCATTGAGATGCTGGGCGCGCGCATCGCCAAGACCTACCGCTTCTATGAACGCCCGCTCGATTGACGAAAGCCTGTTCCGGTCGACGCGGCGCACAAGCCTCGCGCCGACCGGCCCCGTCAGAAGAACAGGCTGATCCCGATCCCGGCCAGAAACAGACCGCCGACCCAGGCGAAGCCCCGCCGGATCATCCGGTTGCCCTTCACCGTCTGGGCGAGTGTGCCGCCGATGAAGGCGACGACGATGTCGGAGGGCACCGCGGTCAGCGGCACGAGGACGCCGAGCATCAGCATCTGGAGCGCGATATCGCCTTTCGACGTTTCGACGAAAGGCGGGATGAACGCCATAAGGAAGATAATGGTTTTCGGGTTCAGAACCTCGACCAGAACACCCTGCCAGATGATCCGGGCGTAGCTGCGCGTCTCCACCCGCTCGACCTTGATCTCCACCGGTCCCGCCGCGTCCTTCTCGAGAATCATCTGCAGGCCGAGGAAGATCAGGTAGCAGGCGCCGGCGATCGTCAGCACTTCATAGGCGATGGCGGATTGCTGGAACACGGCGGCGAGGCCAAGCGCGGCGATCACCGCCAGCAGGACGCCGCCAAGCCCGAGGCCGATCGCGGAGGCGAGCCCCGCGGCCCGGCTTTGACCGACGCTACGCGAAAGCACGTAGAGCATTGAGGGGCCGGGCGACGCGCTGAGCGCGAAGCCCGCCAGAGCGACGACCATAATCGTCTCCAACGATGGCATGTTCAGTCAAGCCCGCCTTGGTTCATTCTCTTTTCGAATGGGTTCTGCACCGGACCCTTGTGATCGGCCGTGGCGGACCAGATCCGCTCACCGCGCCGTTCGCGCAGATAGGGAAAATCTCTCAACAACATACGCTCCAGATGCAACCCTGCCTTGAATCCTTCGTATCTTGAAGGACTTTCAGGCGAAATCAAGCTGGGAAAGGGTTTGATCACAGTGTCGTAGTTGGCGGCCACGAAATAGGGCATGGAGAATCTTTCGGGGCTCAGGTTCAGCACGCGATGCGGGGTGGAGCGGAAAGCGCCATTCGTCCAGGCCTCCAGCATATCGCCAATATTTATTATATAGGCTTCGGGTTTGACCGGCACGTCGACCCATTCGTCCTTTCGCGTCATCACCTGCAAGCCTTTCTGGCGCTGGTGCAGCAAGGTCAGGCATTCGTAATCCGTGTGGGCGCCCATATTGACGCTCTTGGTCTGCGTCGCTCCCCGCGCGCGGACATAGTGCAAAAGCCGCAATTGAGAGATCGGCTTGGTCATTTGTCGCGTCAATTCGCCTTCCGGCAGCTCCAGGTGCAGCTCGAACGCCGCGCATATCTTCAGCCCGACCGATGAGACGGCGGCGTAATAGGCCCCGATCCGGCGGCGGAACTCCGGCAGCTCCGGCCAGACGTTCGGCCCGAGCAGAAGATTGCCGGCCAGATAATCCGGGTCGTCATGCGGCAAGTCGAGCGCGAGATCGAAGGCCTCATAATTGCGGTTCACCTCGTCAGCATAATCACCCTTTTCGGTAAACGGGACGTAACCGCGATGATTGAGACTGTCGCCGATATAGTAATTGCGTTTCACATGGTCGGGCTGCGCGAAGAAACTCTCCGCCGCGCCATAGGCGCTTTCGATCAGCGAGAGTGGAACACCGTGATTGGCGACATAGAAGAACCCCACCTCGCGGGCGGCGCGCCCCATCTCGTCAGCGGTCCTGCGTAACGCAACGCGATCAGTCCCCCTCAGTGCGCCAAGGTCGATGACAGGTAAGACGTCTGTTTCCATCAAGGTCATCATCCCACTCCGTATCCTGTTTCGTCCCTTCAGGTCACCGCCACCATTTCGCGAGCTTGCATTGAGTGATGGTTGCAACCGGCGTGTCACGCAAGAAATAATTAAGTTTGACGAGAGGTAAACGTTCTTTTGTATAGAATTATTCAGAAAATTTACCGCAAATCTGACCAATCCCTGAATTCAACCCGAGTCTCATATACTTAGCGCGTTAACCATTTTTACCGAGGGAATAAAATTTTACTCTTTTGTCAAGCATCTTAAGCGTATCTGACGAAAGCGCCGCCGCATCGACGGCTTCGGCCTTGCCGCGCACCGACTCACCTTCGAGCGGCGCAAAACCTTCGATCAGCGGAACGAGCGCTATTTCCTCCCGCGTGGCGGCGTCGATCACATCCCGGCTGACGATGATGCAGGCGTCATGGCGCCGGGTCGCCTGCTGCAGGCGGCTCGCCACATTGACGACATCACCGAGGACCGCCAGTTCAAGGCAGCGCTGATCGCCGATATTGCCGACCACGACTTCGCCGATATGGAGGCCGACGCCGACTCGAACCGGCTCGCGCCCTTCGGCGACGCGGCGCATGGACCATGCGTCGACCCGTCGCGCGATTCCGGCCGCGCAGGCGAGGGCGGCGGCGGCTTCCTTCTCCATATCGTGGATCGCACCGAAGCTCGCCATCACCTCATCGCCGATGAACTTGTTGAGGGTGCCGTGATGGGTGAAAACCTCTGCCGTGGCGATGGCGTGGAACTCGCGAAGAAAGGCGAGGGTTTCCTCCGGCGTCATCTTCTCGGCGATGCCGGTGAAGCCGAAAATGTCCGCGAAGAGAATCGCCGCGCGCCGCGTGCGCATCTCTTCAAGCCCGGCCGAGCCATGAGCCAGCTCCTCCGCCAGGTCGGGGGAGAAATAGCGCGCGAGCTTGGCGCGCTCACGCGCCGTCCCGATCTGGCGGAAGGCTTGCCGGCGCCCGCGCCAGACCGCGGCGGCGATGACCGCGCCAGTGATCGTCAGAAGGAAGGCTTCCTGCCCCGCTGCGATCACCGAGACGTAATGCGGGTCGAGCAGCGTCTCCAGCGCCTCGCTGACCTCCATCGACCCGAAATCTGAGACGCCGCGCGTGAAACTGCCGGGCTGGTTCAGCGTCCAGGCGACGCCGCCGATCCAGGCGCCGCCGGCCACCAGCCCAGCCCACAGGGCGAGGCCGGGTGAATAGGTGAGCGCTGAAAAGGCGAGAAAGACGAAGAGGAACCCGATGTCCCCGAGCCGGAGTTGCATCGCGGCCGGCCAGGCCTCGGGCGCACCGGGCGCCGGGACGACCAGGGCGGCGGTGATGAGCGCCATATCCGCCGCGATCAGGCCGGGGCGCAAAAGCCGAGCGCCGATCCGGAACGAGGCGGAGCGCATCGTCGTCGTCAGGTAGAACGCCCAGCCGGACAGCAGCAAAACCAGAAGAATGGCGATGTAGTATAAAAGCGCCCCGCCCCCGGCGCGAAGCAGAAGCGAGAGTCCGATGACCAGAACGCCGACAGCGCGCGCCTGAAAGCCGAGCAGCGCCCCGGCCTGCTGTTCGCGGGCGAATGCGGCGATGATGGCCCGAAATTCCGGGCCGTCGCTTTTCATGTTGACGCGGCTTCCCGCCTCAGCCTGGCGGCGTGCGGATGACGAGATTGCGGATCTCGGTCATGTCCTCCATCGCGAAGGCGACTCCCTCGCGGCCGAGGCCGCTATCCTTCACGCCGCCATAGGGCATGTTGTCGACGCGGTAGGACGGCACATCGCCGACCACTACGCCGCCGACATCCATCTCGTCCCAGGCCTGCTGGATCTTGTAATAGTCGCGGGTGAAAATGCCGGCCTGCAGACCGAACTTGCTGTCGTTGACCATCGCGATGGCCTGATCCCAGCTCGCGAATTTCTGCAGGATCGCCGCGGGGCCGAAGGCTTCCTCCATGTTGAGATCCTGATCTTCGGGCACATCCTCCATCAGCGTCGCTTCCAGCATCGCACCCTTGCGATCGCCGCCGCAAAGCAGCTTGCCGCCGGCGGATTTCGCCGCCTCGATCCAGCCGTGAAGGCGCTTGGCCTCGCTTTCGGAGATCATCGGCCCAATGAAGGTCTTGCGGTCATGCGGGTTGCCCGAGATCAGGGTTTTCGCCTTGGCGACCAGCTTTTCCTTCATCACATCGTAAATGTCCTCGTGGATCATGATCCGCTGGACGCCAATGCAGGACTGCCCGGACTGGTAGAAAGCGCCGAAGATGATCCGCGTCACCGCATCATCGAGGTCGCGGGTGTCAGCGTCGACGACGACGGCGGCGTTGCCGCCCAGTTCCAGCACGACTTTCTTCTTGCCGCAGCGGGCCTTCAGGTCCCAGCCGACGCCGGGCGAGCCGGTGAAGGACAGAAGCTTCAGCCGGTCGTCCACGGTGAAGAGATCGGCGCCGTCGCGTGAGCAGGGCAGGATGGAGAACGCGCCCTTCGGCAGGTCGGTCTCCGCCAGGACCTCGCCCATGATCAGCGCGCCGAGCGGGGTGCGCGAGGCGGGCTTCATTACGAACGGGCAGCCGACAGCGATAGCCGGCGCCACCTTGTGCGCCGCGAGATTGAGCGGAAAATTGAACGGTGAGATGAAGGAGCAGGGGCCGATCGGCACGCGCTTCCACATGCCGCGATAGCCCTTCGCGCGGGGGCTGATGTCGAGCGTCTGAAGCTCGCCATGCATCCGCGTCGATTCTTCGGCCGCGATCTGGAACGTGTCGATCAGGCGGGTGACTTCGCCCTCGGCGTCGTTGATCGGCTTGCCGGCCTCCACGCAGAGTGAATAGGCGAGTTCGTCAAAGCGCTCGCGGAACCTTTTGACGCAATGCTCCAGCACCTTCTTTTTTTCGAAGGACGGCATCTTCGCCATCGCCTCGGTCGCTTCGACCGCCCCGGCGATGCCGGCGTCGATGGCCTTGGCGTCTGCGAGGGCGCAGCGCGTCGCCACTTCGCCGGTGTATTTGTCGGTCACTTCAAGGTCTTCATTGGCGAAGACCGCCTCATTGTTGAGGTAGTAGGGGTATTTCGCCTTGAGTTCAGGCATTCGTTCCTCCGGGGTGCGACGGGGCGACCGGGCCGCACCCGTCAGGTCAGGAGGGGGCGGCGGGCCGCCCCCGGTTCGTATCAAAGCGCGGCCGAGCGCTTCTTGATGTCGATATTCAGGATCTGGTCGTTATCCGAATAGTCGACCGGGCAATCGATCAGATGCACGCCCGGGGTTGAGAGCGCCTTCGCAATGATCTTCGGTAGGTCCTTTGCCGATTCCACCCGGTGGCCGATGCCGCCGTAGCTTTCGACATATTTCACGAAATCAGGGTTTCCGTACTGAAGGCCCCAATCCTTGAAGCCCATGTTCGCCTGTTTCCAGCGGATCATGCCATAGGAATTATCGTTGAGGATCAGCACCACGATATCCATCTTCAGGCGAACCGCAGTCTCAAGCTCCTGGCTGTTCATCATGAACCCGCCATCGCCGCAGATCGCCATCACCTTCCGGTCGGGATAGACCAGCCGCGCCGCCATGGCGGAGGGCAGGCCCGCGCCCATGGTCGCCAGCGCATTGTCGAGGAGGACCGTGTTCCGCTGGCGGGCCAGATAATTCCGCGCGAACCAGATCTTGTAGACGCCGTTGTCGAGGCAGATCATCCCGTCATCCGGCATCGCCTTGCGGATTTCCGCGACGGCGTGCTGGGGATAGATCGGGAAGCGCTTGTCGTCCGCGCCCTCCAGGATCTGCTCGTCATGATGACTCTTGATCGCCATCATGCGCGAGAAGTCCCAGCCGGCCTCGGCGGCTTTCTTCGCGCCGTTCTTCAGCTGCCAGATGGCGTTGCCGATATCGCCGATGACCTCGATCTGCGGGAAATAGACCGGGTCCACCTCCGCCGTGTTGTACGAGACGTGGATCACTTCCGCACCGCCGGGCTTCATGAAGAAGGGCGGCTTTTCGATCACGTCATGGCCGATATTGATGATCAGATCGGCGGCGTCGATCGCCCGGTGCACATAGTCGCCCGCCGAAAGCGCGGCGCAACCCATGAACAGCTCATGCCGTTCATCGACCACACCCTTGCCGAGCTGGGTGGTCACGAACGGGATGCCGGTCTTCTCGATGAACTTGGTAAGCATTTTCGAAGTCATCTTGCGGTTGCCGCCCGCGCCGATGACCAGAATTGGCGATTTGGCGGCGTGGATCTTCTCCAGCGCCTGGATGATCGACTTGTCCTCGGGGATAGGGCGGCGGACCGAAGACCGGGGGATCGGCCGCTCCGCCGTCTGTTCGTCGGCGATATCCTCCGGCAGCTCGATATGCACCGCGCCGGGTTTCTCCTGCTCGGCGAGGCGATAAGCTTCGCGGATGCGCGACGGGATGTTGTCGCTCGCCACGATCTGGGTGGCGTATTTGGTGATCGGGCCCATCATTTCGACCACGTCGAGAATCTGGAACCGGCCCTGCTTGGATTTCTTGACCGGCTTCTGGCCGGTCACCATCAGCATCGGCATGCCGCCGAGCTGCGCATAGGCGGCGGAGGTGGTGAAGTTCGTCGCCCCCGGCCCGAGCGTGGAGACGCAGACGCCGGTCTTGCCGGTCAGTCGGCCATAGACCGCGGCCATGAAGCCGGCGCCCTGCTCATGCCGGGTCAGCACCAGCTGGATGCTCTTCGAGCGTGACAGGCTGTCGAGGAAATCCAGATTTTCCTCCCCCGGAATGCCGAAGACATATTCGCAGCCTTCCTGCTCAAGGCATTCAATGAAAAGATCGGATGCTTTTTTCATGCTTGCGCTCCCCCGTTATCCCTCTGGCTGGCGCGTGGCCTGCCGCTCACCGCGACACCTTAGCGGATAAATCCCGTTTGCGTAGTGAAACTTGCCCGAAATTTGTCTCCGGGGCGCCGATCGTCACGCGCATCGCTCGCCTGGAAGCTGCCTGAGCGCCATGACGCCAAAAGCCGGGCCAAGCGCCATCAGCATCAGGACCGCTGGCCAGCCGAGCCAGGCCGCCGCCAGCGGCGTGACCTGCACCGTAAAGATTGTCAGCATGAAGCCGAGCGCGGTCTGCATCGTCATCAGGCTGCCGGCCGCGGCCGGCGGCGCGGAATCGGCGACCAGGGCGGAGAATTGCGCGCTGTCAGGGATCACCAGCGCGCCCCAGATCAGGATCAGCGCGAAGGAAAGCCAAGCCGGCCCGCCATGCGCGAGGCCGACAGCCAACGCCGCGGCGCCTGAGCCGATCATCGCGCCGGACGCGACGCGGGCCTTGCCGATCCGGTCCGCCAACCAACCGGCCGGCGCGCAGAAAAGCGCCCCGATGGCGATGGCGAGGAAGGCGGTCAGCGCCGCGAGCCGTTCGGCTTCGGCCGCGCCCATGCGCGCTGCATAGCCGGCCGCCGCCGCCGCGCCGATCCAGCCCCACATCGCGTAAAGCTCCCACATGTGGCCGAGATAGCCGCCGGTGGCGGCGCGAAGCCGCCGGTCGGTCCAGAGCAACCGTATGGCGCGGGGGTCGAAAGCGGGCGCGCGGGCGTGATGCGGCCCAAGCCCGACGAAAAGCGCCAAAGCCGCAGCGAAAAGCGACGCCAGCGCGGCCGCGCCGATCACCAGCCGCCAGTCCGCGCCGCCGAGATAGGCCGCGAGATGTGGAGTGGCGGAGCCGAGCGTCAGCGCGCCGACCAGCACGCCGACCAGCAGGCCGCGATCCTTCAATCCCCAGCCGACCGCGATCTTCATGCCGACGGGGTAGATCGCGGCGAACCCGGCGCCGGCCATCAGGCGCAGCAAAACCGCGCCGTCGGACCCGGCCGGGAAAAGCAGAAGCGCGCCGGTGGTCGCCGCGTTCACGAGCGCGGCCGCCGCGACGACCCGGCGCGGATCGAACCGGTCGGAAAGCCCGGTCATCGCCGAGCCGAGCGCGCCGAGAACGAACCCCGCCTGCACGGCCGATGACATCAGCGCCGCACGGCCGGGCCCGAACCCGCCATCCCGCATCATGTCGGGCATCGCCGCGGCGGCGGCGAACCACGGCGCCATGCCGGCGACGACGGTGAGGGAGAGGAGGAGCAGCGCCGAAAGCTTGTTCATTCCCGGCACTCGCGCATGCGCCCGCACGCTTGTCCAGAGTCAGAGCGGCACGCCCTTCGGCCGCCCGACACGCTGGAGGACGATGTCGGAGCGGACATGCGCCACCATCGGGTGCGGCAGGAGCCGCCGGTGCACGAAGCTGGCCAGTTCATCCAGCGACCGGACCCGAACGTGAAGCAGATAATCGGCGTCCCCCGTCAGGGTGTAGGCCATCAGGACTTCAGGCAGATCGTTGAAGAACGCCGCGATATCGTCGACCACGCTTTCTGAATGCGCGGCCAGCGTCACCCGGCTGAAAGCCTCAACCATGTAGCCGAGCCGGGCCGCGTCCAACTCCGCCCGGTAGCCGGTGATCAGCCCGGCCTCCTCCAGTGCGATGCGGCGGCGCGAGCATTGCGAGGCGGAAAGCGCCACCTGCTCGGCCAGCGCCGCCGTCGTCAGGCTCGAATCGTTCTGCAGAAGATCGAGAATGCGTCTGTCGAAGGGGTCAAGGTCCATTCCGTGCGTGCTTCCGGCAATTGGTGCGCATATCGTGCGGCTTCTGTCCCGATAATGGCAAGAACGCACGAACAACGCGCAGGATTCAAGCTATATTCTCACGAAATCTTCAATGCAGAGGAGCCGTCGCCATGGGACCCTTCCCGCACCACGCCGCCCCCGCCGTCATCGACGCGAATAACCCCGCCGGCACAGACGGTTTCGAATTCGTGGAATTCGCACATCCCGAACCGGAGGAGTTGCACAAGCTCTTCAAGGTCATGGGTTACACGGCTGTCGCGAAGCACCGGACCAAGGACGTCACGCTCTATCGGCAGGGCGACATAAGCTATCTCGTCAACGCCGAGCCGGGCGATTTCGCCGCCGATTTCGTCAAGGCGCACGGCCCCTGCGCGGCTTCGATGGCCTGGCGCGTGGTTGACCCGCAGCAGGCTTATGATCGCGCCATCGCCAACGGCGCCAAGGGCTATGACGGCGGCGACAAGGTGATCGACGCGCCGGCTATCCTGGGCATTGGCGGCTCGCTGCTCTATTTTATCGCCCGCGATGGCGGCTCCCCCTACGCCAATGATTATGAATGGCTGGGCGAGGTCGACCCGAAGCCGGCGGGGATCGGCTTTTTCTATCTCGACCACCTCACCCACAACGTCCATCGCGGCAACATGGACAAGTGGTACAGGTTTTACGCCGGTATCTTCAATTTCAAGGAGATCCGCTTCTTCGACATCAAGGGCAAGATGACCGGGCTCACCTCCCGCGCGCTCACCTCGCCCTGCGGCAAGATCCGCATCCCGATCAACGAAAGTGCGGATGAGACCAGCCAGATCGAGGAATATCTGCGCGAATATAACGGTGAGGGCATCCAGCACATCGCTGTGGCGACGAACGACATCTACGCCTCGGTCGACGCGTTGGCGGCGAGTGGACTGGAGTTCATGCCGGCGCCGCCGGATATCTATTATGAGATGAGCCACAAGCGCGTGACTGGCCACGAAGAACCGATCGAGCGGATGAAACAGCATGGCGTCCTGATCGACGGCGAGGGCGTCGTGGACGGCGGGACGACCCGCATCCTCCTCCAGATATTCTCGAAAACCGTTGTCGGGCCGATCTTCTTCGAGTTCATCCAGAGGAAGGGCGATGACGGTTTCGGCGAGGGCAATTTCCGCGCCCTCTTCGAATCGATCGAACAGGACCAGATCAATCGCGGCGTGCTCAGCGCCGCCGAATGACGGGAGCGGCGCGCCGGATCAGGCGCGCCGCACCAGCACGGCGCGAAAATCATTCACATTGGTCAGCGTCGGGCCCGTGACGACCTGATCGCCGGTGGCGGCGAAAAATCCGTGCCCGTCATGGTCGCGAAGCGCGTCCCGCACGCTGCGGCCCGCGGCGGCGGCGCGGTGTGGGGTTTCCGGGTCGACGATGGCGCCGGCGACCTCCTCCATTCCGTCGACCCCGTCAGTGTCGCCGGCGATGGCGGAAATTCCGGCCGCGCCGTTCAGCGCTTCGGCGAGGCCGAGCAGAAACTCGACATTACGCCCCCCGCGCCCGCCCGGGCGCTGCCCAGCCGAAAGCGTCACCGTTGTTTCTCCCCCCGAGATCAGCGCCACCGGGCCATGCTCGCGCAAGGCCCGCGCCGCCATCTCGGCGCCAAGCTCGCGCGCTTCGCCCTCAAGCGCGTCGCCGAGGATCAGCGCCTTGACGCCCGCCGCCTCAGCCAGCGCCGCCGCCGCTTCGAGCGACAGCATCGGCGCGCCGATCAGGCGGAACTCGGCCCGAGCCAGCCGCGGATCTCCGGGCTCTGGCGTCTCCTCGGCCGCCGCCTCCAGATGCGCGCGGATCGACGCCGCGGGGGAAACGCCGCGCCGCGCCAGGATTTCGCGCGCCTGAGCGAAGCTGGACTCGTCGGCCACCGTCGGGCCCGAGCCGATGACGGAGGCGTCATCCCCCGGCACGTCGGAGATCGCCAGCGTCAGCACTGGCGCCGGATGCGCCGCCAGCGCCAGCCTGCCGCCCTTGATCGCAGAGACATGCTTTCTGACGGTGTTCATCTCCCCTATAGGCGCGCCAGAAGCGAGGAGCGCGCGGGTCAACTCCTGTTTCTCCGCGAAGGAAATCCCCTCCGCCGGCATGGTCAGGAGCGCGGAGCCGCCGCCGGAAATCAGCGCGACGACCAGATCATCCGGCCCGGCGCCCGAGGCGAGGTCAAGTATCCGCCGCGCGGCCGTGCGCCCGGCCTCGTCCGGCTCCGGGTGTGCGGCCTCCACCACTTCGATCAGCCGGGTGGGTGCGGAATGCCCGTAGCGTGTGACGACAAGCCCTTCGGGCCTGGGCGCGCGGTCGCCCCACGCCGCTTCGAAAGCCGCCGCCATCGCCGCCGCCGCCTTGCCGGCGCCGATAACGATCAGCCGGCCCTTCGGCGGCGCCGGCAAATGCGCGCCGATCAGCTTCGAGGGCGCGGCCGCCGCCACCGCCGCGTCGAACATCGCGCGCAGGAGCGCCCGGTCCTTTTCGATGCCGTTCATCGCGTTCCCTTCATCATCTTCCGCCAGAATGGCCCCCGCTGCGCGCGATGCAAGTCGGGGCGTTCGCTATCTGCCACATTGGCTTTAGGGCGCGGCCCCGCTAGATACAGGCCGACAGATGGAGAGTTAAGATGCCGCTAGTGCGCAAAGCCGTGTTTCCCGTCGCCGGTCTCGGCACCCGCTTCCTGCCCGCCACCAAGGCGGTGCCGAAAGAGGTGCTGCCGCTCGTCGACCGGCCGCTGATCCAGTACGCCATCGACGAGGCGCGCGCCGCCGGCATCACCGATTTCATCTTCGTGACCGCCAAGGGTAAATCCGCGCTCGAAGATTATTTCGACTCCTCGGCGGAACTGGTTCGCGTCCTGGAGGAGAAGAAGAAATACGATCTTCTCGAACTGATCAAACCGGCGGAAATGCCCTCCGGCGCGATCAGCTATATCCGCCAGCAGGAAGCGCTCGGCCTCGGCCACGCGGTCTGGTGCGCGCGCCAGCTTGTCGGCGATGAGCCTTTCGCGGTGATCCTGCCCGATGACGTGATCGCCTCCGACGTGCCTTGCCTCAAGCAGATGGTCGACATGTACGAGGAGGTCGGCGGCAATATCGTCGCGGCGATGGAGGTCGGCCCGGACCAGATCTCAAGCTACGGCGTGATCGACCCGGCGAAGGACGACGGCAATCTGGTCGAGATGAAGGGCATGATCGAAAAGCCGGACGCGGCTGACGCGCCTTCCAACCTCGCGGTCATCGGGCGGTATATCCTCAGCCCGCGGGTGATGAAGAACCTCTCACGCATCAAGGCCGGCGCGAACGGAGAGATCCAGCTGACCGACGCCATCGCGGAGGAAATCAAGATCGGTCGGCCGGTTTACGGCATGCGGTTCGAGGGCACGCGGTTCGATTGCGGCTCCAAGCTTGGCTATCTGCAAGCCACAGTGGCTTTCGCGCTGGCGCGCGATGAGTTCCGCGAGGATTTCGGGGCGTTCATCACCGAGACTGCGGCGAAGATCAAGGCTGGCTGAAGCGGCGAATTGCGTTCAGGGCCGCAGCGCCGCGAATCATTGCGCTTGACGGCGCGAGGGTTATCTTTATTGCATGAGCGCCGCCCGGCTATCCGGGCGGCGCCACATTTGTTGAAACGGTGAAGGAACCGAACCATAGCTCGTAGACCGCACAACGCCCCGCCGACGCGCGACACCGGCCCCCGCGTTAACGAAATGATCCGCGTGCCGGAAATCCGGCTCATAGATGAAAACGGTGACAATCATGGCGTCGTAACGCCCGCTCACGCCATCGCGATGGCGGAGGAAGTCGGGCTCGATGTCGTCGAGATCTCGCCGAACGCGAATCCGCCCGTCTGCAAGATCATGGATGTCGGCCGGTTCAAATACGAGAGCCAGAAAAAGGCCGCCGAGGCGCGCAAGAAGCAGAAGGTCATCGAGATCAAGGAAGTGAAGTTCCGTCCCAACATCGACACGCACGATTATGACGTGAAGATGAGGAGCGTGAACCGCTTTCTGGAAGAGGGTGACAAGGTGAAGGTCACGCTTCGCTTCCGCGGCCGCGAAATGGCCCATCAGGAGCTCGGCCGCGATCTGTTGCAGAAGATCTCGGGCGATATCGAAGATGTCGCCAAGGTCGAGAGCATGCCGAAGATGGAAGGGCGTCAGATGATCATGGTCGTCGCCCCGATTCGCGTCTGACCTCCGATCCCCACTTGACCGCCGCCCTGCCAACCCCGAAACTCCGGGTGACGCAGGGAGGCGGCGAATGATCGATGGACGGCGATGGCACGACATGGGCGGCGCGGCGCCCGATGGCGCGGCGGCGGGCATGGACCCCGCCTCTCATGATTACGCGCTCTGGGAAAAACGCGTCGACGCGCTGATGGTGATAGCCACATCGAAGGGCTATTTCACCGTCGACGGCCTGCGCCGCGTGCTCGAAGACATGCCTCCCGAAAACTTCGAAACCCAAAGCTATTATGAGCGCTGGATCCAGTCGGTGACCCAGAACCTCATGGAGGCTGGCGTCTTCACGCCATCTGAACTCGGCGCGAAAATGGAGGCGATCGCCGCGCGCGGCGACACCTACGCAGAAGCGTCGATTGGCGAATAGCGCGGGCGCAAGCGGGCGTTGAGGTCGATTCGATCAGGTGAGGAGGGCCGGATGGCGTTATCAGTTGGCGACAAGGTTCGGTTGCGCTTCGCAGCGCCCCCGGGCCATGTGCGGACACCGTGGTATCTGCGTGACCGCACGGGCGTGATCGAGCGCGACCTCGGCCTGACGCAAGATCCCGAAGCGCTCGCCTATCGCCAGGGCGACGCGCCTCGCCGCCGGCTCTACCGGGTCCGGTTCGAAATGGCCGAGATATGGGGCGGCGCTGCGGAGAAATCCGACGACCGGCTCGACGCGGAAATTTTCGACAATTGGCTGGAGCCCGCAGATGCCCCCGCATGACCATCACGACCACGATCACCACCACGAGGGGATGAGCCCCTCCGGGCATCCCTATCGTGCGGATCAGGATACGCCGCTCAGCTACTTCCAGCGCATGGAGATCGCGGTGCGCGAACTCCTCGTCGAAAAAGGCGTGACGACGAAGGCCGAGATCGCGGCCCAGATCGAGGCGATGGACGCCCGCACCCCCGCGCTTGGCGCCGCGGTGGTCGCGCACGCATGGGTCGATCCCGCTTTCAAGGCGCGGCTCATCGCCGATGGCTCGGCCGCTTGCGCCGAAATGGGCGTCGCGGTGGAGGCGATGAAGCTGATTGTGGTCGAGAACACGCCGGAAATTCACAACGTCGTCGTCTGCACGCTCTGCTCCTGCTACCCGCGCAACCTGCTCGGCCTGCCGCCGGACTGGTACAAGCAGCGCGCCTATCGCAGCCGCACGGTGATCGAGCCGCGCAAGGTGCTGGCGGAGTTCGGGCTGACGCTTTCCGACAATGTGAAGGTCCAGGTGCATGATTCGACCGCCGACATGCGCTATCTGGTGCTGCCGATGCGCCCGGCGGGGACGGAGGGCATGGACGAGGTCGCCCTCGCCGCGCTCGTCAGCCGCGACAGCATGATCGGCGTCGCCACGCCGACGGCTTGAGCGCGGGGACTGGCGGAGGCGTCGGTTCGGGTCGGTCAACGCGGCGCAGTCTGCGTGCGACTTGCGTAAACACTACCATTCAGCCGAATGGCTCCCCGCGACATCATGAGCGTGGCGGCGACCTGTCAGCCTCGCCGTTTCGCAGTCGCATTACGGCGCTCTAGCGAAGCGCCAGCCGCCCGGCGCCAAGGATCGGCCCGCCGACCGCCTGCTGGACCAGCACCGCGACGCCATCCGCGTCCTCGGGCAGCGGGGCGACGACCTCGGTGTCGTCGCCGTCCCAACGGCCGAGATCCGCCCATCCTTTCACGACGTTATGATAGGTGAGCCGCTTCCCGCGGTTCTCTCCCTTGACGATGTCGACGTTCTCGACATCCGTGAACCAGGCCATCACGACATTGCCGGAGCCACGGGCTGCGTCTTCGCGCGCGATCTCTATCTCGATGAGGTCGCCGTTCCGGCGTAGCGTCACGCGCGCCAATGGCTTGTCGCCGCGATGGTTGTCGATCAGCGCCCGCAGCTTCGCGCCGTGGCTGCCGACGACATGGGCGCCGCCCTGAACCACCATCTGAGGCGTGTAGATCATGCGTTCGCCCATGAAGTCGGCGTAGGCGCGCTGGCGCTCCGTGTGCGCGGGGGAGCCGAATATATCCCGCCAGCCCAGATAGTCCCAGTAATCCACATGGATCGAGAGCGTGATGATGCGCGGGTCCCTGGCCAGTTCGGCCAGTTCCTCATCGGCGGGCGGGCAGGAGGCGCAGCCCTGCGAGGTGAACAGCTCAACGACGATGGGCGCCGGCTCTTCGGCCCGCCCCGGGGTCGGAGCCGCGAGCAGCGCCCCGATCGCGAGCGCGAAACCACCCATCACTGCGCGTCGAAGCATTCAAGTCTCCTCTGGATTTCGGCTTCATATCTAGAGGCGTCGCCGCGGCCGTGCGAGTCAAGCTTTCGGGAGCGGCCGCGATCAGGACCGAGAGCGGAAGGGCGGCGCGCTTCCGTCGCCGTCGGAAGATGAAGTCCGAAGAGTCGAAATCCGCCCGGCGCTGGTCCTCGACCTCAATCGTCAGCCTGCCGAAGCTGATGAGTATGCGGCGAAGCCCGCCTCTGCCCGCCCATCGTTCGCGAGCGGCTGGATGGAGGCGGAGGTGGCGCCGAGGTCGGAGATGATGTCGTCGCGCGCTTCGCCCGCCGTGAGGGTCAAGCCGCCGGTGATGACGATGGCGGTTTCCGCCACGGTGATGATATCGGAGGCCGTATCCACGACCTTCTTGAGGGTCTCCAGCCGGTTGATGGTGGTCTGGATGCTGCGGTCGATCTTGACGCCCTGCGCCTCCGGCTGCTCCGCGCTGACCCCGATCCTGCCGAGGGCCTTGTTGAGATCGAGCCTCCTGATCACGGGGCCGACGCCGGGCGACACGCCGCCGATCAGGGTCACCAGCTCGCCGCTGTCGGCGGCTTCCTCGACCGCGGCGACCTCACGGTTGAACCGCTTGATGTCCTGCTGCTTGTCGCGTTTCAGGCCGCCGATCTTGTTGTCGAGCGCGTTGCTCGAAAGCTCGAGAACGACCTTCGCTCCGGCGAGCCCGATGGCCGTCGGGCCGGCGGCGTTGAAATAGGCGACGAAATTGTCGCCTGGGCTGGGTGTGTCCCGGTTCGAGGAATTGGAGGTCCCGTTGATGAACCTGTCCACGGAACGAAGCGTCGATGCGCTCGCGCCGATATCGGCGCTCGTCGATCGCAGGCTTCGCAAGCTTGGTTGAATCGTCATCACGGCGCCCGGGCACGGAATCGATCAGTCGGGAACTTCCTTAAAAGACGGCGTTCAACTATGGCAATAGTAAATATACACTGTTGAAGCACCTGAGCGTCACTTGCAAGCATTCCAATGTAACGTGAAAAATCAGCGCAGTACGGCACG
The DNA here is from genome assembly GCA_040904645.1 of Paracoccaceae bacterium. Lineage (GTDB taxonomy): Bacteria > Pseudomonadota > Alphaproteobacteria > Rhodobacterales > Rhodobacteraceae > Pikeienuella. Next base: position 22,364 of record JBBDTD010000190.1, read on the forward strand.
AATTACGAAGTCTGAATATTCGGAGGATCTTGGCGGCGCCGTCGCGCTCCTGAGGCTGCAGGGCGCGTTCATCGGCGCGCGCCGCTGGCCTGTTCGACAGGGCCGGCGGCGCTTATTCAATCAGGCGGCCTTCGCCAGATTGCGGAGCACATAATGCAGCACGCCGCCATTCTCAATGTACTCGATCTCGACCTCGGTATCGATCCGGCAGCGGAGCTTGATCTCCTTCACCGTTCCGTCGCCATAAGTGATCGTAGCCGGCACGTCCGAGAGCGGCTTGAGATCCCCGGAGAGGCCACTGATCGAGACGGTTTCGTCGCCCTTGAGGCCCAGCGTCCTGCGGTTGTCGCCGCCGGTGAACTGGAACGGGATCACGCCCATGCCGACAAGGTTGGAGCGGTGGATGCGCTCGAAGCTTTCGGCGATCACCGCCTTGACGCCGAGCAGCGCGGTGCCCTTCGCCGCCCAGTCGCGCGAGGAGCCGGCGCCGTAAAGTTCGCCCCCGAAGATCACCATCGGGGTGTTTTTTTCGGCATAGGCCATCGCCGCGTCGTAGATCGCCATCTGGCCGCCATCCGGGCCCTTGGTGTAGCCGCCCTCGACGCCGTCCAGCATCTCGTTCTTGATGCGGATATTGGCGAAGGTGCCGCGCATCATCACTTCATGGTTGCCCCGGCGGGAGCCGTAAGAGTTGAACTCCCTGACGGGAACCTGCCGGTCGACCAGATATTTGCCGGCCGGCGTCGTGTCCTTGAACGAGCCGGCGGGGGAGATGTGGTCGGTCGTGACCATGTCGCCCAGCACGGCCAGCACCTTGGCGTTGTTGATGTCGGAGATGACGCCCTTTTCCTTGCTCATTCCCTGGAAATACGGCGGGTTCTGAACATAGGTCGACTGCGGCGGCCAGTCATAGGTCTGGCTGTCGGTGGTCTCGACCGCCTGCCATTTTTCGTCGCCCTTGAAGACATCCGCGTATTTGGACTGGAAGGCCTCTCGCGTGACGGTCTTTTCGACCAGATCGGCGATCTCCTTCGTCGTCGGCCAGATGTCTTTCAGGTAGACATCCTTGCCGGATTGGTCCTGCCCGATCGGGTCGTTGGCGATGTCGATATTCATGTCGCCGGCGATCGCGTAAGCGACGACCAACGGCGGCGAGGCGAGGTAGTTTGCGCGCACGTCCGGGCTGATCCGGCCCTCGAAGTTACGGTTTCCGGACAGCACCGAGGTCGCCATCAGCTCCCCGTCCGCGATGGCTTTGGATATCTCCGGGGCGAGCGGCCCGGAATTGCCGATGCAGGTGGTGCAGCCATAGCCGACGAGGTTGAATCCGAGCGCGTCGAGATCCTCCTGAAGGTTCGCCGCCTCCAGATACTGGGAAACCACCTGGCTGCCGGGGGCGAGCGAAGTTTTCACCCAGGGCTTGCGATTGAGGCCGAGCGCGCGCGCCTTGCGGGCGACAAGCCCGGCGCCGATCATCACATAGGGGTTCGACGTGTTGGTGCAGGAGGTGATCGACGCGATCACGACCGAGCCGTCACGGAGCGAATAATCCCGTCCCTCGACCTTTTGCGAGCGCCGCGGGTCGACCGGCGCCACATCCGCGGAAGCCGGCCCTTCCGACGCCATGTCCTTGGCGTCGGTCGACATGTCGACGCCGCGATATTCGGCGGCGACTTTCAGGAATTCGCCCGCCGCGTGGTCGAGCGCGACGTAATCCTGCGGCCGTTTCGGGCCGGAGATCGCCGGCACGATCTCCCCCATGTCCAGTTCGAGCGTGTCGGTGTAGATCGGGTCGTAATCCGGGCCGCGCCACATGCCGTTGGCCTTGGCGTAGGCTTCGACCAGCGCGATGCGCGATTCCTCGCGCCCGGAGACGCGAAGATAACGCAATGTCTCATCATCAATCGGGAAGAAGCCGCAGGTCGCGCCATATTCCGGCGCCATGTTGGCGATCGTGGCGCGATCGGCGAGGGGCAGATTATCAAGCCCGGCGCCGTAGAATTCGACGAATTTCTCCACCACGCCCTTCTTGCGCAGCATCTCCACGACCTTGAGCACGAGGTCGGTCGCGGTGGTGCCCTCGACCATCGCGCCGGTCAGCTTGAAGCCGACGACTTCGGGGATCAGCATGGACACCGGCTGGCCGAGCATCGCCGCCTCCGCCTCGATCCCGCCGACGCCCCAGCCGAGGACGGCGAGGCCGTTGACCATCGTGGTGTGGCTGTCGGTGCCGACCAGCGTGTCGGGGTAGGCGATTTCGGCGCCGGACTGGTCCTTGTCGGTCCAGATCGTTTGCGAAAGATATTCGAGGTTGACCTGATGGCAGATGCCGGTTCCCGGCGGCACGACGCGGAAATTGTCAAACGCCTTCTGGCCCCATTTCAGGAACGTATAACGCTCCATGTTCCGCTCGTATTCGCGGTCCACGTTCATCTGGAAGGCGCGGGGGTTACCGAATTCGTCGATCATCACGCTATGGTCGATCACCAGGTCGACCGGGTTGAGAGGGTTGATCTTCTGCGGATCGCCCCCCAGCGCGACAATGCCGTCACGCATCGCCGCGAGGTCGACCACCGCCGGGACGCCGGTGAAATCCTGCATCAGGACGCGCGCCGGGCGATAGGCGATTTCGCGCGGGTTCTTGCCGCCTTTCGCCGCCCATTCCGCGAAGGCGCGGATATCGTCGACAGTGACGGTCTTGCCGTCCTCGAAGCGGAGCATGTTCTCAAGCACCACTTTCAGCGCCGCGGGCAGGCGGCTGAAATCGCCAAGGCCAGCGGCCTGAGCGGCGGGGATCGAGTAATAGGCGACGGTGGCGCCGCCCGCTTTCAGCTCCTTGCGTGTTTTCGCTGTATCCTTGCCGACGATGACGGTCATGAGGCGGCCTCCTGGCTGGGTGCTGGGCGGGCGCGCCCCCTGGAGCGCCCATTGAAATTTCGTCGTAATCCTTCGCCCATGAAGGCGAGTCGCGCAATACGGGAACCACCGGGGCGCAACTTGGTATGCGCATGTATACATGAAATGCGCCGCAGCGCAATTGGCGGCGCGATGAGGAGCGGCTATAGCGGCGGAATGGACAAGGCGAAGCATGCATGGCGTTGACCGTAGAGGGGTTGGCGGTTGAACGGGGCGGGCGGCTGGCGCTCGTCGCGCCGGATTTCCGCGTCGAGCGGGGGCAGGCGGCGCTCATCGCCGGGCCGAACGGGGCCGGAAAATCGACGCTTCTACGCGCTGTCGCGGGGCTCGTGCGCCCCTTGCGCGGGCGGGTCATGCTGGACGGCGCCGGGGAAACCGGCCAGCACGCCGCGTATGCCGGCCATCTCGACGCCGTAAAGCCGGCGCTGAGCGTGCGCGCTAATCTCGCCTCATGGGCGGCGCTTTACGGGGCTTCCGAAGGCGTCGACGCCGCGCTCGAAAGTTTCGGGCTCAGCCATATCGCCGCGTCGCCCGCCGCCTATTGTTCGGCCGGCCAGAAGCGCCGGCTGGGCCTCGCGCGGCTGCTGGTGACCGGGCGGCGGGTCTGGCTCCTGGATGAGCCGACCGTCTCTCTCGACGCAGGGGCGTCGGCGGATTTCGCGCGCATTGTGGCGGCGCATTGCGCCGGGGGCGGTATCGCCGTCGCGGCGACGCATGTGGAGATGGGGCTGCCGGCCGGGCCGCGGATCGATCTTCTGCCGCCAGCGGCGCCGGCGGCGGATGCGGTCGATCCCTTCCTGACCGGGGCGTGGGCGTGAGGGCGCTCCTGTTCCGCGATCTCAGGCTGGCGCTCCGCATTGGCGGCGGCGGGTTGATGGCGACGGCGTTTTTCGCGATGGCCTCTCTCCTGATTCCTATCGGAATCGGCGGTGCGGCGGAGTCGCTGGGCAGGGTCGCGGGTGGGGTGATTTGGGTTTCGGCGCTGCTGGCCTGCCTTCTGTCGCTCGATCGGTTGTTTCAGGCGGATTTCGAAGACGGCTCGCTCGACCATATCCTGCTTGCGCCTTCGCCGATCGAGTTCTCGGTTTTGGCGAAAGCGGCGGCGCATTGGTTGACGACCGGCGCGCCGCTGATCGTGATTGCGCCGCTCATTGGTCTGACGCTCAATCTCGCGCCTTCGGCCTTTGGCGCGCTTGTCCTCTCGCTGCTGATCGGTACGCCGGCGCTGTCGCTGATCGGCGCGGTCGGCGCGGCGTTGACGGTGGGCGTGCGGCGCGGCGGGCTGCTGCTTTCGCTGCTGGTGTTGCCGCTTTATCTGCCAACGATGATACTTGGCGCGCGGGCGGTTGAGCGGGCCTCGACCGGACTTGATCCGGCGGCGGCGCTTTATCTTTCGGGGGCGGTGACTTTGGCCGCGCTTGCGGCGGCGCCCTTCGCCGCCGCGGCCGCGTTGAGGGTGAACTTGCGATGAAACTTGGCGAGGTGTCGTTCTGGTATCGGGATATCGGCGGGGCGCCGCCCCGCCGCGCGCCGCTCGATGGTGATGCCGCCGCGGATATCTGTATCATCGGCGCGGGCTATACCGGGCTCTGGGCCGCCTATTATCTGAAAAAGGCGGAGCCGACGCTCGACATCCTGATCGTCGAGAAAGAGTTCGCCGGTTTTGGCGCTTCCGGCCGGAATGGCGGCTGGCTCACCGGCGGCTTCGCCTGGAGCCATGAAAAATATCTCTCCAATGGCGGGCCGGAAGACGTGCGCGCCATGGTCCGCACCATGCTGGGAACCGTCGCCGAGATCAGCCGCGTCGCGGTTGACGAAGGAATAGAAGCGGAAATCCTGCCGACAGATGAACTGATGGTCGCGACCAACCCGGCCCAACTGGCGCGGGCGGAGGCGGAGGTGGCGCATCGCCATCACTGGGGCGAGACGCCGGAAGAGGTCTCCATGCTCGGCGCGGAGGAGGCGCGGGCCCGTGTCGCGGTCCCCGGCGTTCTCGGCGCTATGGTGGCGCGGGGCGTCGCGCGGGTTCAGCCCGCGAAACTGGCTCTCGGCTTGGCCGAGGCGGTGGAGCGGCTAGGCGTGCGGATCGTTGAGAGCACGGCGGCGACTGGCTTCTTGAAAGGCCGGGTCGAGACCGATCGCGGCGTGGTCTGCGCGCCGGTCATCCTTCGCGCGACGGAGGGGTTCACCGCCGGCCTGCCGGGGCATCGGCGCGAATGGCTGCCGCTCAACTCCGCGCAGATCGTCACGGCGCCCTTGCCGGAGGATATCTGGGCCAGGATCGGCTGGAGCGGCCATGAGATACTCGGCGATTTCAACAACGCCTATTGCTATTGCCAGCGCACGCGAGATGGGCGCATCGCCGTCGGCGGGCGCGGCGTGCCTTACCGCTACGGCTCGCGCATCGACGAGCGCGGCGCGCCGGACGCGGAGACGGTGCGCCGGCTGACGCGAATTCTGCGCCGGCACTTCCCGGCCGCGAACAGCGTAGCGGTCGACCATGCCTGGTGCGGGGTGCTCGGCGCGCCGCGCGATTGGTGCGCGACGGTCGGGATGGACCGCGAGAGCGGGATCGGCTGGGCGGGCGGTTATGTCGGCGTCGGCGTCTCCACTTCGAATCTCGCAGGAAGGACGCTTTGCGATCTTGCGCTCGGGCGTGAGACGGCGCTGACTCGGCTCCCCTGGGTCAACCGCCGCGTCCGGCGCTGGGAGCCGGAGCCGCTGCGCTGGCTCGGCGTCCATGCGATGTATCGGCTGCTACAGATCGCGGACCGGCGTGAGGAGGCGCGCCGCGGCCCGCCTTCGCGCGCCGCGGCGCTTGGCGCGTGGCTGACGGGGCGCGGCTGACCCGCCCTCAGCGCCCGTCGCGGGCGGCGCTGCGCGGATAGGTGCCGAGCACCTTCAGGAACGAGGTGAAGAAGCCCAGTTCCTCCATCGCGAATCGGACGGACTGGTCTTCGACATGCCCCTCGATATCGGCGTAGAACTGTGTCGCGGTGAAAGACCCGTCGACCATGTAGCTTTCCAGCTTGACCATGTTGACGCCGTTGGTCGCGAAGCCGCCCATCGCCTTGTAAAGCGCGGCGGGCACGTTGCGGACCTGAAAGACGAAGCTGGTCATCGCCTGACCGCCCTGCGGGTCGGCTTCGATCTTGCGCGGGCTCATCACCAGAAACCGCGTCGTGTTGTGCGATGCGTCCTGAATGTCGGAGGCGAGCGGCTTCAGCCCGTAAATCTCACCCGCCAGCTTGGAGGCCAGCGCGGCGCGGCTCTTGTCACCGGCCGCCGCGATGGCCATGGCGGAGCCGGCGGTGTCAGCGCCGGTCACGGCCTTGATGCCGTGCTCCTTCATGAAGCGGCGGCATTGGCCCAGAAGCACGGTGTGGCTGTGCGCCTCCACCACGTCTTCCAGCTTCGCGCCGGGCACGCCCAGCAACTCTATGCGGACGGAGACGAAATGTTCCGCGATGATGTAAAGCCCGCTTTCCGGCAGCAGCCGGTGAATATCGGCGACGCGGCCGTAAAGCGAATTCTCGACCGGCAGCATGGCCAGCGCGGCCGCGCCGCCTTTGACCGCGGCGACCACATCCTCAAAGGTCGGGCAGGGTAGGGGCTCCATCCGCGGAAACACTTCGCGGCACGCCTGATGCGAATAGGCGCCAAGCTCGCCCTGAAAGGCGATCCTGTTGGCGGGGTCGGATTGGGCGGCGTCTGGGTCTGCGGTCATGTCTTCGGGCCTTCGGGTCATTGGGTCGCGCCTTATACGACTTGCCCGGCGCGGCGGGAAGCTTGTATAGGCTGGCATGGATGCGGCGACCGCATAAGGGTTGGAAGAGGAGCCGGAAAATGGAGCTGAACAAGATCGTCGGGGCGTTTTGCGCCACGCTGCTGGTGTTTCTTGGCCTCGGATTTTTCGCCGAGCTGACTTTTCATCCGCACCATGAGGAAGAACTCGCTTTCGCGCTCGCCGTCGAAGACAGCGGCGGGGAAGAGGAAGCGCAGGAAGTCGATATCGCCGCGGTTTTCGCCGCGGCCGATCCGGCCTCCGGTGAGAAGATCTTCAGGAAATGCGCCGCCTGCCACAAGCTGGAAGAGGGCGCGAACAGCACCGGCCCCTATCTCTGGGGCGTGGTGAACCGGCCAATCGACACCGCCTCCGGCTATGACAAATACACGGGTGCGTTGCCGGCGGATCAGTCCTGGACGCCGGAGAACCTCTACCACTTCCTCGAAGCGCCGAAGAAATGGGCGCCGGGCACGTCGATGGGTTTCGCCGGGTTGAAAAAGGCCGAGGATCGGGCCGACCTGATCGCCTATCTCAACGAGGCCGACGGCACACCCGATCCGCTGCCCTGAGCAGCGAAACACCGGACTTCAGCGCGGCGCGACCGGTATCCGGCCGCGCCGCAGTTTTTTCGCCCGCCCCCCAATCAGGGCGTGCGCGGCTCCGGCGTCATTTCGAGATGCAGCTCCGTCCCGGTATAGGGATGGGCGCGCGCGACGTCCTCGTTCAGCTCGACGCCGAGCCCCGGCTCGGTCGGGGGAATAACATAGCCTTCCTCCCAGCGCATCGGCGTCTTGAGGAGCGTGGCGTGGAACCCCTCCCAACGCTCGATGCTTTCGAGAATCAGGAAATTCGGGATGCAGGCGGCGAATTGCACGTTTGCGGCGCCCTCGATCGGCCCGCAATAGAGATGTGGAGCCATCACCGCGTAGTGCGGCTCCGCCATGGCGGCGATCTTCTTCGCCTCAAGGATTCCGCCGACCCGGCCCAGCGCGGGCTGGAGGATCGAGGCGGCGCCCGTCGCCAGCACGCGCGCGAATTCGTATTTCGTCGTCAACCGCTCTCCCGTGGCGATGGGGATCGAGGTCGCCCGCGCGATGTCGGCCATCGCCTCCGGCGTCTCGGGCGGGCAGGGCTCCTCGAACCAGAGCGGCTCATAAGGCTCCAGCCGCCGCGCGAGGCGCTTGGCCCCCGAGACGGTGAACTGGCCATGCGTGCCGAAGAGAAGGTCCGCCTTCGTCCCCACCGCTTCGCGCAGGCGTTTGCAGAAGAGCTCGCACCGCTCCAACGTCTCGAGATCGGGCTGGCGGCCGTCATAGACCGTATAGGGGCCGGCCGGGTCGAACTTGACGCCGGTGAAGCCCATGGCGACATATTCCGCCGCCCGCTCCGCCGCCACGTCCGGGTCGTTATAGACCGTGGCGCCGCCCGGCGCATGCGCGTCGGCCCCCGCGGCGGGGTAGAGATAGGTGTAGGAGCGGATGCGTTCATGGCAGAGCCCGCCCAGAAGGGCGTGAACCGGCTTGCCGGCGGATTTGCCGATGATGTCCCAGCAGGCGATCTCCAGCCCCGAAAACACCCCCATCAGCGTTGGATCAGGCCGGAGCGAATATCCCGAACCATAGGAGAGACGGAAAAGATGCTCGATGCGGTGCGGATCCACCCCTTCGAAGCAGCGTTCGAACAGATCGCGCGCCGCGGCGGCGATCACCTTTGGCCCGAAGCTCGCCGCATAGATCTCGCCATAGCCGACGATCCCGCAGGCCGTGGTCAGCTTGACGAAGATGAAATAGCGCCCGCCTGTGCGGGGTGGCGGATTGCCGGTGATGAAAACTTCAAGATCGGCGAGCTTCATTGGCGGGGCTCCTTCGCGAGATGGCGAAACGAGAGCCTCGTCGTCCCTTCCCATCGCCGCAAGGCGGATCGCGAAGTCCGGCGCCGGTTTCGGCGCTCCGCTTGCCTCGCCTTGGCGCCGCCCCTAGCTTTCAGGACTGACAGACAAGCTGGAGCTTCCGATGCGTCTCACCCGCCGCGAATTCGCCGTCAGCCTCGCCGCGATCACCGCGGCCGGGGCGCCCCGTCTCCTCCGGGCGGAGGGTGCGATCCGTTCACATGGCGCGTCGCTGATCGGCGATCTGAAATATCCGGAGACCTTCGCGCATTTCGACTATGTGAACCCCGACGCGCCGAAAGGCGGTGTGGCGCGGCTGGCGACCCAGTCCAATTTCGACAGTTTCAATCCCTTCATCGTCAAGGGCACGAGCCCGGCCGGCGTCGGCCTGATCTTCGACACGTTGATGACGCCTTCGCTCGACCAGGGCTCGACACAATACGGGCTGCTGGCCGAATGGGTGGAGCATCCGGCCGATTTCTCATGGGCGGCCTTCAAGGTCAGGGATGGGGCGCGCTGGCATGACGGCCGCCCGGTCACTGCGGCGGACGTGGTTTTTTCCTTCGAGGCGCTGACGACGCTAGGCCATCCGCAATACCGGTTCTACTACGCGAATGTCGTCTCCGCGCGCGACCTGGGCGAGGGCGTGGTGCGCTTCGACTTCGATATGGCGGGCAATCGGGAACTGCCGCATATCATGGGCCAGCTCTCCGTCCTGCCGAGACATTCGATCTTCTTCGCCTCAAGGATTCCGCCGACCCGGCCCAGCGCGGGCTGGAGGAT
>JBBDTD010000191.1:0-5562 GCA_040904645.1 Paracoccaceae bacterium
GTACGAGACCATGACATGCTCGGCATAGTTCGGCAGCGCCTTCAGCCGGGCGTAATAGGCGTCGAGCGCCGGCGTCTCGACCTTGTCGAAATCGGTCGTGTAATAGCGGTAGAGCAGGTTGCCGGTGAGCATGTCGGCGAAGCTGAGCGCCTCGCCCGCAAGATATGGCCCCGCGCCCAGCCGCGCGTCGAGCCTGCGCATGACCGGTTTCAGCGCCTCTATGCCACGGTCTATCGCGGCCATGTCGCGCTGCGACCGGGGCGTCCGGACCATGGGCAGGAAAATGGCGTAGTTGAAACCCGGGCTGAGCGTGGTCTTTGACCACTCGGCCCACATGTCGAGCGGCCCGCGCACCGCCGGATCGCGCGGCCAGAACGCCTCATCTCCGTATTGCGCCCCGAGATAACGCAGGATCGCGGAGCTTTCCCACATCACCAGATCGCCATCACGAAACGTCGGGACCAGCCCGTTCGGGTTCATCGCCAGATATTCCGGCGTGTCGTTGCCGCCATAGCTATGCCCGTAGTCGAGCCGCTCGTGCTTGAGGCCAAGCTCGGCGATCGCCCACATGACGATCTGGACGTTTGAGGACGTGGCCCGGCCATAGACCGTAATCATGTCGCGTCTCCGTTGGTGGGCGGGCGCACCCGCCCGGCGGCTTCAGGTCACGTTGTCGATGCGGTGGAAATCGAGCACCCGATCTTCAGGCGAGCTGGTGATCGCCGCCACTTCGGACCGGTGAAGGATGAAGATATAGGCGAGGCAAGCGAAATAGAGGCCGACGACCACGGCGCCGATCCACTGGATCTGCAGCCATTGGCTCTGGAACGCCATGGTCAGCCCGAAGAGCACGGCCACATTGCCGATCACATAGGGCCCCTTGCCGAAGCGCTTGACCGTGATCGACAGGTTATCCGAATAAAGCCGGATCAGGCTGTCGAGGGAGTTGATGACGAAGGTGACGCCCACCACTATCATCGCCAGGTTCACCACGCCCACGGTGCTGATCTCGTTCAGATGGTAATAATAGAGCACCGAGAACCAGATCGCGAGCGGGATGGAGGGAAAGATCAGCAGCGCGGCCAGCAGTTGCCAGACCTTCAGCCCACCGACGAAGCGGGAGGTAAACTGCCCGATCATGATCGACCAGGCGAACCACCAGAAGAGATAGAACTCGTGATAGTCGTTCATCGGCAGCACGAACCTGTGGAGGTTCGTGAAATAACCGCCGAGATCACCGAACGCGGCGGCGAAATCCGACGCCCCCATCCCGGCATAGACGGTGAGGCCGACGATCAGCGCCGCGAAAAGAAAGGTCGAACCGATGCTGAGCAGCTTCACATACTTGATGTCGGTGCTGGAATAGGCCGCCGCCAGGATCACCACGAAGACGATCAGGTAGAAGGTCGTCACCACGCTTTCGCCGTCGCCGATCTCGGGGATGTAGCCGGGCAGATAGATCAGGAACAGGCTGGCCGTGAAAGCGCAGGTGCCGATGATGACGATGTTGTTGACGATCTTCACCACCGGGATCTCGAAAAACCTGACCCTGGGCTCGATCACGCAGAAATAGAACGACGTGAGGAAATAAAACGCCCAGATCAGGAAGCCCCAGAAGCCGAACTCGATCGCCAGCGGATTGGCGAACCCGTATTCGGGCGCCGCCGCCGTATCGGCGTAAACCGGGAACTCACCAAGCGGGAACATGATCAGCCCGACATCAAGCCCGGAGGTGAACAGGATCGCGATGAAGGTGAAAAGCGGAACCGGCGTGACGCCGATGCAGCGCAGATTGCCCCATTTCATGACGCAGAAGACCACCAGCGCGAACGCCAGCAACACCCCTGCGGAAAGGATCATGGTCAGCATCGTCGTCCCCCCGTTCGCACCTGTTTGCAGCAGCCTGTCCCGGCCAATGGCGGGAACCTAGCATAGGGCTTCAAAACATCCGACCCGTTTTTGTTCGATCATTTAGTTTTTGATCGACTTGTTCGGAAATGCTAGATTTTATCGACTGGAAGGAAAGACGCATGGGGCGCCGCAAGATCCGCGATATCAGGCATGAGGAGCTGATCAGCGCCACGATCCGCGCGATTCACCGACGCGGATTCGCGGCCCTGACCTTGCAGGAAATCGCCGCCGAGGCCGGCGCCTCCCCCGCCTCCATAAACTATTATTTCGGCGCGAAGGAACGGCTGCTGGAGGCGACGATGCGCCGGCTGCTGAACATCCTGCGCGAGGTGGTTCTGGAACGCTGCGCGGCGGCGCGCGCGCCTCGCGCCCGGCTCGACGCCGTCGTCGCGGCGAATTTCGACGACCGGCTTTTCACGCCGGCGCAATGCAGCGTCTGGATGCAGTTCTGGTCGTTCGCGCCGCACACCGCACGGCTGGCGCGGCTGCACCGGATCAACCGCGCGCGGGTCAAGAGCCAGTTCCGCGCCGCGCTCCGCCCGCTCCTGCCCGCCGAATCGCGCGAGACGGCGCGCGCCGCGCTTCAGGCCTATATGGACGGCGTCTGGCTGGAGGCGGCGCAGACCGAAGGGCCGCTCGACGCTGCGGCGGCCCGGCTGGAGGCGGCCAAGGTGGTGGAGATGCTGCTCCGCGGATGATCACTCCCCGCGCGGAAAGCGCTGGGCGTCTTCCAGCACGTTCAGATCCATGTGATTGCGCATATAGCGCTCCGACGCTTTCTGGAGCGGCTGGAAATCCCACGGGTAGTAGCCGCCCTGGCGGAGCGCTTCGTAAACCACCCGGCGCCGCGCCTGGCTTTCGCGCACCTCCGCGTCGAAACGCGGGAGATCCCAGCGCGCCGCCGCCATCGCCCCAAGCCGCGCCATGGCGCCGGCGCAAGCGGGGTCGACGGCGAGGTCGACCTGCTCCATGGGGTCCGCCTCCAGGTCGAAAAGCTGATCGGGGTCGAGCGCGCAACGGGTGAATTTCCAGCGCCCGTCCCGAACCGCGACGAGCGGCGCTTCGGAGCCTTCGGCGGCGTATTCCATGAAGACCGGGCTTTCGCGCCGCCCGCCATTTCCGAGAGCGGCAAGGCTCTCGCCATCTGTCCAGGGCAGGACTTCCGCCAGCGAAACCCCGGCGAGGTCGCAAAGGGTCGGCGCCACATCCAGCGTGGAGACCGGGGGGCTCGCCAGCCCCGGCGCCATGCCCGGCGCGGCGATCATCAGCGGCACCCGCGCGGAACCCTCATAGAAGCACATCTTGAACCAGAGCCCCTTCTCCCCCAGCATGTCGCCATGATCCGAGGTGAAGACGATGATTGTGTCCTCGTCCTGCCGCGTCTCCTCCAGCACCCGCATCAGGTCGCCGATTTTCTCGTCCAGATATGAGATATTGGCGAAATAGGCGCGACGGGAGCGGCGGATATCCTCCGCGCCGATGCCGAAGGCTTCATGATCGCAGGCGCGCAGCAGGCGCTGCGCGTGCGGGTCGTGATCTTCAAGATCATACGCCGCCTCGGCCGGATCGAGATGAGCGCAACCCTCGTACATGTCCCAGAACCGGCGGCGCGCGACATAGGGATCATGCGGGTGGGTGAAACTGACCGTCAGCGCCCAGGGGCGCGGGTCATGTCCGCGCGAAAGGTCGTAAAGCTTCTGCGACGCCAGCGCGGCGACCTCGTCGTCATATTCCAGCTGGTTGGTGATCTCGGCTACGCCGGCGCCGGTCACGCTCCCAAGATTGTGATACCACCAGTCGATCCGCTCGCCCGGCTTGCGGTAATCCGGCGTCCAGCCGAAATCTGCGGGATAGACATCGGTCGTCAGACGCTCTTCGAAGCCATGGAGCTGATCAGGCCCGACAAAATGCATCTTGCCCGAAAGGCAGGTCCGATAGCCTGCGCGGCGCAGATGATGCGCGTAGGTTGGGATGTCGGAGGCGAATTCCGCCGCGTTGTCATAGACTTTCGTCCGGCTAGGCGCCTGGCCCGACATGAAGCTCGCGCGCCCCGGCGCGCAAAGCGGGCTGGCGGTGTAGGCGTTGGCGAACCTTGTTGAGCGCCGGGCGAGCGCCTTCAGGTGCGGCGCGTGGAGCCAGTCCGCCGGGCCGTCCGGAAAAAGCGTTCCGTTCAACTGGTCGACCATGAGAATCAGGATATTCGGTCGGCGCATCTGGCTTTCCTTTCGGGATTCGGTGCGAAACACTGTGGCGCGGCGCACGTGGCCACACCAGCGCGTGAGGCGCCGAAACAAGCCGGCGCCTTTCGGGAGGGTCGGCGGAGACGGGGCTTCCGCCATTTCCATGAAAGTGCTAGAGGCCGTTGCCTGATCAAAGCCAACCCGAAAAGAACGGCCGCAATACCCCAACATGCAGGTCGAAACAGAGATATCAGAAGCGGCGCCGACGAATAGCGGACTACCGCTCCGCCCCGCCGATTTCGCGACCTTCGCGGAAGCGCTGGCCTATGCCGCGCGCGGAGCGACGGGATTCACCTATTACAACGCCCGCGGCGAAGTCGTCGAAGTCCTGCTCTACCGAAGGCTGTTGATTGAAGCGCGCGAGATCGCGGCGCGGTACCTGGCGCTGGGCCTCAAGCCGGGCGACACGGTCGCGATTCTGGCGGAGACGGAGCCGGACTTCGCGCGCGCCTTCTGCGGCGCGATGCTGGCCGGGCTGGTCCCGGCGCCGCTGCCGCTTCCCGTAGCCTTCGGCGCGCGGGACGCTTATTCGGAACAGCTGCGCCGCATCGTCGCCGTCGCGGATGCGCGCGTCGTCATCACGCCGGCCGAATACGGCGACTGGGTCGCCGAAGCGATGGCGCCGGTGGCGCTCAACTTCTGCGGCCGGCTCGCGGATTTGCCGCGCGGCGACAAGAATGCGGTGCTGGCGCAAGCCGGCCCGGACGACCTCGCCTATCTTCAGTTCTCTTCGGGCACCACCGGCTCCCCCAAGGGAATCGCCGTCACCAACCGGTCGATGATGGCCAATCTCCACGCCATCGCCGCGCACGGGCTGAAGCTCCGCGTCGGCGATCGCGGCGTCAGCTGGCTGCCACTCTATCACGACATGGGGCTGGTCGGCTGCTTTCTGACACCGATCGCGACCCAGTTCTCCGCCGATCACATCGCGACCAAGGATTTCATCCGCCGTCCGCTGCTCTGGCTGGAACTGATCGACCGCAACCGCGCGACGATCACCTTCGGGCCGACGCTCGGCTACGATCTGGCGCTGCGCCGCTCGCGCGGCCGCGCGCCTGAGGGGCTCGACCTTTCGACATGGCGCGTCGCAGGGATCGGCGCGGACATGGTCAAGGCGCCGGTGATCCGCGCGTTCGCGCGCACCTTCGCCGGCGCAGGGTTCGATCCGGCCGCCTTCACGCCATCCTATGGCATGGCGGAAACCACGCTCGCGCTCTCTTTCGCGCCGCTCGGCCAGGGGCTCAAGACCGCGCGGCTCGACCTCGACGCGCTGGAGCGGCGGATGATCGCCCAGCCGAGCGCGCCGGGTGACGGAAATGCGCGCGATTTCGCGCTTTGCGGCCCGCCGCTCCCCGATCACGAGATCGAGATCAGGGACGAGACCGGCGCGGTGCTGGGGCCGAACCAGGTC
>JBBDTD010000192.1:0-5515 GCA_040904645.1 Paracoccaceae bacterium
GCTGCCTGATCACCGAGGGCGCGCGCGGCGAAGGCGGCTATCTGGTCAATTCGGAGGGCGAGCGGTTCATGGAACGCTACGCCCCATCCGCCAAGGATCTCGCCAGCCGCGACGTCGTCTCCCGCTGCATGACGATGGAGATCCGCGAGGGGCGCGGCGTCGGCCCTGACAAGGACCATATCCATCTCTATCTCAACCACCTGCCGCCCGAGACCCTTCACGAACGCCTGCCCGGCATCTCCGAAAGCGCTAAGATCTTCGCCGGAGTCGACGTCAACAAGGAGCCGATCCCGGTCCTGCCGACCGTGCATTACAACATGGGTGGCATCCCGACCAATTACTGGGGTGAGGCGTTGAACCCGACGGCGGACAATCCCGACGCGCTCCAGCCCGGCCTGATGGCGGTGGGGGAGGCTGGCTGCGCCTCGGTTCACGGCGCAAACCGGCTCGGCTCCAACTCGCTGATCGACCTTGTGGTGTTCGGCCGCGCCGCCGCGATCCGCGCCGGCAAGGTGGTGGACCCTGAGGCGTCGAACCGCCCGCTGAACCAGGCTTCGGTCGATGAATGCATGGCCCGCTTCGACGCCGCACGCCACGCCGACGGCGCGATCCCGACAGCGGAGCTACGCCTCACCATGCAGCGCACCATGCAGCGCGACGCCGCGGTCTTCCGCACCGCCAAAACGCTGAAAGAGGGCTGCGAGGCGATGGACGGCGTCTATGGCCAACTGAAGGACCTCAAGGTCACCGACAAGACGATGATCTGGAACACCGACCTGATGGAGACGCTGGAGCTCATGAACCTCGCCCCCAACGCCATGGCGACCGTATATGGCGCGGAAGCGCGGCAGGAAAGCCGCGGCGCCCACGCGCACGAAGATTTCCCGAACCGAGACGACGAGAACTGGCGCAAGCACACGCTGGCCACGGTCGAAGAGGCGACGGGCAAGGTCACGCTCTCCTATCGCCCGGTTCATGTCGATCCGCTGACGACGGAGGCCGAGGGCGGGATCGAACTGAAAAAGATCGCGCCGAAGGCGCGGGTGTACTGAGGTTGTCAGATGATCAATTTCATGTGCTTTGAGATAACACCGGACGGAGGCAGGAACGGCCTCTTTACGCACTCGTTCAGTGCTGCCCCGGCCATTGGCGATTTTGTTTCATTTTCCCAGGGCGGAGGCGGTGCGCACTACGAAGTCTTTGGTAGAGGATTCGCTGCGGACGGTGGCGGTGATTTGTACCTGTCGCTTATCGGCGACAACGACGAACTGGAACTTTGGCTTGCCCAAAAGGGGAGTGGCTTCAATGGTTGAATTTGCGCTGCCGAAGAACTCGAAGATCACCAAGGGCAAGACCTGGCCGAAGCCGGACGGGGCGACCAATATCCGCACCTTCCGCATCTACCGCTGGAGCGAGGAATCGGGTGAGACGCCGCGCATCGACACCTATTATGTCGACATGGACAAATGCGGCCCGATGGTTCTCGACGCCCTGATCAAGATCAAGAACGAGATCGACCCCACCCTCGCCTTCCGCCGCTCCTGCCGCGAAGGCATCTGCGGCTCCTGCGCGATGAATATCGACGGGATCAACACGCTCGCCTGCATCTACGGCCTCGACGAGGTGAAGGGAGATGTAAAAATCTACCCCCTGCCCCATATGGAGGTGGTGCGCGATCTGATCCCGGACCTGACGCATTTCTACGCCCAGCACGCCTCGATCATGCCTTGGCTGGAGACGGCGACAAACGCGCCGCAAAAGGAATGGCGTCAGTCCATCGACGATCGCAAGAAGCTGGACGGGCTCTATGAATGCGTGATGTGCGCCTGCTGCTCCACGTCCTGCCCCAGCTACTGGTGGAATGGCGACCGCTATCTCGGCCCCGCCGCGCTTCTTCACGCCTATCGCTGGCTGATCGACACCCGCGACGAGGCGACGGGTGAACGACTCGATTACCTCGAAGACCCGTTCCGGCTCTACCGCTGCCACACGATCATGAACTGCGCGAAAACCTGCCCCAAGGGCCTGAACCCCGCGAAGGCGATTTCCGAAATCAAGAAGTTGATGGTCGCGCGGAAGATGTAGGACCGCCGCCGCACGCAAGGCGAATCCTGGGTCGGCGCCTACCCGCCCGCCCTTTGCTTCGCCCGCACATGCTCACGCCAGAAGGCGAACACCCCGGCGCCGATGACCACGGCGCCTCCGGCGATGGTCCAGGGGGAGAGGACCTCGCCAAAGACCACCACACCCATCATCGACGCGAAAACCGTCTGGAAATAGGCGAAAGGCTGAATGGTGGAGGCTTCGGCGGCCTCGAACGCCCGGATCAGCAGATAATGCCCGACCATGCCGGTGGTGCAGAGACCGGCCATCATCAGCATCTCCAGCGGCGTCATCACCGACCAGAACCATGGCCCGATCAGCGTCATCACCACCGCGCCGGCGATGCCGGTGTAGTAAAAGCTCGTCATCGCCTGATCGGTGCGCGCGACGCGGCGCGTCGCGATCCCATAGGCCGCGAACATCACCATGCCGAGGATGGCGAGCCCCATTTCAAAGCTTAGCGGCTCCGACCCCGGCCGGATGATCAACATCATGCCGAGGAACCCGATCCCGATCGCCGACCAGCGCCTCCAGCCGACCTTTTCGCCGAGGAGCGGCCCCGAAAGCGCCACCACCAGCAGCGGCCCGAAGGCGAAGATGGCGTGCGACTTGGCGATGCCGAGAAGGTGAAAAGCGAGGATGGCGACGCAAATCTCCAGCGCCAGCGTCACGCCCCGGAATATCTGCAGCGCAGGCTGGCCGCTTTTCATGCCCTGGCGAAACCCCGACCGCCAAAGCAGGATCAGGCAGACGCCGCCAAAGGCCCAATAGCGCCACATCGTGATGAAGATCGGCGAATGCTCCGCCGCCAGCGCCTTCGACAGCCCGTCCTGGAGCGAGAAGATCACCGTCGTCGCCAGCATGAACAACACGCCGCGGATGTTATTGCTTTCAGAGGAGCCCATCGGCCGCGTATGCAAGGTTCGGATCGCGCCCGCAACTGCGAATTTTCGCAAGGCGGCTAACCGCCGGCCGCCACTCATAGCACGGCGAGCAGCCGGTTCCAGGTCGGGCTGATCAGCACCTCGTTCAGGCACACATGCGCGGGCGCCTCGGCGATGAAGCGCACCGTCGCGCCCACGTCATCGGCTTTCAGCATCTTGGCCATCTCGGCTTCAGAGGGCGGCTGCGGGCGCGATTTCAGGATCGGCGTCACCACCTCGCCCGGCATCAGCGCCGTGCAGCGGATACCGTTCTGGCCTTCCTCGCCGTTGATCGCCTGCGCAAGCGCGATGACGCCCTGCTTGGACGCCGAATAGGCCGGCCCCGCCAGCCGCAGAAAATGTCGCCCCGCCCAGGACGAGGTCAGTATCAGCGTACCGCCGCCGGCCTTGCGCATGTGGGGCAGCACCGCCATGACGCCGTACATGACCCCGTTGACGTTCACGTCCATGACCCAGGCGAAATCCTCGGCGGTGATCTCCGCCGCCGCCCGCTTCCGCACGTTGACCCCGGCGTTGGCGAAATGAATGTCGATCCCGCCGCGCCGCGCCGCCAGGTCGTCCGCAGCCGCCTTCATCGCCGCCGCATCCACCACATCGAGCGGCGCCGCCTCGGCTGAGCCGCCCGCGGCCTCTATCTCGGCCGCCACGCGCTCAACCTCGCCCGCGCGCCTGCCGGAGACCATGACATGCGCGCCGGACGCGGCCAGCGCCTTCGCCGCCGCCTCGCCAATCCCGCCGCCGCCGCCGGTGATCCAGGCCGTCTTTCGGTCAAGCACGCCCATCGCGATTCCTCCTTGGTGTGGCCGGCAGCTTGCCCGCAGGCTGGCGCCGCCTCAAGATCCGCTTTGAACGAAAAAGGCCCCGTCGCCGGGGCCTTTCTCGAAACATTCAGGAGAGCGGGCCGCTTAGTCGGCGACTTCTTCCTTGGGCGCTTCCTTGCCGGTCGCCTGATCGACGACCTTCATCGACAGACGGACCTTGCCGCGATCGTCGAAGCCCATCAGCTTGACCCAGACCTCCTGGCCCTCTTTCACGAGGTCCTTGGGATTGGAGCCGCGCTCCCAGGTCATCTGGCTGACATGAACCAGCCCGTCACGCTTGCCGAAGAAGTTCACGAAGGCGCCGAAATCCATGATCTTGACGACCTTGCCCTTGTAGATCCGGCCTTCCTCGGGCTCCTGCACGATCGAGTTGATCAACTCACGCGCCTTCTCGATGCAGGCGGCGTCCGGCGAGGCGATCTTGATGATGCCCTCATCGTTGATGTCGACCTTGGCGCCCGACTCCTCGACGATGGCGCGGATCAC
Source organism: Paracoccaceae bacterium (assembly GCA_040904645.1). Lineage (GTDB taxonomy): Bacteria > Pseudomonadota > Alphaproteobacteria > Rhodobacterales > Rhodobacteraceae > Pikeienuella. The sequence goes on from JBBDTD010000192.1 coordinate 4,355, forward strand.
CTTGCCGCCCGAGCCGATCACTTCACGGATCTTGTCCGGGTTGATCTGCATGGTCTCGATGCGCGGCGCATGGGCGGAGAATTCCTGCCGCCCGGCGGAAAGCGCCGACGACATCTCGCCGAGGATATGGCCACGGCCGACCTTCGCCTGACCAAGCGCGACGCGCATGATCTCTTCGGTGATGCCGGCGACCTTGATGTCCATCTGGAGCGAGGTGACGCCCGTCGCCGTGCCCGCGACCTTGAAATCCATGTCGCCGAGGTGATCCTCGTCGCCGAGGATATCCGTCAGCACCGCGAACTGGCCGTCGTCCTGAAGGATCAGGCCCATCGCCACGCCGGCGACCGGCGCCTTCAGCGGAACGCCCGCATCCATCATCGAGAGCGACGCGCCGCAGACCGTCGCCATGGAGGAGGAGCCGTTCGACTCCGTGATCTCCGAGACGATGCGGATCGTGTAGGGGAACTCCGTCGCCGGCGGCAGCACCGCCTGAAGCGCCCGCCACGCCAGCTTGCCATGGCCGATCTCGCGCCGGCCCGGGCCCATCTGCCGCGACGTCTCGCCGACGGAATAGCCGGGGAAGTTGTAGTGCAGCATGAAGTTGGTGCGATGCATGCCTTCGAGCGCGTCGATCATCTGCTCGTCGTCGCCGGTGCCGAGCGTGGTGACGACCAGCGCCTGCGTCTCGCCGCGGGTGAAGAGCGCGGAGCCGTGCGTGCGGTTCAACACCCCGACCTCGGAGACGATCGGCCGGACCGTGGTCAGGTCGCGTCCGTCAATCCGCTTGCCGGTCTTGATGATGTCGCCGCGAACGACTTCAGCCTCAAGGTCCTTGAAGAGCCCCTTGGCCGCGACTTCAGCCTCTTCCTCGGACAAACCTGCCTTGATCGTCTCACGTGCGGCGGAGATCGCCGCCTGGCGGTCCTGCTTGTCGGTGATCGCGAAGGCGCCGCGCATCGCGGTCTCGCCCAACGACTTGACCTTGGCGTAAACTGCCGAGTTGTCGGCCGGCTGGAAGTCGAACGGCTCTTTCGCGCAATCCTCGGCCATGTCGATGATCATGTCGATCACCGGCTGCATCGCCTTGTGGCCGAAGGTGACGGCGCCGAGCATCTCGTCCTCGGAAAGCTCGCTCGCCTCCGACTCGACCATCATCACCGC
>JBBDTD010000193.1:0-5466 GCA_040904645.1 Paracoccaceae bacterium
ATGCCGATTGAAACGCGTGCGCGGGAGGGCCGCGCGCCGCTGGTGATGATGACCCAGCCCGCGCCGGTTTTCGGCCGGCGCTACGATCCCGGCGCCATCGCGGCGATCTACGGGCTGGAGGCCAGCGATATCGTCGGGTCGCCGCAGACGGTCTCCACCGGCGCGCCGTTCTGCATTGTGCGGCTCGGCTCGTTCAAAGCGCTCCGCGCCGCGCGGCTGGACGCGGCCGCGCTGGCGGCTTTCAAGACGGCGGAGGACGCCGACTTCATGGAGCCGTTCCTCCACGTCACCAAAGGCGTGACCGGAGAGGGGGAGACCTTCGCGCGGCTTCTTCTGCCGCCGCCGTTCCCGCCGGAGGACCCGTTCACAGGATCCGCCACGGGCAGCATGGCGGCATGGCTTTTCTCGCAAGGCTGGATCGCACGGCGCTTTATCGCCGAGCAGGGCCATGATCTGGGCCGCCCCGGCAGCGCCGAGGTTGAACTGCTCGGCGCTTCGGACGCGATCGAGGGCGTCAATGTCGCCGGCTCGGGCGTCGTCGTCATGCGCGGCGAGGTTGACCTCTGAGCGCGCGATTCTCGGGCGCGGGCCAGTGATCGCGCCAGCCCGAAGCTTGAACGGCGGGCGGCGGCGCGTTACCAGATCGGGGCCGGCGCAGCTACGTCGCGGCCCCGGAAGGTGGCGAGGGAAAGACAGGAATGAAGAAGCTTCTGCTATGCGTCGGGGCGGCGAAGACGGGCACGACGTGGCTCTATCAGAACCTGAGGCATCACCCGTCTCTCCATTTTACTCCTGAAAAAGAACTCAACTTCTTCTTCACTCAATATGGCGCCTTCAACAGGCTGAGCGAACGCGCGCGCTTCGGTAAACTGGCTGAGTTTTTCGACCGCGCGCGCACCAATTTCGTGAAGGACGTGCCGGACGACCTGTTTCGCCGCCGGCTCGGCCCGTTTCACCGCAACCTCGGCTGGTACAAGAAATTCGCCAACGGGCAGGTGGGCGACGAGTGGTATCGCAGGCTCTTCCAGCGCATGGAGGAGGGGCAGTTCGCCTGTGATTTCAGCCCGTCGACCTCGCTTATCTCCGACGAGGGCTGGGCGCATGTCGCCGGCTTCGCCGATGAGGTGAAGGTGATCTATGTCCTGCGCCGACCGGATGAGCGGCTTTGGTCCCACGCCAAGTTCCACGCGGCGTTCATCGGAAAATTCGCTGAATTCAGCAAGATGTCGACGGCTGAGATGCACGCGATGGCGGAAAGGTGCAATCTGCTCGCCGACGGAGATTACGGCACGATCCTCGGCAGACTTTCAGCGCATATCCCCGCCGAAAATCGTCTGTGCATCGATTACGCCCGCATCGGCGCCGAGCCGGAGTCGGTGCTGAACGACGTCGCCGGCTTTCTTGGCGTTGCGAACATCGCGCCGCCTGAGGGCAAACCTGGCGGAAAAGTGAACGTATCGGAGAAACTGCCGAAGCCGGCCGCATTCGGCGCGCCCTATCGTCAGCGGTTCGAGAAGGAAACCAGGCTCCTTGTCGAACAGGGCGTCGGCTTCGCCAAGGCCTGGCTCTGACGCGGCGGAGCCGCTTCCGCCATCCGCGGCGATCGGAAACATTGCCCGCGACGCACGCGCGTATAAGGTGTGCGTCGACCGGGACCGGAGGCTCACCCCATGATCGCTGAACTTGGCCATTTCGCGCTGATCATCGCGTTCATCGTCGCACTCGGGCAGGCGACGCTGCCGCTGATCGGCGCGCAGAAAGGCTGGATCGACTGGATGCGCCTCGCCCCGCCCGCCGCGCTTTTGCAGGCGGCGGCGCTTTCCGTGGCGTTCGCGGCGCTGACATGGTCTTTCGTCATTTCCGATTTCTCCGTCCGCCTCGTGGCGAACAATTCGAACTCCGCCATGCCGATGCTCTACAAGATCGCTGGAGTCTGGGGAAACCACGAAGGCTCAATGCTGCTCTGGGTGCTGGTGCTCGCGCTCTTCGGCGCCATGGTCGCGGCGTTCGGCGGCGGTCTGCCGCCGGGGCTTCGGGCGCGTGCGCTCAGCGTTCAGGCGATGATAGGCGCCGCCTTCATCGGCTTCATCCTCTGGACCTCCAACCCGTTCTGGCGGCTTTTTCCGGCGCCGGCCGACGGGAATGACCTGAACCCGCTCTTGCAGGATCCTGGCCTCGCGTTCCATCCGCCCTTTCTCTATCTCGGCTATGTCGGCCTTTCGATGAGCTATTCCTTCGCCATCGCGGCGCTGATCGAGGGGCGGGTCGACGCCGCCTGGGCGCGCTGGGTGCGGCCGTGGACGTTGCTCGCCTGGATCAACCTGACCATCGGCATCGCGCTCGGCTCCTGGTGGGCCTATTACGAACTTGGCTGGGGCGGCTGGTGGTTCTGGGATCCGGTGGAGAACGCCAGCTTCATGCCCTGGCTGATTTCGGCCGCGCTCCTCCATTCCGCCATCGTGGTGGAGAAGCGGGCGACGTTGAAATCATGGACAATCCTCTTGTCGATCTTCGCGTTCTCGCTGTCGCTGATCGGCACCTTCATCGTGCGCTCCGGCGTTCTCACCAGCGTTCACGCTTTCGCGTCGGACCCGACGCGGGGCGCCTTCATTCTGGTCATGCTGATCGTTTCCATCGGCGGCGGGCTGCTGCTTTATGCTTGGCGCGCGCCGCAGATGCGGGCCGAAGGCGTCTTCGCGCCGGTGAGCCGCGAGGGCGGGTTGATCCTCAACAACCTCTTGCTGACGGTGGCTTGCGCGGTGGTGTTCATCGGCACGCTCGCGCCGCTTTTCCGCGAGATGATCGACGGCGAGAAGATTTCCGTCGGGGCGCCGTTCTTCGATATGTCCTTTACGCCTTTCATGATCCTGCTCGCGCTGGCGCTGCCGCTCGGCGCGCTGATGCCGTGGAAGCGGGGTGATCTCGGCAAGGCCTGGCGCAAGGTGATGATCGTCGCGGTGATCGCGTTCCTGATTGGCGCGCTGATCTGGGCGTTTCAGACCGGCCGCTCGCCATTCGCGCCGATCGGCCTCGCGCTGGCGGCCTGGGTCTGCTTCGGGGCGCTCGCCGATCTGGCGGATCGGGTCAAGGCGGGTCGCGCGCCGCTCGCAGAAAGCTTGCGGCGCCTCGCTAACCTGCCGCGCGCCGATTGGGGCAAATCTGTCGCCCATGCCGGGTTCGGTTTCACGATTTTCGGCATCGCCGCCGTAAGCGCCTGGGAGGTGGAGGATATCCGCCTCGCGGCCCCGGGCGACGTGATCGAAATCGGCGGCTACGAGATCGAGTTCGACGGCGTGCGCGCCCATCAGGGCCCGAATTACCAGGCCGATATCGGCCGCTTCACCGTGTTCCGGAATGGTGAGGAGCAGGTGCGCGTCTTCCCCGAGAAACGCTTCTACCCGGTGCAGCAGACCCCGACCACCGAAGCCGGGATCGACAGCGGCCTGACGCGCGACATTTACGTCGTGCTCGGCGATCCGGCGCAGGGCGGCGGCCAATGGGCGGTGCGCTCTTATGTCAAACCGTTCGCGAACTGGATCTGGCTCGGGGCCATCGTGATGGCGCTGGGCGGGTTGATCAGCCTGACCGACCGGCGGTATCGCGTCGGCGCGGTGGCGAAGGCGAAGGCGCGCCCCCCCGCGACCGTCGCGACCCCGGCGGAGTGACGCTCATGCGCTGGATACTTCTTGTCATCACGCTGAGTTTCGCCGCGCCCGCGCTGGCGGTGCAGCCCGGAGAGATGCTCGCCGATCCCGCGCTTGAGGCGCGGGCGCGGGCCATATCGAAGGAACTGCGCTGTCTCGTCTGCCGGAATGAGAATATTGACGACAGCCACGCCGAGTTGGCGAAAGACTTGCGGGTGCTGGTGCGCGAGCGGCTGACGGCCGGCGACAGCGATGAGGAAACTGTAGGGTATGTCGTCAGCCGCTATGGTGAGTTCGTATTGCTCAGGCCCCGTATGGCGGGCCTGAACCTGGTGATCTGGCTCGCCGGCCCCGCGCTTTTGATCATTGGCGGCGTCGGCGCGTTCATCTTTGTCCGAAGGCGGCGCAGCGCGGTGAAGACGAGCCTGCCGCCGCTGACTGAAGCGGAGGCCGCGCGACTGGCGGAGTTGACGCGGGAAAGCTGAATACACGAATGTCTTCAATACTATAGCTAAAATTACGCGTGGCGAACGTCCCAATGAGGGGCGGCGGCTGTTTCATTTTGGCGCGGCGCGCGGCGCGGCCGCCGTCGCTCGGCGCGGATCCGGCGAAAATCACGGCGCTTTGGCAAATGTTTGGTCCCCGCTGGCGCCTTTGGCCCGGTGTTTGCGTTGTAACGCAGCGAGGCCGGGCCAGTGAGCTTCAGGGGTGGAGCAGAATGGCGCGTATCCGGGCTCGCATGTCGGCCGCTGCGGCCGGACGGCGCTGAGTAGGGTGCGACGAGTATTTGTATCGCCGCCGGTTGCGTGTCCTTGAGGTCGACGGGCGGGATCGCGCGTGTGGAGGGGCCGATGAGGCCCTGGAGCGCGATCCCGCCTTCGCCTTGCGGCTTGGCGCCGGGTCCCGGCCCTGTATGATCCGCGTGAACGATGCGGAAAAAGGGTGCTTCATGGCCGACGGGACTGAATATCGGGAGATCCTCTATCGGCTGGAGGACAATGTCGCCACCATCACGCTGAACCGGCCCGAAGCGCTGAACGGCATGACGGGTGTGATGCGGGCGGAACTCCGTCATGCGCTGGCCCGCGCCGGGAAAGAGGCGCGGGCGATGGCGCTGACTGGCGCCGGGCGCGGCTTCTGTTCGGGCCAGGACCTTGGTGCGACGCGCAGCGCGGGCGATATCGATCTCGAACAGCTGCTCCGCGACGAATACGATCCGATCCTGAAGCTGATCGCCGAAAGCCCGATCCCGGTGCTTTGCGCCGTCAACGGGCCGGCGGCGGGGGCGGGGGCCAATCTTGCGCTCGCCTGCGACGTGGTGATCGCCGCCCGCTCGGCCTATTTCCTCGAAGCTTTCGCGCGGATCGGGCTTTTGCCCGACGCGGGCGGCACGTGGCATCTGCCGCGGCAGGTCGGACTGGCCCGCGCCATGGGCATGAGCCTCTTCGCGGAACCTGTTCCCGCGCTGCAGGCCGCCGAATGGGGTATGATCTGGGAAGTGGTGGATGATGACGCGCTTGAGCCCCGCGTCACCGATTTGGCCGGCCGGCTGGCGAAAGGGCCGACGCGCGCCTACGCCGCGATCCGCAAGGCGCTCCGGAGCAGCGTGGAAAACTCCTACGCCGATCAACTGGAGCTTGAGGCGCGCGAGCAGGGCGCGCTTGGCTCCAGCCGCGATTTCGAAGAGGGCGTGCTGGCGTTTCTCGAAAAACGCAAGCCTGTCTACGAGGGCCGGTGAACGGCTTTTCCGCCCGGATCTCCACCGCCCCGCGCGTTTATGACCAGCGCCGTGGGCGGGAGGCGGCGGCGCTGGTCCCCGCCC
>JBBDTD010000194.1:0-5407 GCA_040904645.1 Paracoccaceae bacterium
CGTCGCCCAGCGCCTTGATTGCGCCGGCGCGCGGCTCCGGCGCGGCGGCCGCGGCGGCGAGGGCGGCCGCAAGCGTTTCGCGCGTCGGGGCCGCGCTTCTCTCCACCGTCGTATCGGCGGCTCCATCCATCATCGATGGGCCGCTCAGGCGCCCGGCGCCGCAGTTGGCGCCGGGTCGAGGACGACCGGCCCGCCCGCGGTCATTTCCATGACCGCCAGGCTGCGGCGGTTAAGTCCGTCGGCGGTCAACCGGAAGGACCCGCTCGCCCCTTCGAAGACGTTGCGCGTGAGCGCGGCGCCGGAATAGACCGCATCGCCCGGACGCGCGCCGCGCAGCAGATCCGCCGCGACGACGACAGCGTCATAGCCCATCGACGCCAGCGCCGAAGGCTCACGGCTCAACTGCGCGGCGAAAGTCGACTTGAACGCAGCGGTGCGGCTAGAATCCGCGGCGGAGAACCAGCCGCCATGCAACGGAGATTCAGACGCGTTGCGCGGATCGTCCCAGCGGCTCAGCCCCATATAGCGGACCTGACGCGGAGAGAGATCGTAATAAGCGAGAAAAGACGCCATCGCCCGCAGCGCGTCGCCCGAGTCGGCGAGCAGAACCCCGCCGGCGCCGGAGGCGCGAATATCCCCCGCCACGCTCTTGCTGGTCGCCTCGATGCCGGTGAAGCTCCGCTCATAGCTGACCGTCGGGCTGATGGAGACGCCGGCGTCCCGCCCGGCGCCCGACGCCTCCGCCGCGACCGCGTCGCCATAGCGATCGGCGGGGCGGACAAGAGCGACCTGTCCGATCCCCTGCGATCCCGCATAGGAAAGCACGCGGCGCATTTCATCGCCCGGCAACTGGCCAAGCACCCAGACATTTCCCCCCGCCACCGAGGCGTCATTGGAGAAGGACAGCATCGTCAGACCCGCAGCCGCGGCGACAGGGCCAGCCGCCGCCGTCCCATCGCCAAGAAGCGGCCCGATGATCAGCGCGGCGCCTTCGCGCACGGCGTGCGCGGTCGCCTCAGCCGCGCCGCCGGGCGTGCCTTTCGAATCATATATCTTCATGGCCAGATTCGCCGGCGCCCGTTCAGACATGGCGATCTGCGCCGCAGCGACGAGATCCTGCGCCGCGCGCGCCGCCGCCTTGCTGGTCGCGGTGGTCGGCGCGATGAGAGCTATCACCACCGGCCCGTTCGGGTCGATCAGCGCGGCGCGGCGCTGCTCCGTCGTCTGCGTCGCGCCGCCCCCGGATGAAGCGGACGAGCCGCCGCCGGGCGGCGGAGACGACGCGCAAGCCGAAAGAATCGCGGCCGAGATCGCGAGAGCGCCGATGCGGGCCGCCCTGAACCTGGGAAAACGGATGACGGCGCTTGCGCTCTGTCGCATGATCTGACCCTCCTGACTGCGCGCCCACCGAGGGGCGCGGCACGGCGTTTCGGCGCAGGGGAGACTATGACCGAGGCAGACCAAAGTAAACGCGCCGACGGCGGCCTGAAAGCCGGCAAGCTCGCCCCCGGGCTTTATCTCGCGGCGACGCCGATCGGCTCGTCCGGCGATGTGACGCTGCGCGTCCTCGATGCGCTGAAACGGGCCGACGCGATCGCTGCGGAAGACACGCGCCGCGCACTGAAACTGATGTCCATTCACGGCGTCGCCCGCGCCGGTCGGCCGATGATCCCCTATCACGACCATAACGGCGAAGCCGCGCGCCCCGGCCTTCTCGCCCGGATCGAGGCGGGCGAAAGCGTGGTCTGCGTGACCGACGCTGGCACGCCGCTGATCGCCGATCCCGGCTGGAAGCTGGCGGAAGCGGCGATCGCGCGCGGGCTCCCCGTCACCGCGCTTCCCGGGGCTTCCGCGCTTCTGGCGGCGCTGAGCGTCGCGGGGCTGCCGACTGATCGGTTCATGTTCGCGGGGTTCCTCGCGCCGAAAAGCGCGGCGCGGCGCGCCGACCTCACCACGCTCAAAGCGGTGCCGGCGACGCTGGTTTTCTATGAAAGCGCGCGGCGGCTGGGCGAGGCGCTGGCGGACATGGCCGTGACGCTCGGCGCGGATCGGCGCGTCGCTGTCTGCCGCGAATTGACCAAGCTGCATGAGGAAGTGCGCCGGGGCGAGCTCGGCGAGCTCGCCGAATACTATTCCGGCCCGCCCCCGAAGGGCGAAATCGTCATCTGCGTCGGCCCGCCGCTTCATCGCGCCGCAACGGCGGAGGAAATCGACGCCGCGCTCGGCGCCGCGCTGGCGGAGATGGGGGTGCGCGACGCGGCCGCCAGCGTCTCCGAGGCGCTCGGCCTCCAGCGGCGGGCGGTCTATGCGCGCGCGCTCGCGCTTTCCGCCAAGGATCGCAGGTGAGCTTCAAGGCGCGGGGCGCGCGAAACCACCGCGCCGGCCTCGCCGCCGAGGATCTCGCCGCCCGCGCCTACGCCGCCGCCGGAGCGGCCATTCTCGCACGGCGCTGGCGCTGCCCGGCCGGCGAGATCGACCTGATCCTGCGTGAGGCCGAGATGCTTGTTTTCGTCGAGGTCAAGCGCCGCTCAGCCCCGATCGAGGACGATCCCGTCGGCGAGAGGCAATGGCGGCGCTTGGAGAGCGCGGCGGAAACGTATATGATGGAGACAGGATCGGGCGACATTCCCCTTCGGTTCGACCTCGCCATCATCGGCGCGGACGGGCGGATGGAGATCATAAGAAACGCTCGGACATGAGGCGAAAGGCAAGAAAATGAGCGGACATCATGCGTTCGCGCGCGCGGTTTGCGTTGCGCTTTTTTGTGGCGGCGGGCTTTCGGGCTGCGTCGCCGCGCTCGGGGCTGGCGCGCTGGCGACCACCGGCGCATCAGTGGCGCAGGAGCGCTCCACGAGACAGGCGATGACCGACAGTGAAATCCGGCTCACCATCAACAACAAGCTCCTGAGTGAGGATTACGCGCTCTTCGCGGACATTTCCACCGAGGTGGTCGAGGGGCGTGTGCTGCTGGCCGGCTCTGTTCCCGAGCCGCAGCAAAAGATCCGCGCGGCGGAGCTGGTCTGGTCGACGCCGGACGTGGCCGAACTGGTGAACGAGATCACTGTTTCCGATGATGAAGGTGCGCAATCTTACGCCGAGGATGTCTGGATCTCCACCAAGCTGCGCACCAAGCTTATTGGCGACAAATATATCGCCAGCATCAATTACAATGTCGAAACCGTGAACCAGGTGATCCACCTGATCGGCGTCGCCCGCAGCGAGCGGGAGCTGGAGCGCGTGGTCAACCACGCGCGCGGCATTGACGGCGTGAAGGAAGTCGTGAGCCATGTGCTTCTGAAACATGACGAGCGGCGCGTCGCCGGCTGATCCGCCGCGCCCCAACCGGAGATAAGCCATGGTTCTTGACGTCGCGATCCAGATGGACCCGATCGACGTGGTGAATATCGACGCCGACAGCACCTTTCGTCTGGGCGAGGAAGCCGAGGCGCGGGGGCATCGGCTGTTCTACTACCATGTCGATGATCTGGCCTTCGACGAGGGGCGCGTGATCGCCGCCGGCTGGCCGCTGGCCCTGCGCCGCAAGCGCGGCGATCATTTTACGCTCGGCGAGCGGGAGATGCGGGACCTCTCCACCATCGATGTGGTGTTGCTGCGCCAGGACCCGCCCTTCGACATGTCCTATATCACCAACACCCATATCCTTGAGCGCATCCACCCGAAAACGCTGGTCGTGAACGACCCGTTCTGGGTGCGGAACTGCCCCGAGAAGCTTTTGGTGCTGGAGTTTCCGGACCTGACGCCGCCGACGATGATCGCCCGCTCCATCGAGCATATCCGCGCGTTCCGCGAACGCCATGGCGACATGATCCTGAAGCCGCTCTATGGGAATGGCGGGGCTGGGGTCTTCAAGCTGAGCGGCGATGACAGCAACCTGAATGCGCTCCATGAGCTTTTCATGGGCATCAACCGCGAGCCGCTGATCGCGCAGAAATTCCTGCCCGCCGTGCGTGAGGGCGACAAGCGCGTGATCCTGGTGGACGGGGAGCCGGTGGGCGCGATCAACCGGGTTCCCGCCGCCGGTGAAACACGCTCCAACATGCATGTCGGCGGGCGGCCGGAAAAGATCGCCATGGATGCGCGCGATCTGGAGATCTGCGCGCGGATCGGCCCGCTCTTGCGCGAGCGGGGGCTGATCTTCGTCGGCATTGACGTGATCGGCGGCTTCCTGACGGAAATCAACGTCACCTCCCCCACCGGCATTCAGGAGATGCAGCGCTTCGACGGCGTGAACGTCGCCGGGCTGATCTGGGATGCGATCGAGCGGCGGCGCGCCGGCTGATGTCGATCCGGCTCTCCGCCATCTCGTTGCTTTTGCGACTGGTGGAGAAGCCGCGTCTCGCGCGCGTGAAGGACCCGCTGATCGCCCGCGCGGCGTTTGAAGCGACTGCGGCGCGGCTGTTTCGCCTTCCGGCCGGAACCAACGTTCTTTCCCACAAGATAGAGGGCGCCGGGGGGCCGATCGCGGCGGAATGGCTGAGCCAGGGGCGGCCGGACCGGCGCGCCGTCGTCCTCTATCTGCATGGCGGCGCCTATGTCATGGGATCCCTCGCCACGCACCGCCATGTCGCGGCGCGTCTGGCGGGCTGCGCAGGCGCGCGCGCGCTCCTTCCCGCCTATCGGTTGGCGCCGGAGACGCGCTGGCCCGGCGCGGTGGAGGATGCGCTGGCCTGTTACCGCGATCTTCTCGCCGCCGGATATGAGCCGTGCCGCATTGCTTTCGCCGGAGACAGCGCCGGCGGAGGGCTGGCCTTCGCGACGTTGATCGCGGCTCGCGACGCCGGCCTGCCCGACCCCGCCTGCATCGCCGGGTTCTCTCCCTGGGTCGACCTGACCCTGAGCCAGAAAAGCCTGAAGCGCAACGCCCGTTCGGACCCGATGCTTCCCGCCAGCCGGATCGAGGAGACGCGGGATTTCTACGTCTCCGCCGCCGACGCCGGCGCGGCCACCGCCTCGCCGCTTTTCGCCGACATTCCGGCGCCGCCCCCGACGCTGATCCAGGCCAGCCGGATCGAACTTCTGGAGGACGAGGCGGCGGCGATGGCCGAAAAACTGCGCGCCGCCGGGGGCGATGTGCGGCTCGAATGGTTCGCGCGGGCGCCGCACGCCTGGCACATCTTTTGCGGCATGGCTCCCGAAGCGGATGAGGCCCTGGCCCGCGCCGGCGCCTTCATCCGCGACAGGATCGTGCGCGAATAGTTAGCCCCGGACGAAACCCCAGTGATCGGATCACGCCCGGGCGCCATCACAGTTTGCAGTCTGCTCGCCCTCTTAAGAGCGGAGCAAAGCCACGATTCCCTGCGTCGGGCGCAAATGGCTGATGTGCGGACGGAGCTGCCCTCCGAGGAATGGCAGCTCTCGGGGCAGGACAGAAACCGTAATTTGGGAC
>JBBDTD010000195.1:0-8979 GCA_040904645.1 Paracoccaceae bacterium
TCCGGTGGCAGGCCGGCGATCTCCCCTCGCTCCACCGTGATCAACTCATGCGCCTCTATCCGGGCGGTGACGGCGGCCGAGAAGACATCCCTGTCGACGGCCAGCGCCCCGCCGGCGGGGAGCCTGGCGTCTTCGGCCGCGGCCATCACCAGCGAGCCGGCGGCGCGCATCTCCCAGTGCAAAAGCCCGACCGCGTTCGCCTCGTCATCGTCGGAGCGAAAGGAATTGGAGCAGACCAGTTCGGCCAGCCCGTCCGTCTGGTGCGCGTCGGTGCCGCGGTCGGGGCGCATTTCGTGCAGGATGACGGGAACGCCCGCCTCCGCCGCCTGCCAGGCGGCCTCCGACCCGGCCATGCCGCCGCCGATGATGTGGATCGGTTCCATCGCCATTTCCCGCAGTTTCTGTCTGGCCCGCTCTACCCCAGCCGCGCGCCGAGGGCGAGGGCGCCCGGCGGCCATCTTCCCGCCGAAATCTTTCGGCAAAAAGCGGATGTGGGGCGATGAAGGGAATGTGACCATGTGGTCGAGCGAAACGCTGCGGGCCTTGTCGGCGTTCATTGGCGCCGCGGTGGCGACGATCTCGCTCTACGCCGCGATGACGGGCGCGGTCGGCGCCGCGGACCCGCCGGACGCCGCCGCCCTGGTTTCCGCGCTTCTGGAGGCGGACGACTAGGGCGCCGTCAGGCCAACTCCAGCGCCACCGCTGTTCCTTCGCCGCCGCCGATGCAGAGCGCGGCGACGCCGCGCTTGCCGCCCCGCGCCTCCAGCGCATGAAGGAGCGTCACCAGGATCCGGGCGCCCGAGGCGCCGATAGGATGCCCGAGCGCGCAGGCGCCGCCATTCACGTTCAGTTTCGCCCGGTCCATGCCGAGTTCCCGCATCGCGGCCATCGGCACGACGGCGAAAGCCTCGTTGATCTCCCAGAGGTCGACCTCATCCTTCGACCAGCCGGCCTTGTCGAGAACGCTTTTCATCGCCGGAACCGGCGCCGTGGTGAAAAGCCCGGGCGCCTGCGCGTGGGAGGCGTGACCGCGGATATAGGCGCGGATCGGGGCGCCCCGCGCTTTCGCTTCCGATTCGCGCATCAGGATCAGCGCCGCCGCGCCATCGGAGATCGAGGAGGAATTCGCTGCGGTTACCGTGCCGTCCTTGCGAAATGCGGGTTTCAGGGTCGGTATCTTTTCCGGCCGGGCTTCCTTCGGTTGCTGATCTTCGGCGACCCGGGTCTCCCCCTTGCGGGTTTTCACCGTCACCGGCTCGATTTCCGCCGCGAAGGCGCCGCTCTCCTGCGCGCCGCGCGCATTGGAGAGGCTTTCGAGCGCGTAGGCGTCCTGCGCTTCGCGGGTGAACTGGTAGGTTTCCGCGCAATCCTCGGCGAAGGTCCCCATCAGCCGGCCGGGCTCATAAGCGTCCTCCAGCCCGTCGAGGAACATGTGGTCCTTGACCTCGGCGTGGCCCAGCCGGGCGCCGCCGCGCATCTTCGGCAAGAGATAGGGCGCGTTTGACATCGATTCCATGCCGCCCGCCACCACGACGCGGCCATTCCCCGCGAGGAGCTGGTCATAGGCGACCATCACCGTCTTCATGCCCGAGCCGCACATCTTGTTCAGCGTCGTCGCCGGCACGCCGTCGCCGAGGCCGGCCTTGAACGCCGCCTGCCGCGCCGGCGCTTGGCCCTGCCCGGCGGGCAGGACGCAGCCCATCAGTACTTCGTCGACCGAAGAGGCGTCGATCCCGGCCCGCGAAAGCGCTGCGCCGATCGCCGCGCCGCCAAGCTCGGCGGCGCTGGCGCCGGACAGATCGCCTTGAAAGCCGCCCATGGGCGTACGGGCGGCGCCGACGATGACGATGGGGTCGATTTCGGATGCGGACATGGGACGGCTCCTTTTCTCCAGCCATATATCGGCCCTGCGCGCGCCCGGAATCAAGCGCCGTCGCGAGGGGCGTGACGGCAAGTCATCTGCCCGCGTGGAGGCCGGTTTTGCGATACAGGTGCGAGCGGCGCCTGTATCAAGGACGGATGCAGATCGAAAACCCGCCCGAAGCTCGTCCGAGCCCCGCCGATCACCTCTTCGTCACCGACGCTGCGCGGCCGCTTTCCCTTCTTGCGCGCTGTCCGGCATACGCCCCGACGCCGCTGCGGGATATTCCGGCGCTGGGGAGGGCGGCCAGCGTATCGCGCCTCTGGGTGAAGGATGAGACCGGGCGCATGGGGCTCGGCAGCTTCAAGGCGCTCGGCGGGGCGTTCGCCGTCGCGCAGATGATCGCGGACGCGGCGGGCGTGGCCGACCCTTCGCGGCCCGAAGCGAAGCGCGCAGCGGGGAAGATGACTTTCATCACCGCCAGCGCCGGCAATCACGGTCTTTCCGTCGCGGCGGGCGCAAGGATGTTCGGGGCGCGCGCGGTGATCGTGCTGCCGGAATCGGCGCCGGAATCTTTCGCCGGTCGGATCAGGGCGCTTGGCGCCGATCTCCGGCGCGCTTCCGGCGATTATGAATTCGCGGTCGAGCACGCGAAAGCGGAAGCAGCGCGAACTGGCTGGCTTCTGCTCGCGGATGGATCGTGGGAGGGCTATGTCGAGCGTCCGGCGCTGGTGATGGAGGGATACACTGTCATCGCAGAGGAATGCCGCGCCGCGTTCGAAGCTGGCGGGCAATGGCCGACGCATGTTTACCTTCAGGCCGGGGTTGGCGGACTCGCCGCCGCCATGGCCGCGCATGTGCGGAATTATTGGTCGGAGCAACCAGAACTGATTGTGGTCGAGCCTGACTCCGCGCCCTGTCTCTTGAGAAGCGTCGAAAATGGCCGGCTGACGCGGGCCGAAGGGCCCGCCTCCAACATGGGACGGCTCGATTGCAAGGACGCCTCCCTGATCGCCTACCAGACGCTGCGTCAGACGGCGGACCGTTTTCTGACCGTCTCCGACGCGGCGGCGCTTGAAGCGGCGGCGATCTGCGTCAATCATGGGCTGGCGACGACGCCGAGCGGGGCCGCCGCGCTGGCGGCGCTTCTCGCCGCGCCGCCGGGGCCGGAGGCGCGATGCCTCTTGATCGCATCCGAAGGCCCCGAGACGATATGAGGCGATGAAAGACATCTCGCCAATCCCGAGGAAGGACATGCAGCCATGAATAAGCCCGGGCCTTTCGTCGCCGCGCACTGGGGCGCCTATCGAGCGGAGATGAAGGCGGGCCGCGCTGTGGCGCTGCATCCGTTCGAGGATGATCCCGATCCGTCGGGCATCGGCGCCGCGATGCTGGAGACGCTGGACGATCCCTGCCGCATCGACCGGCCGATGGTTCGGCGTGGCTATCTGGACGGCGATGGCGGCGCGGCGCGTGGGCGCGACAGCTTCGTCGCCCTCGACTGGGACGAAGCGTTGGACATGGCGGCGGCGGAGCTGGAGCGCGTCCGCCGCGAGCATGGCAATCAGGCGATCTATGCGGGCTCCTATGGCTGGGCGAGCGCGGGGCGCTTCCATCACGCTTCCAGCCAGCTTCGCCGTTTCATGGGACTTTTCGGCGGCTACACCTACTCACGCAACACCTATAGCTACGCAGCGGGGGAGGTGATCCTGCCGCATGTCGTCGGCGATATGCTGCTTCTCCTGCAGGAGCATGGCTCTTGGGACGCGATGGCGGAGCGGCGCTCGCTCGTCGTCTCTTTCGGCGGTCTTTCGCTGCGGAACGCCCAGATAAACAGCGGCGGCGTCGGGCGTCATTCGCAGCGCGGCGATATTCGCCAAGCTGTCGCGGCGGGCGCGCGGATCGTCAATATCGGCCCCCAGGCGATGGAAAGGGGCGATGCGATCGCCTCGGAATGGGTGAAGATCCGGCCGAACACCGATCTCGCGCTGATGCTGGCCGTGGCGCATACGCTCTATACCGAGGGGCTGCATGATGCGGCGTTCCTCGAAAGCCATTGCGTGGGGTTCGAGCGGTTCAAACCCTACCTGACCGGAGAGAGCGACGGCGCGCCCAAGGACGCGGCGTGGGCGGCGGCGATCACCGGGATGCCGGCGGCGGAGATCGCCGCGCTGGCGCGGCGGATGGCGGCCGGGCCGACGACCGTCAATGTAAGCTGGTCGCTGACCCGGCAGGAGAACGGTGAGCAGAATTACTGGATGGCGGTCGTCCTCGCGGCGATGCTGGGCGGGATCGGCCGGCCGGGGGAGGGGTTCACGCTTGGCCTCGCGGCGGTCAGCGCTGTCGGCTCGCGGCGCAGCGCGCTGCCCGTCGCGGCGCTGCCCCCGGTCCGCAACCCGGTCGGCGCGTACATCCCTGTCGCGCGCATCGCCGACATGCTGCTCAATCCCGGCGGGACCTTCCGCTATGACGGAAAGACGCTGACCTATCCCGATATCAAGCTGGTCTACTGGGTCGGCGGTAACCCGTTTCATCACCATCAGGACCTCAACCGCCTGAGGCGAGCGTGGGAGCGGATCGGCACGGTCGTCGCGCATGAACCGCACTGGACGCCGATGGCGCGGTTCGCAGACATCGTCTTTCCGGCGACGCTCTCGGCTGAGCGCGACGATCTCGCCGGATCGCCCCGCGATACTTATCTTTTCGCGACGCGCGCGGTTTCCCCGCCCTTTGGCGAGGCGCGGAACGATCACGATATCTTCGCCGGCCTCGCGCGGAGGCTTTCGCCGGCCGATGGCGGCAACACGACCTTGTACGACGCCTTCACCGAGGGGCGCGACCAGACGGAATGGATACGTCATCTTTATGAGGAGACGCGCCTTCGCCTGACGGCGCTGGGTGTGGAGGCGCCGGAGTTCGAAGAATTCCGGGAGAGAGGATTTCTGGAGACGCCGCCCGCGCGTGAGCAGGCGCTGCTTGCGGGCTTTCGCGCAGATCCCGCGCGCGCGCCGCTATCGACCCCTTCGGGCAAGATCGAGATATTCAGCGAGACCATCTCCGGCTTCGCGCTTGACGGACTGCCGGGCCATCCCTGCTGGCGCGAGCCGAGCGAATGGCTCGGCTCCCCCCGCACGCGGGAGCATCCGTTGCATCTCATCAGCCATCAGCCGGAACGGCGGCTCCATTCCCAGCTCGACCAGAGCAGCCACAGCAGGGCGGGGAAAATTCAGGGGCGCGCCGAGTGCGTTCTGAACCCCAAGGACGCGCGCCGGCGCGGCGTCGCCGATGGCGATCTGATCACTGTCTTCAACGCGCGCGGCGCCTGCTTCGCCGGCGCGCGGCTGAGCGAGGACGTGATGGAGGGCGTCGCGATGATGGCGACCGGCGCCTGGTACGATCCGGACTGGACCGGAGGAGGGGAAATCTGCAAGCACGGCAACCCGAACGTGCTGACGCCCGATCTGCCGACTTCGGAACTGGGCCAGGGCCCGGCGGCGCTGACCTGTCTTGTCGAGATCGCCCGCCACGAGGGCGACGCGCCGCCGGTGACCGCGTTCGATCCGCCTGAAATCCAGAGGGGCGAACGGTAGGACGCCCAGCACTGGGTGAAGACGATGTGACGATCCGGCCTCAGCCGGCGGCGGCCAGCGCGCGCTCGAATTCCTGACCGGGAATAGCGTCCAGCAGGGAGCGGGTGTAATCTGACTCGGGCTCGTGCAGCACTTTCGCCGCCGGGCCGATCTCCACGATCTGGCCGCGCTGCATGACGATGATGCGGTCGCAGATCCGGGCCGCCACGCGCAGGTCGTGGGTGATGAACAGCATGGAGAGATCGAGCCGCGATTTCAGATCCGCCAGCAGATCGAGCACCTGCGCCTGGATCGACACATCCAGCGCGGAGACGGCTTCGTCAGCGATGATGATCGAAGGATTGAGCGCGAGCGCCCGCGCGATGCCGATCCGCTGACGCTGCCCGCCGGAAAATTCATGCGGAAAGCGGCTCATCGCCGAAGCGTCGAGGCCCACCAGTTCCAACAGATCGCGCGCGGCGTCCATCGCCTTGTCGCGCGGCTCGCCATAGGCGATCAGTCCCTCGGTCAGAATGCGCGAGACCCGCGCGCGTGGGTTGAGCGAGGAAAACGGGTCCTGAAAGATCATCTGGAGATTGCGGCGCTTGGCCCGCAGTCCGGCGCCCGACATTTCAGCGATGTCCGCGCCGTCCACTGTGATGCGCCCGGAGTCGGGATCAAGGAGCCGCACGAGGCAGCGCCCCACAGTCGATTTTCCCGATCCCGATTCGCCTACGATCCCGACCGTCTCACCCGCGAAAAGTTCGAAGCTCACGTCCTTGACAGCATGGACGATGCGCCGCTTGCCGAAAAGCCTGCCGCTGCCGGTCGAAAAGGTCTTGTTCAGGCCAGATACCGTCAAGACCGGCGCACGCGCCTCCTCCGCCCGCTGCGCACGGTCCTGCGTCAGGCGCGGAATCGCTTCGATCAGCGCGCGGGTGTAGGGGTGTTGCGGGCGCAGCAGCACGTCCGCGACCGGGCCGCTTTCCACGATCAGGCCGGACTGCATGACGATGACGCGATCGGCGATGTCGGCCACCACGCCGAAGTCATGGGTGATGAAGATCACCCCCATGTTATGCTTGTCGCGAAGCGCTTCGATCAGCTTGAGAACCTGCGCCTGAGTTGTGACGTCCAGCGCCGTCGTGGGCTCATCCGCGATCAGGATGTCCGGCTCGAGCGCGAGGGCCATGGCGATCATGACGCGCTGACGTTGCCCGCCCGAAAGCTGGAACGGATAGGCGCGGAGCGCGGATTCGGGGTCTGGTATCCCGACTTCATCCAGAAGCGAGAGCGTTCGCCGGCGTCTTTCGGCGCCTTTCAACGCGCCATGCGCCTCGAACACTTCCTCGATCTGGGCGCCGACGCGCATCAGGGGATTGAGCGCGCTCAGCGGTTCCTGAAAGATCATGGAGATGCGCCGGCCCCGGAGGGGCAGCATTTCCTTTTCCGTCAGGCCGAGAATGTTGCGCCCGTCAAACATGATCTCGCCGGAAACCGGCTCGACCCCCTCCGGCAGGAGACCCATGACCGCGTTGGCCGACATTGATTTGCCGGAGCCGCTCTCCCCGACGATGCAGAGGATTTCACCGGGCGCGAGGTCGAAATGAATGTCGCGCGCGGCGAATTCGCGGTCGGCGCCCGCCGGCAGGGCGATGGACAGATCGCGGATGCTGAGCAGGCTCATCTGGATCGCCTCGTCAGCCGCGGGTTGAGCGCGTCATTCAGCCCCTCGCCAATCAGATTGAGCGCCAGCACCGTAAGCAGGATCGCCATGCCCGGCAGGAAGGAGAGCCACCACGCGGTGCGGATCACGGTCCGCGCGGCGCCGATCATGTAGCCCCACGACATGATGTTGGGATCGCCAAGGCCAAGGAAGGACAACGAGCTTTCCAGCAAGATCGCGGTCGCCACCATGAGCGAGGCGAGGACGATGATCGGCGGCAGCGCGTTCGGCAAAATATGGCGCAGGATGATCTGCGTGTCGCCGAGGCCGGAAAGCGTGGCCGCTTCGACGAATTCGCGGGTGCGCAGGCTGAGCACCTCGCCGCGCACCAGCCGCGCGACGGGGGGCCAGCTGACGATGGCGATGGAGATGATCACGAAGGTGAGCGAGGGCTGGAAGATCGCCAGAAGCACGATCGCCAGCGCAAAACTGGGAATGGTCTGGAAAAACTCGGTGAAGCGCATCAGCGCGTCATCGACCCAGCCGCCGAAATAACCGGCCAGCGCCCCGACCGGGACGCCGATTGCAAGCGCCACCACGGTGGAGACAAAGCCGACCAGCAAGCTGACATAGGCGCCGTGCGCCAGCCCGGCCAGCACGTCGCGCCCCAGCGCGTCCGTGCCGAACGGCAGGCCGCCGGCGGCGAAGGGGGGGAGAAACGGGCGCTGCACCATTTTCCACGGACTCTGCGGAAAAAGCACCGGCGCCAGGATTGCGGCCGCGATCACCGCGGCCAGGATCGCAAGCCCGATCACCGCGCCGCGGTTGCTGCTGTATCGTTTCCAGAAATCCTTCATCCGGTCAGCCTTATGCGCGGATCGACGATCACGTATAGAACATCGGTGATCAGGTTGAAGAGCAGGACCATCGCGGCCGAAATGAAGAAAACGCCAAGGATCACATTGTAGTCGCGCTGACTGATCGCTTCGAACATCAGCCGGCCGATGCCCGGCCAGGCGAAAACCGTCTCGGTGAGGATGGCGCCGCCAAAGATCTGGCCGGCCTGAAGCCCGGCGAGCGTGATGACCGGCAAGAGCGCGTTGCGCAGCACATGCCGGCGCTGGATCACGCCGCGGGTCAGACCTTTCGCACGGGCGGTCTTGACGAAATCGAGCCGTGAGACCTCAAGCATCGAAGCGCGGGTCATCCGCATGTAGATCGCCATGAAGAACAGCCCGAGTGTCGCCGCAGGCAGGATCAGATGCTTCCCGATGTCGAGCGCGCGCTCAATGCCGGTATAACCGGCGCCGATCGTCTCATACCCGAAACCGGGCAGCCAGCCGAGCCAGACGGAAAACACCAGCGACGCCATCAGCGCCACCCAGAAGAGCGGCGTGGCGTAGAACAGCAGCGCCGCGGTGGAGATCGCCGTGTCGGACCAGGCGCCCTGCCGCGCCGAAGCGGCGACGCCCGCGACCACCCCAAGGACGAGCGAGAGCACGAACGCGGTCGCGGTCAGCAGCAGCGTGGCCGGAAGCCGGTCTCCGATCAGCTCGGCTACAGGGGCCTGCTGGCGGTAGGAGTACCCGAGATCGAGCTGCACCGCGCCCTTGATGTAATACCAGAGCTGGACGTGGAGCGGCTGATCCAGCCCGAACCGCGTGCGCAGATCCAGAAGAAACTTCTCATCCGCCGCGCCGGCTTCCCCGGCCATGACGGCGGCTGGGTCGCCCGGGGCGGCGTGGATGAGCAGGAAATTGAAAACCAGAATCGCCAGCAGGATGAATACTGACTTGACGAGTCGCCCAAGTATGAACCGTGTCACACGCGATTCTCCGCCATTGCAGCGTCAGTTTTGGGGGCCGGCGCGGCGTTCGATCGCC
>JBBDTD010000195.1:8989-28338 GCA_040904645.1 Paracoccaceae bacterium
CCCCCCCCCCCGGGGCTCAACCGGGGAGAGCCCTATTTTTCGATCCAGACATCGCGGAACCCGTCATTCACGCCGAGGGCGGTGCTGACCGGATTCTTGATGTTGCAGCGGTAGATCGTCGGAAAACCAAGTTCGAGCAGCCAGGCGTTCGGCACGTCGCTGACGATCTGGTTCTGGATCGTCGAATAAGCCGCCTGACGCTCTTCCTTGTTGGCCATCAAGGCCGCGTCGCGCCAGAGCTTGTCCAGTTCCGGACTCTGGTAATTGGCCACGTTGTTCCAGGGGGAGCCCTTGGCGGCGTTGTCGCCGAGATATGTCCGCGCGACGCCGAGGGCCGGGTCGCCGTACTGATAGAGATAGGTGAACGCCAGATCGAAATCCCGGTCGCTTACCTTCTGGTTCCAGCCGGCGACGTCGGCGGCGACGATTTCCGCCTTCATGCCGATTTCATCGAGGTTCTGTTTGACCGCTTCCGCCCAGCGCTGCCAGGTTTCGCCATAGGGCAACCCCAGGATGCGGATCGTCTCGCCGTCATAGCTTGATTCCGCAAGCAGGGCCCTGGCCTTTTCGGGGTCATAGCCGATATCCGGCGTATCGCCGTCATAGAAGCGGGTGGAGGACGATATCGGGCCGGTAGCGACCTTGCCGAGGCCGTTCCAGAGCGCGTCGAGCGCGAATTGCCGGTCGAGCGCGTGCATGATCGCCTGGCGCACCTTCACATCGTCGAGCGGCTTGTTGTCGTTGTTGATCCACATCCACGAAAGCGGGCCGAACAGTTCCCAGCCCTTGTCGGTGATGCAGGTGTTGTCCATGGCGCGAATGCGGGGCACGTCGAAATTCTCGACCGAACCGCCGGGCAACACGTCCACCTTGCCGGTTTCGTAGGCCACGGCGCGGGAGGCGGCGTCCGGGATCACATGGTAGTAGATTTCATCCACATAGGGCTTCCCCTCGAGATAATAATCCTGGTTCTTGACCAGGTGGATGAAGCTGCCCTTCTCCCAGGTGTCGAACTTGAACGGCCCGGTGCCGATCGGGGTGTTGTTGGCGGGATTGTTGGCGAAATCCGTGCCTTCGTAGATGTGCTTGGGCACCATCGGCGCCGTGCCTGGATCGAAAAGGCCGATGAACGGGCCGAAAGGGTTCTTCAGTTTGAAGATGACGGTGAGCGGATCCGGCGTTTCTATGCTGTCGACATGGACCAGAGAGGTGCGCAGGCGCGGGTGAGTTTCCCGCAGGAAGACATCGACGGAGAATTTGGCGTCTTCGGAGGTGAAATCCTCGCCATCATGCCATTTCACGCCGTCATGCAGCTTGAAGGTATAGGTCAGGCCGTCGTCCGAGATGCTCCATTCCTTGGCGAGGCCGGGAAGGGGAGTGAGATTCTCATCATACCGCAGAAGGCTCTCGTAAATCTCGCCGGCGACCATCTGCGTGGGGCCGTTCTGGATCAGGCCGATCATCAGCCCCGGCGGTTCGGGCTGAATCACCACGTTCAGCGTGCCCCCGCTTTGCGGCTCCTGGGCCGCCAAAGGCGCCGCGAGGGCCAGGATGACCGCAACGGATTTTACGAAGAGCTTTCGCGTCATCATGTTATTTTCCCTGTTGTTGAACTTGTTTTGGTTCGCATGGACTTGAGGCCATCTGACTTCAGGTTACCCAAAAAGGCATTGATTACCAGCCATAGAAACGCCATTATTTGTGCGCCTGACGCTGAAAATGGCGGCGATCCCGCGTGAGATGACCAACAAGCGAATTGTGGCGACCGTCAGCGGCTTGCGCGCCGATGATTATGGGAAATTCGCTGATCTTGGGTTCAAAGCGTAGCGCCGCCGTCGACCACAAGCTCCAGACCGGTCACATAGCGGGATTCCTCCGAAGCGAGGAACAGGGCCGCCATCGCGACATCCTCTGGCTCGCCTTGCCGGCCCATCGGGCAGCGCGCGGCGCGGGCTTCGCGCGCTTTCAGCCACTCCCCTTCGGTCTTGAAGAGCGCGGCGGCGTGCGGCGAGTCGATCAGGCCCGGCAGGATCACGTTGCAACGGACATTTGACGGCGCATATTGGCGTGCGATCACCTTGGTCATGCGGTTCAGCGCCGCTTTGGATACATTGTAGGAAAGGAACTGCATCGGGCTCCATTTCAGGCTCGCGATCGAGGAGACGTTGATGATCGAGCCGGTCTTTCGCTCGATCATATGCGGCGCGACCGCGCGCGCCGCGGCCATGGCGCCGCGCAGGTTGATGCTGAAGACCCGATCCCACGACTCGTCGGTGACGTCGATCAACTCTCCGAAAGCCTCGATGCCGACATTGTAATGCAGCACATCGATCTGTCCGTAGCGGTCGAGCCCAACGCGGATTGCGTCGTCGATCTGGGCCGTATTCGCGACATCGGCCTGATGCGCGCTGGCGACGCCGCCCCCGGTTTCGATCTGAGCTACGGATCTGGCGGCCGCTTCAGCGGAGATGTCGACGCAGAGAACGGCGGCGCCTTCGCGCGCGAAGATTTGCGCCGTGGCCGACCCGTTGCTCGGCGCTTCACCGATGGACCCGGCGCCGATTACGACGGCAACCTTGTTCTTCAGCCTCGCACTCATGCGTTTTTCCCCTCTGGTTGGTTGTTATCGGGCGCCGTGCAGGTTCCCGGGCGCGGCGCAGGATTCCCTCTCGATCAGGCGCGTGGGCATGAGGACGCGCTCGGGCGCCTCCGCCTTTTCGGAGCCGAGTTCGCGCAGCATCAGTTCCGCCAGAACTTCACCGACCGATTTCAGATCCCATGAAATCGAGGTGATTGAAGGGGAATAAAGCCGTGCAAGGTCGGAATCGCCGACGCTCAGAACACTTACATCTTCGGGAACACGCCAGCCGTTCTGGCGCAAGCCCTGCAGGACGCCGGCCATAATGCGCGTGCCGAGGCAGAGAAAAGCAGTAGGTGCGGGGCGCAGCGTCATCAGCGAAAGCGCTTCGCTCAGGACGAACTCCATCGAGGATTTCCGGGCGCGGATCAGATCCTCCCGCACCTCGACGCCGTGGTGGCGCAACGCCTCGCTATAGCCGGCAATGCGTTCGCGCCCGGGGCGAACCAGGTGGCTGGACGACAGAAGCGCGATGCGGCGGTGGCCGAGCGCGAGCAGATGGCGCGTCGCTTCCTGCGCCGCGCCGCGATGGTCGACATGGAGCGCGCTCTGCGTATCGCCGACATCCCTGTCGAAGCCGACGATGCGCAGGTCCTCCCCCCCCAGAAACGCGAACATCTCCGGGTCTTCCTTTTCGCATGGCCCGATGATCAGTCCGTCGACGCGGCGGCGGCGAAAGAGGTCGACCAGATATTTTTCGCGCCGCCAGTCATTGTCGGTGTTTCCGATGAGGAGCGCATAGCCGGCTTGCTGCAAACGGGCTTCGGCCGCGCGGATCACTCCGGCGAAGAACGGGTTCGAGATGTCCGTCACCAGCATGCCCACCACCTTGGTGGATTTGAGCCGCAGGCTCTGCGCGATCGCGTCCGGCTCATAGCCCAGCTTTTCGGCGGCGCTGGTGACCCTCGCGATTGTCGCTTCGCTGACCCGCCCGCGCCGGTTAAGGGCGCGCGAGGCCGTGCCGACGGAAACGCCGGCCGCGGCGGCGACATCCTTGATCGTATTGCGGGGCCGGCTCTTCAAACAGGTTCACCTTCTTGCGTATTCTTCGGGAAAGCGCGCCTGA
Source organism: Paracoccaceae bacterium (assembly GCA_040904645.1). Classification (GTDB taxonomy): domain Bacteria; phylum Pseudomonadota; class Alphaproteobacteria; order Rhodobacterales; family Rhodobacteraceae; genus Pikeienuella. The sequence continues at coordinate 12,694 of JBBDTD010000195.1, forward strand.
CCTTCCTCGAGCGGCACGCCGGCGCTTTTAATGAAAAAGGACGCCACATGATACACGCCGACGGCGAAAATCATCTCGATGAATTGGGAGGGCGGCCAGATCGCGCTCATCTGCTCCCAGGTTTCGTCGCTGATCCCGGACTGGAAGTGCAACTCGTCCGTCATGCGGACGGCCAGTCGCTCCGTGTCGGTCCAGCGCGGGTCTTTCAGGTCGCTCCATGCGGGGGCGAGGGTCAGGTCGTTGATCGCCGCTTCGTCAAGCTCGCATTTGTCGCCGAAGATGCTGACATGCATGCCCCACACATATTCTGCGCCGGTAAGCGCGCCGGTGCGAATGATGGCGATCTCCTTCACCCGCAATTCGACGTCGGCCTTGAAGAGAACACTGTGCGCGAAGGCCTGAAATCTGGCGCCAAGCAGCGGGTTGTGGGCGAGGGCGAGCCTCAGATTCTGCGGCGACAGCCCGGTGAAGGCGGTGTTCTCGATGTTCCGCCGGGTTTCCTCGTCATAGGGCGGACGGCGCAGCGGCAACCGGTCGGTCTCGACGATCTTGATATCTTCGGCTTTTATCATCGCTGAGCTTCCGTTTCTTTCGCTTGTGGGCGGCGTTGGCGCGAGGAGCGCCTGCAATTTATCCGCGCAATCGTTTTTACACATTTTGCGTTCTGGATCGAATCTGTCAAGCTTCATTCATGGCTGCGGAGGCTGATCCGGTCGACGTCATGTGTCTCGGGCTTGCGGGAAAATTAACATTATCTAACTGTAATGCCATCATTTTCCTGAAAGCATGGGATCTGGATCATGCTTGAAACTGCGCCGATCGGCCTATCGACATGGAAATTATTGACACCCGAAATCGGCGGCCATAGGCTGAGAAAACGTTTTTTTAGATCCGGGCGGGAGCTGCTGATCCGGCGCGCGCCGCGCGCCTGACGCAGCTGGCGAAAACGCCGTCAAACTCCCGGCCGGTCTCGGCGAAACAGATTCGGCCCGTTCCCAGTGTGGGGATAGCGGATAAAGGTGCGACATGGATGGATTGCTCAAGAACCGCGTAGCGGTGATCACCGGCGCGGCGCGGGAGAACGGAATCGGCGCAGCGACGGCGCGGATCTTCATCGAGCACGGCGCGCGGGTCGCTATCCTCGATCTGGGCTCCGAAAACCCGCACGCCGCGGCGAAAGCCCTTGGCGAGAGCGCGATGGCGGCCGAATGCGACGTGACCGACGCCGCGGCATGCAATTCCGCCGCCGCCGCCGTCGCTGCGCGGTGGGGACATATCGACATCCTGGTCAATAACGCGGGCGTGACTCAGAGGCGGAAGGTGGCGGAAATTTCCGCCGAGGATTACGATCTGGTCACCAACGTTGTTTTGCGCGGCACGCTCCTGATGACCCAGGCCGTGACACCGCACATGCCGCGCCATGCGCATTCCTCCATCGTCAACGTATCGTCGCTTTCGGCCTTGCAGGGCGGCGGTATATTCGGGGGGCCGCATTATTGTGCGGCCAAGGCGGGGGTGCTCGGCCTCACCCGAGCCATGGCGAAGGAATTTGGTCCGGAGGGTCTCCGGGCGAACGCCATCGCGCCAGGCCTCATCATGACCGATTTCTCGCGTCGCGGGCCGGACGCCGACGCCGGCAAGATCGAGGCCGGGAAGGGCTATCCGCTCGGCCGGCCAGGTTACCCCGAGGATATCGGGAACGCGGCGCTATATCTCGCCTCCGACCTTTCGGCCTATGTCACCGGGATCACCCTCAATGTGAATGGCGGCTCCTTCATCGCCTGAAGCGCGCCGCCCGCCTGTCACAGCAGGACGAGCGCGATGTCGTTGAACCCGACCAGAAGCCCGATGATCACCAGTTCGACCAGTACGAACGGGATCGCCCCGCGGAAGGCCTGCATGATGTTGATCTCGGGCACGGTGTTCTTGACCACGAAGATGTTGAGGCCCACCGGCGGCGTGATCGCGCCGATTTCGGCGCATTTGGTCACCAGAATGCCGAAGAGGATCGGGTGGATGCCGGCGTCGACCACGACGGGAAAGATGATCGGCAAGGTGAGCAGCATCATCGTGATGCCGTCCACGAAAAAACCCAGAAAGATGTAAGGCAGCAAAAGCAGCAGCGTCAGCTGCCAGATCGGCAGGTCGAATTGCGTCAGCCAGAGCGTCAGTTGCTGCGGGGCCTGGGTCGTGGTCAGCGCCAGCCCGAAAAGGCCTGCGCCGATGATCAGCAGAAAGACGCTCGACGTCGTGACGCCGGTGTCGACAAGTCCGCGCCAGATGATCCTCGCCCGGCCTTCGTTGCGGAACAGCACGATGGCGAGCGCGCCGGCGGCGCCGAAAGCCGCGGCTTCGGTTGCGGTGCCGATCCCGAGGTAGATTGTGCCCATCACGATCATGAAGAGCAGGATGATCTCCCAGCTGTTCAGCGTCGCGGCAAGCTTTTCGCCTGCGGTCGATCTTGTGGGGCGGGTTGACGGGCCGGAGCCGGGAGAAAGTTTGATCCACCCGAAGAGCATGACGGCGTAGAAGATCGCGGTCATGATTCCGGGCACGATCCCGGCGAGAAAGAGATCGGGAACCGATGTCTCCGTCGCGATGGCGTAGACGATCAGGAGCCCGCTGGGCGGGATCAGAACGCCGAGCGTGCCTGCGGCGGCGACGCTGCCGGCCGAGATCGCATGGCTATAGCCTTCGCTAAGCATGCGGGGGACCGCCACATGCGCGACCGTCGCCGTGGTGGCGAGGCTGGATCCCGAAACCGCTGCGAAGCCGGCGCAGGCGAAAACCGTCGCGATCGCCATGCCGCCCGGCAGAGCGCCAACCCAGACGCGCGCGCTGTCGAAGGCCCGGTGAGCGATGCCGGCGGAGAAGCTCATATGCCCCATGAACAGAAAGAGCGGCAGAACCACATAGGCCAGGTTCGCCGACGCCGAATATGAAAACGTGGAGACCAGAAACTCCACCGCGATCCACGGCTTCGTCAGCAGCAGCCCGATCAGCCCCGCCGTAAGAAGCGCATAGGCGATCGGTATGCCGATGAAGAGCATGGCCAGCATGCCGCCGAGCAACCCGAACCCCAGTCCCAGATCGATTGCGTTCATCGGCGCGCGCTCCCGCGGTCAGAGTAAGCCGCTGTGGCGGGGCAGCGCGGACCTGAGTTTCTCATCGCCCCAGATCGCGGTTCCGACAAGGTCGAAGAGGATCTGGACGACAAGAAGCCCAAGCCCGGCCGCGAGGATGATCCGCTCCGGCCAGATCGGCCAAGCGTGCACGCCGAAGGACATCTCTCCCTCCAGAGTCGAGCTGATCGCGTAGTCGATTGAAAACCAGGCGATCACGCTGACGCCAGCGAGCGCAACGACGAGCGAGAGGATCCGCTGGCGTCGGCGCCAGCGTGGGGAAAGCATGTCGATCGCCACGGTGACCTGAAAATTCGAGTCCGTAGCCTGTGCTCCGGCCATCCCGAGGAATATCTTCACGATCAGCAACATGACGCTGATTTCCGTCGCAAGCGGCAGGGGAGATGCGAAAAAAGCCCTCCCGATCACGTCGGTCACGATGACCATCATCATCAGCCCGGTCGCGGCCCCGCTGAGGGAGCCGACCGCGATGCTGAACCGGGACATCGCGGTGAAAACGCCAATGCTCATGCTCATGCTCCCCCGACGGCGCGCAGTGCGCGGCCCCGCGACGACGATCGCCGCGAAGCCGGCGCCCCGGCCCGATCCTATTCGCCTTTGTCGAGTTTCACATACCGCGCGAGGCTGGGCATGTATTGGGAGTCCGCTTCGTATTTCTTCACCAGCGTGACAAATTGATCGTAGAGCTCGCCGCCATTCTCAGTGACCGCCGCCGCTGACTCGATGTAACGCTCACGCATGACCGGGCCCATCATGGCTTTCCACTCTGCGGCCTCTTCATCCGTGGCGAGGATGACTTCGATATCACCTCGCTCTTCGATGAATCTCAGCGCCGCATCCTCCATGGCGCCGCTGAGCAGCGCGACGTATTGCGCCGGCACTTCGGACGCGACCTGCACCAACAGGTCCTGCTGCTCTTTCGTGAGTTTGGCGAAGCTGGCCTCATTGAACGACGCGATGGAGACGCTGTTGATGCCGAGGCGGCCCGCATCGCTCACATGGCTCACTACCTTGGGGAGGCCGAACTTCACGCTGCTGTCGAACGGGGCGTTGGCCATGGCGTCAAGAGCCTCGCGGTTCACGGCTTCGACCGCGTCGGTGAAGCTCATCGGCACCGGCGCCCCGCCGGCGGCTTCTATGCCCCAGGCGATTGCGGCGACTGCGCGGATGCGCTTGCCTTCCAGATCCTTCGGCAGCCGCGTCGGGAAATTGCCCCAGATCCCACCATCCGGGAACGGCAGCGCCCACATCATCCTGACGCCTTGCGATGTAAACTCGTTCTGCAGGTCCGAATTGGATTCGTAGAGATCCTTGAAGGCGTAGACGACGGCGTCCGCGCTCTCCGTGATCCAGGGCAGGACGATATTGGCGAGCGGATATGTCTTGGGGTTATACGCTTGCGGCGTGCCGGTCGCGAAATCGACGGCGCCGCGCGACAGGCCCGGATAGATGTCGGGCGCCTTCATCAGCGCGCCGCCATAATACTTCTCGAACTTGATATCGCCGCCGCTCCGCTTCTCCACCTCGTCCATGAACCATGTGTCGAGCGTCGTCGCGATCGAGCTTTGGGTGATGTAGCTGGCGTAGACCAGGTTCGTCTCGGCCTGGGCTGCGCCGGGTGCGGAAAACGCCGCTGCGGCGATAATTGCGGAAACGATATTCCATCTTTTGTTAGGGGCCTTCATGTGGTCCTCCCTTTCGAACCCGATTGCCAACAGGCCGTGCTGTTCGCTTGTTTCTTGTCGGCGTCATTGCATGCGCCGATACCCGTAGAGTTAGATAATTCATAGTTATACAGTCGTTTGATCGTATAGACACGGGGCACCTTCGGAGCCTGGCTTGAAGGCCGTTCCGGCGGAAATTCAATTCATGGGTATTGGTCTCATCGTCCGCCATCACCCGATGCGGCCGATGCTAAGCAGAGGAAAAGCGAAAAATCAACACTTGAAAAAAACGTTTGCGCATGATTCCTGCTAGGTGATGGAACCAAGGAAGAACTCGGCGATGGCGTTAGAGGGTCAGGATCGTCGCTTCGCGGGCCGCGTCGCCGTCGTCACCGGGGGCAATCGCGGCATCGGGTTGGCGACCGCGCGGCAGCTCGCGATGGGCGGCGCGCGCCTCAGCCTGTGGGCGCGGGACGAGGTGGCGCTCAGCGTCGTCGCGCAGGAGCTGGGCGCGGTCACCGAAGTCCAGGCTCTGTCCGTGGATATCGGCGCTGAGGCGGACATCCGCGCCGCGGCGGAGGAAGCGCTCGGCCGTTTCGGCAGGGTCGACATTCTCGTGAACAACGCAGGGGTCATAGGGCCGCGTGCTCCGGTGGGGGAATACCCGCTCGATGCGTTCCAGGCGGTTCTTCAGGTCAATCTGGTCGGCGCCTTCCTCTGCTGTTCCGCCTTTGCGCCGGCGATGGCGCGGGCTGGTTACGGACGGATCGTGAATGTGGCATCGGTCGCGGGGAAGGACGGCAATCCGTTCATATGCGGCTATGTCGCCTCCAAAGCCGGGCTGATCGGTTTAACCAAGTCGCTCGGCAAGGAACTGGCGAGGGCGGGCGTGCTCGTGAACGCGGTCACGCCTTCCGCCAGTCCGACAGAAATATTCGGCGAGATGACCGAGGCGCGGAAGGAACGTCTTCTCGCAAACGTGCCGATGAAACGCTTCGTCGAACCGGAGGAGATCGCGGAGTTGATATGCTGGTTGAGCTCGGAAGCCTGCACATTCTCGACCGGCGCGGTTTTCGACATCTCCGGCGGTCGCGCGACCTGGTGAGTCGCCCCGCGCCATCGCTGAAGGTTTCTTGACGGCGGAAGCCTTCAGCGATGCCCCGCCTTTGGCCGTGTTATCGCCCGTGCCGGCCTTTTGCGGCTTGGCGCGATCCATCCATGTCGGCGGCGCGGCGTTGAAGCGGCGCCGCCGACCGTTCGTCAGGCAGGCTTGGTGAGGACGATGAGCTTGGTCATGGCGGGGATAAGATCCTCGCCTCCGTCGGTTTCGAAGCCGATCTCACGTCCCATCCGGGTGAGCCAGCCGACCGAAAGCGACCGCGCGTCGGGCGTGAACGCCATGTGCTGGAGCTGCCAGAGCGCGGCGAGCGCGGGGCCGCGGCGGTTTTCCTCCACCATGAAGTCATGAACCATGAGTTTGCCGCCGGGCGCGAGCGTCTCATAGGCGTTTCGCAAGAGCCGCTCGACAGCGCCGCCCGGAACGCCGCTCATGAGATAGGACATCAGGATCGCATCCTGATTGCCCGGCCACTGCACCTCGATGGCGTTTCCCGGAATATAGCGGACGCGGTCGACGAGGCCGGCTTCAGAGATGAAGCGCCAGCCGATCTCGGACACATTCGGGAAATCGATGATCGTGGCGTGAAGATTTTCATAAGCCGAGCAGAGGCTGATGGTCATCGCGCCGGTGCCGCCGCCGACATCGAGAAGGCTTTTCGCGCCGCTCAGGTCGACCCGCCGGGCCAGAGTGCGCCCGGGGCCGAGCGAGCCGGCGTGCTGGCTCTCGGAATAGACCGAAGCCTGTTCCTCATCCGCCATCCAGTGACGATAGGAAGAGATGGCGCTGTCATGCAACTCGCCCTTCATCACGGCGTTCAGCTGCAACAGAAACGGATACATCTGCTGGTCGATCTGATAGCGCAGGTAGTCGCCGAAATCATATTTCGACTGCTTCGAGAGGAAGCTGGAGGCGGCCGGCGAGTTCTGGAGCTTGCTCCCTTCCCGCGGCGCCAGAAGGCCGATGCTGGAAAGCGCGGTGGTTAGCATCACGACCCTGTTGACCGGAACGTCGAGCGCCTTGGATAGCTCCTCCGCGGTCTTGGGACCGTCTTCGAGCGCCGAGAAAAGATCGATGTGAAGGCCTGCGAAAAGCGCCTTGGAAGCCATGAAGCTGAAGGCGATGGATGAAAGTTCCTCAGCAGTTTCTATAGGCTTGGAACCGCTTTGGATTGCGTCTGTTGGGTGCGTCGAGATCGTCCCGTCTCCTCAAGATTGTTGCAACATTTTGATTATACAGTGATTTTTGTGCGACGCAACAACGCGCCAGCGGCGTTTCGCGACGTCAGGCCGCTGAGAGCAAGCCTGACTTCAGGCATTGCTCAGTGCGCAATGCAGATCATTGACCGGTCGCGTCGCTCGAATCCAGCAGGTCTCGCACGGTTTCGGACGGTCGGCAAAGCCGGACGCCCTTCGGCGTGCAGACAATCGGACGGTTCACCAGCACGGGGTGTTCGATCATCGCGGCCAGCAGCGTCTCGTCGTCGATGGCGGGGTCAAGAAGGCCAAGTTCCTCAGCCGGAGATTTCGTGGTGCGCAAAGCCGCGCGCGGCGTCAGATCCGCCGCCGCGAACAGCGCCAGAAGCTGCGGCCGTGTCCATCCTGTTTCCAGATACTCGATGACGACGGGCTCCTCGCCGGAGGCGCGGATGATCTCGAGCGCGTTGCGCGACGTGCCGCAGGCGGGGTTGTGGTGAATGACGACGGTCATGCGGGTGTCTCCGGAAACCTGTGACGGGTGCGGTTCGCAAAGGCGACGAGCGACAGCATCACCGGCACCTCGACCAGCACGCCGACCACGGTCGCGAGCGCCGCGCCCGAACTGAGGCCAAAGAGGCTGATCGCCACCGCGACAGCCAGTTCGAAAAAATTCGACGTGCCAATCATGGCGCAGGGCGCCGCGATCCGGTGTGGGATTTTCAGCGCCCATGCGGCGCCATAGGCGAGCGCGAACATGGCGTAGCTCTGAATCAGGATGGGGACCGCGATCAGCGCGATCACCGTGGGTTTCGCGAGAATCGTCCCACCCTGCAGACCGAAGAGGATCACCACGGTGGTGATCAGCCCGATGACCGACCAGGGTTTGACCCGCGCCGAAAAGGCCTCGATGGCTTTATGAGAGCCGAGCGCGCGCCGGGTCAGGAGACCGGCGATGAGCGGCAGAACGACATAGAGAACTGTAGCGAGAACCAATGTCTCCCACGGCACGGCGATATCGGTGACGCCGAGGAGAAAGGCGACGATGGGTGCGAAGGCGACGACCATGATCAGGTCGTTCACGGAGACCTGCACGAGCGTGTAGGTGGCGTCGCCGCGCGTCAGCTGCGACCAGACGAAGACCATCGCCGTACACGGGGCTGCGCCAAGAAGGATGAGGCCGGCAGTGTATTGCGCCGCGTCCTCAGGTTCGATCCAGGGCGCGAAGACATAATCGAAAAAGAGAACCGCGAGCAGCGCCATGGTGAAAGGCTTGATCAGCCAGTTCACCGCCAGCGTCACGATAAGCCCTTTCGGCTGGCGCGCGACGCCCGCGACAGCGCCGAAATCGACGCCGACCATCATCGGATAGACCATCGCCCAGACCAGCGCCGCCACGACGAGATTAACGCTCGCCACCTCCGCCGCCGCCACGGTTTCGACCAGTACGGGCGCGCCGACGCCGATACCGATGCCGAGCGCCATGGCGAGCGCGATCCAGAGCGTGAGGTACCGCTCAAAAACCCCCAAACCGCCAGAGTCGGCGATCAATTTGTCAGACATCGGGATATTCCATGATTATGCGTTCAGCAGGCGGAGGCGATTTCGTCGATGACGAATTGGCAGCTTTCGGGGCGCCCGCCGCAGCAATCCTCCATGAGGAACACGAGCAGCGCCCGCATCCCCTCCATGTCGGCGAAGTATCTGATCGCGCGCCCCTCGCGGGCGTTACGGACCATCCCGGCGTTCAGCAGGATCGCAAGATTGGCGGAAAGCGTGTTCTGCCGGATGGTGAGGGCTTCTCCGATCTCACCGGCGCGCATGCCTGCCGCGCCGGCTTTCACCAACAGGCGGAACACGTCGAGCCGGGTGTCCTGGCCGAGCGCGGAGAGGGAGGCGAGCGCGCGATTCTTTTCCATATATCAAGATTAATAGATGTATGGATTGGTGGCAAGCCCAATCCAAACGCCGCCTGACTCCCCTGAGCAAACCTTTCCGGCGGGCGTCTGATTATGATTGCGCCGCATCTTGCGGATAGCGGCGCGGCGTCTCACCATCGCCGGGCTTGAACCAGATAACCCTCTATCGCCGTCTCGCCCAAGGCTTTCAGGGCTTCCAAGCGGTGCAGCCCCTCGACCAGCACGAAGCTGTCGCCATCGGCGCGGAGCATCACCGGAGTGGTTTGCCCGTTCTCCAGAATATCCTCCGCCAGAGTCACGACCTTGTCCGGGTCGATCGATCTCAAGCGCTTCACCGGGACGCGGATCGCCTCGATCTGAAAAACCTGCGTCTTGAGCATGGAGGGTTTCCTTCTGGGCCAGTGGAAGCCTAGCGCCGGTGGCGGGCCGACGCCATGGCCGCCGCGCGTCAGTCGTCGGGGCTTGCGTCTTTTGCTATCCAGGCCTTCGCTTCCTCCAGGTCGTCATCGTCGAAGACGTGAACCTGCGCCGAAATGAGCGGCGCGAAGAGCCGCGTCGCGTGGCGCATCCAGTCCAGATCGCTGACGAGAGCAATCTTTGAGAAGTCGCTGAAATGCGTCACGCCGATGCGCGCATCGCTCCAGACCGCGCCGGGGGTCATCGATTTGAATTCCGGGCCGACGCGGAAGATGCACTTGATCCGCTTATGTGCGCCGAGTTTACGCTCGATAAGCGGTTCGATCGTTTCGGCGTAATCCCGGGCGCTGAGCGCGCCGCGGAGCGAAACGCCGATCACGTCGTCCGGAAGACCTTCCATGATCGTCACATGCGAAGCGGAGCGATCGCGCTCCGCCGCCCAGGTCAGCGCCTTTTGCAGATCGCGCGCGGCGAAATGGCGAATGCTCGCCCAGACGAACTGGCGCGCGACGCGGGGCGCGATGTCGAGAATCCGGGAATCGGAAACCAGCGCGATCCGCTCGATCATCCGGTGATGATCGCGGATGAAGCTCAGGTGCCGCATGAATCCGGAGAAATCCGCCCAGCCCGGAAAGCTGGCGGCGTGGATCACGAGGTTGGGGATCGTGTCCGTTTCGTTGACCTTGGCGTTGAACGCTTCCGTCAGCGCGGCGAAGTCCGCTTCGGTCAGCTTGCCGGACGGTTCCAGGGTGAACAACTTTCGGGCGTCATCATGATTAATCGAAAGCATCTGATGTCTCCTTGCGGGATTACGGCCGTTTCAGGGTCAGAGTCCGCTCTCCAGTCTGTCGATCAGGGCGTCGAGCATCGCGTCGCATTTCATCATCTGCTCGCGGCTGACGAATTCGTCGGGCTTGTGGCCTTGCGCCATCGAGCCGGGTCCGCAGACGATGGCGGGCACGCCGAGCCGCGCGGAAAAGAGACCGCCCTCGGTGCCATAGGCGACCTTGATCGCGCCATTGGCGCCGGTCAAGGATTTGACGAAGGCGGTGATCGCCGCGTCCGGCGCGGTGTCGAGGCCGGGATACTCCATCACCGTCTCGATCCGTATCGCAGCCTCCGGCTCGCCGGTCGCGGCGGCGATGGCGTCGGCCTCCGCGGCCAATCCGGCGATGATGGCGCCGGCGTCATCGCCCGCGAGATGGCGTATCTCAAAATCCACCACCGCGAGATTGGGAACGATGTTGAGCGCGACGCCGCCCACGACCCGCCCGACATGGAGTGTGGTGTAGGGAATGTCATAATCGCCATCGCGCGCACCCTCGGCGACGATCAGCGCCTGGCGCGCCCGGACCGCAGCGATGAAATCGGCGGCGAGATGCAGCGCGTTCAGCGCCATCGGCGCCAGCGCGGAATGCCCTTCCCGGCCGATGCAGGTGGCGCGCAGGCCCCGCTTGCCCTTGTGGCCGGTGGCCACCTGCATCGTCGTCGGCTCCCCCACGATGGCGAAGGCCGGACGGTGGGGCGCGGCGGCGAGCATGTCGATCAGGCTGCGCACGCCGAGACAGCCGACTTCCTCATCATAAGACAGCGCAAGGTGAAGCGGGGTTTTCAGCTCGCGGCCCGATGCGCGCCCGGCGGCCGCGAGCGCGGCGGCGACGAAGCCTTTCATATCTGCGGCCCCGCGTCCGAAAAGCCGGCCGCCCCGTTCGACCAGCTGAAACGGGTCCGTACTCCACGCCTGTCCCTCGACCGGCACCACATCGGTATGGCCGGAGAGCATGACGCCCGGCCGGTCCTTTGGGCCGATTGTGGCGTAGAGGTTGGCCTTGGTCCCGTTCTGGTCGGGGATCAGCGTGCTTTCGACGCCGTGATCCGCGAGGAGGCCGCGCGCATAATCGATCAACTCGATATTGGGATCGCGGCTTATGGTCGGAAAGGCGATCAGCCGCTCTAGTATCTCTATGGAACGCACTTCGGTTTCCTCCGTTGTGATCATGGCGCCGCGATCGCCGCCGCGCCATACTGGCTCATGCCGGCGATATGAAAAAGGCGGCGGTGAGGGGCCCGAATGACTGACGAGCAGATCTATATCCTTCTCATTCTTCTGGCGGCGATGGCGATGTTCCTTTGGGGCAAGTGGCGCCATGACATGGTGGCGCTTGGCGCGCTGCTGGCTAGCGTCATCGTCGGGGTGACGCCGCCGGAGGGCGCCTTCGCCGGGTTCGGGCACCCCGCCGTCATAACCGTCGCTGCGGTGCTGGTGCTGAGCCGGGGGCTTCAGAATTCCGGCGCGGTCGATATCCTGACGCAGGCCATGCTGCCGAAGAACGCCGGCCGGGTGGTCAGCCTCGCGGCGCTGACCGGTCTTGGCGCGGCGCTTTCGGGCTTCATGAACAATGTCGGGGCGATGGCGCTCCTGATGCCGGTGGCCGTGCAGCTTTCGCGTCGGCTCGACATCACGCCGGGGCAGGTGCTGATGCCGCTGGCCTTCGGCACGATTCTCGGTGGCATGACGACGCTCATCGGCACGCCGCCCAACCTGATTGTCTCGGGATTTCGCGCTGAAGCCGGCCTCGGACAGTTCAGCATGTTCGATTTCGCCCCTATCGGGCTCGCCGTGGCGGCGGCGGGGGTCGCCTTCATCGCGCTGATCGGCTGGCGCCTGGTGCCGGCGCACCGGGTCGGCGGGACGGGCGAGTTCGAAACCGGTGCGTACATGACCGAACTTCTTGTCCAGGAGGGCAGCAAGGCCATCGGCATGACCATCGCCGCGATAGAAGCGGAACTGGAAAGCGCTGGCGCGCAGATCGTCGCGATGGTCCGCAATGAGGTCAGGATCGCGGCGCCGCATGGCGCGCGCCACATCGCCAGCGGCGATATTCTGGTGGTCGAGGCTGGTGTCGGCGAACTTGCGGAGATCCTTTCTTCGCTTGGCCTGATGCTGGAGGCGGACGGCGCGGCGAAGGCCGAGGCGGCGGAGGCGAAAGCCCAGAAGAAAGCCAAGGCGGACGCTGGAGATGCGCCGGAGGAGGAGCAGGGAGAGGAAAAGGACGACAAGCCCGAGGACGAGGAGATCATCCTTCGCGAAGTGGTGGTTCGGCCCGGATCCATCCTCGTCGGGCGCTCGGCGAAGGCGCTGAGCATGCGAACGCGGTATGGCCTCAACCTGCTCGCTGTGTCGCGCGACGGCCAGCGCTCACGCTCGCGATTGCGGACCCTGTCGCTGCGGTCCGGCGATCTTTTGCTGTTGCAGGGGCCATCGCATCTTCTCGCCGCTTTCGCGTCGGAGACCGGCGCGGTGCCGCTGGCGGAGCGGGAGCTGCGAATTCCCGACCGACGCCGGGCGCTGCTGGCGGCGGGGATCATGGCCGGCGCCATCGCGCTGGTCGCCTTTGGCGTTTTGCCTGCGGCGGTGGCTTTCGTTCTTGGGATGCTGGCTTCAATGGCGTTCGGCACCGTGCCGCCGCGCACCGTCTATGAAGCGATCGACTGGCCGGTGGTGGTGCTGCTGGCGGCCTTGATCCCGGTGGCCGGCGCGATGCAGAGCACCGGCGCTGTCGATCTGATCGCGCGGGTGCTGATCGACAATTTCGCGCAAGGAAACGCCGTGGTCGGGCTGGCGCTGGTGCTCATGGTGACGATGTTCCTTTCGGACGTCATCAATAACGCGGCTACGGCGGCCGTGATGTGCCCCATCGCGCTGGGCGCCGCGGCGGCGCTGGACGTTAACCCCGACAGCTATCTGATGGCGGTGGCGATCGGCGCTTCCTGTGCGTTCCTTACGCCTATCGGCCATCAGAACAACACGCTGATTCTAGGGCCGGGCGGGTTCAAGTTCGGGGATTACTGGCGGCTCGGCCTGCCGCTGGAGGCGCTGGTGGTGGCGATAAGCCTGCCGATGTTGTTGATCGTCTGGCCCCTCTGATCTCGGCGACGACGGGCTGGACGCCGCCGCGCCTGGCGATAATCTGAACGCGCGCGGCGCCTGCGAGAGGAATGAACATGAAGGTCGTCCACAGCGAAGATCACCGCCTGCATTTCCCGCAGGGAGAACTGCACGGCGGCGAGCTCGTAACCCCGTTCGAGCGCCCGAGCCGGGTGGAGCATGTGCTGGCCCGGCTGCGGGAGCGCGACTTTGAGGCGCCGCTGGCGCCCGACTCGCTGGACATGGGGCCGGTCGCGCGCATCCACACGCCGGACTATCTCGCGTTTCTCGAGACCGCTTGGGACGAGTGGCGGGCGGAGGGGTTCCGGGGCGAGATGATCGCCGCGAACTTTCCCGCGCGGCGGATGCAGATCGGGCGGCCGCCGGTCAATATCGACGGCAAGCTCGGCTATTACGCCCTGTCTTCCGAGACCGCGATCACCGGGGGCACATGGGCCGCCGCGAAGGCCTCGGCCGCGGTGGCGCAAAGCGCGCAACGGCTGGTGGCGGGGGGCGAACGCGCGGCCTTCGCGCTCTGTCGCCCGCCCGGCCACCATGCGACTGCGGACATGTTCGGCGGTTACTGCTTCTTGAACAACGCCGCCATCGCGGCGGAGATGTTCCGTATGGACGGCGCGGAGCGGGTGGCGGTGCTGGATGTCGATTTTCATCATGGCAACGGCACGCAGGATATTTTCTATCATCGGGGCGACGTGCTGTTTGCGTCTCTCCATGGCGCGCCGGAGCACGCCTTTCCCTATTTCCTCGGCTATGCGGACGAACGCGGCGCCGGGGAGGGGGAAGGCGCGACCCTTAACTACCCCATGCCACCCGAAACTCCTTACGCCATATGGGCGGAGGCGCTGGATGACGCGCTTGCCAGAATCGCGTCTTTCGGGGCGGAGGCGTTGGTCGTCTCGCTCGGCGTCGACGCCTACAAGGACGACCCGATCAGCTTCTTCAGGCTGGATGGCCCGGATTTCACCGATTGCGGGCGGCGGATCGCCGGTGCGGGCCTGCCGACAGTATTCGCGATGGAGGGCGGCTATGCGGTGGCCGAGATCGGCGTGAACGCGGTGAATGTGCTCGAAGGTTTCGAGAACAACTGATGGCGACGGCCGGGCCCGTGGCCTGTCGCTGGACCGGTTATGCATTACATGGTCTTTTTGACAGGCGCCGGATCACGGCGAAGGCATTTGGGCGGAGGTGGGCCTTTGGCGACTAGCGCTCATATCGAACTTGCCGCGGAAGGTGGCGGCCTGATCGCCTGCAGGGCGTGCGACGCGCTCTTGCGCCCCCCCCGTCAGGCGGCGGCGCGCAGCCGCTGCCCGCGCTGCCGCACTGTGCTGACGGCGCCGCAGGGCGGCTCCATCGACGGGGTTCTGGCGGCGGCGGCGACGACCATCATATTGCTCGTGGCGGCGGCGATCCTGCCCTTTCTTTCCATCGACGCAGGCGGGCGTCACCGCGACGCGGCGCTGATCGACGCGGTGGAGGCGGCGGGCGGCGCCACGTGGCCGCTGGCTTTCGCAGTCGGCGGCCTGATCGTCGCGTTGCCGATGACGCGGGCGCTGGCGATGGTCTGGGTTCTCGCGCCGATCCGGCTCGGCCTGCCGCCGGCGCGCGGCGCGCGGGGTGCGTTCCGGTTGGCGCTGGAGTTGCGTCCCTGGTCGATGATCGAGGTCTTCATCATCGGCGTCGCGGTGGCGCTGGTGAAGATCGCCGGGCTGGCCGCGGTCGGGCTTGGGGCGGCGTTCTGGATCCTGGTCGCGTTGGCGGCGGTTGCGCTTTTCGAGGACGCAGTGCTGTGCCGACACTCCATCTGGCGGCTGTTGGTGTGAGCGCGGCGGTTCTGACCGCCCGCGCCGCGGGTCTTGTCGGCTGCGATCTGTGCGACAGCGCCGCGCCGCAGGGGACGCGGGTCTGCGGCCAATGCGGCGCCCGGCTGCCGGAAGGCGGGCGGCGGTCGCTTTCCGCCGTATGGGCATGGCTGGTCGCGGGCATAGTGCTCTACATCCCGGCCAACCTGCAGCCGATGCTGGTGACCCAGCAGTTCGGCAAGGCTTATCCCAACACCATCGTCGGCGGCGTGATCGAACTCTTCGCCAATGGCTTCTACGGGATCGCGGCGATCGTCTTTTTCGCCAGCGTGGTTATCCCGGTGACGAAATTCTTCGTGATCGGGCGTCTTGCGCTGATCGCGTCGGGCCGGGCGCCGATGGCGCCGGCGCTCACCCCGAACTCCGACTGGATGCCATCGA
>JBBDTD010000195.1:28348-30933 GCA_040904645.1 Paracoccaceae bacterium
GCCGATGGCGCCGGCGCGGGCGCTGAAGCTTTATGAGATAGTCGAGTTCATCGGCCGCTGGTCAATGATCGACGTTTTCGTCGTTGCGATCCTCACCGCGCTTGTGCAATTGGGGTTCCTGGCGAGCTTGGCGCCGGGATCGGCCGCCGCGCTCTTCGCGCTTTCGGTCAGCTTCACCATGCTGTCCGCCCGCGCATTCGATCCGAAGCTGATCTGGGACCGGGTTGGAGAGGCCGATGTCTGACGCGAAAGACGCCGGCCCGCTCGACCCGGAGCTGGACACGGGGGGCAGGCGCCGGATCTCGCTGATCTGGGCGTTTCCCGTTGTCGCGGTCCTGGTGACGCTCGCGCTGCTCTGGCGCGACTATGCGGGGCGCGGCCCGGTGATCGAGATTTCCTTTCCAACCGCCGCCGGCCTTGTTCCCGGCGACACCGGGCTGAAATTCCGCAATGTCGAAGTCGGTCGGGTCGAGGATCTGAATTTCTCCGCCGATCTGTCGCGCGTCGTCGCCGTCGTGCGCGTCGACCCCGAAATCGCGCGCTATCTGGACGAAGACGCCGAGTTCTGGGTGGTGCGCCCGGAGGTCAACGCTCAGGGTATTTCCGGGCTCGAGACGGTGATTTCCGGCGCATATATCGAAGGCTCGTGGAACGCGGAGGAAGGCGTCGCGCGACGAAAGTTCACCGCGCGCGACGATCCGCCATTGATTTCGCGCGACGCGGCGGGGATTCAGGTTCGGCTCAAGGCGGCGGATGGCGGATCGCTGACGATCGGCGCCCCGGTGTTCTATCGACGGGTCGAGGTCGGCAGGGTGGAGACCAAGCGGCTGACCAGCGACGGGCAGGCGGTGGTTTTCGACGTGTTCATCAACGCCCCGAACGATTTGCGGCTGACGGAGGAAACGCGGTTCTGGATCGTGCCTGGCGTCGATATGAGTTTTGGCGCGGAGGGCGCGCGGTTCAGCATCGGTTCCCTCTCGGCGCTCTGGAAGGGCGGGGTCTCCTTCGAGGAGTTCTCGGGCGGGGCGGCGAACAAGGTCGAGTCTGGCCATCAGTACGATCTTTACGCGTCGCCGAGCGACGCCCGGGCGCGGGTGCAGGAGGTAGACCCGGGCGAGCAGCTTTCGCTCGACGTCTATTTTGGCGGCTCGGTGCGCGGGCTCTCCACCGGCGCCTCTGTCTAATATCAGGGCATCCGCGTCGGCCGCGAGATCGAGATCGCGGCCGAGACCGACGCAGCCATGAGCCGCTTCGAGACCCGCACCCGAATCGCCATCGCGCCGTCTCTCCTCGGGCTGGAGGACGCCGATGTGGCGGGCGCGCTGGCGTTTATCGAGGGGGCGGTAAGAAACGGGCTGCGCGTGCAGTTGACGCAGGGCAATTTCCTGACCGGGACATTGATCGTGCAACTGGTCAACGCGCCCGAAACCCCGCCCGCCGTCGTCGAGCGCCGGGAAAACGGACGGCTGGTGATTCCTGCGATCGCATCAGACCTCGATGAATTCGCGGGCTCGGTGCAAGGCGCCTTGCGGCGCGTCGAAGACCTGCCGATCGAAGCGCTCGTGCAAAATGCGGTGACGCTGCTCGATAACGTCAACGCCATCGTCGGCTCGGACGCGGCGCGGGCGGCGCCGGGGCGGGCGCTGGCGGCGCTGGACGCGGCGGCGGTTTTGCTGGCGTCGCCGGAAGTGGCGGAGGTTCCGGCGGCGGCGGCGCAGCTCCTGAACTCCTTGAACGAAATCGCTGGATCGGAAGATATCAGAACCGCGCGCGCCGACCTGGCCGCGACGCTGGCGAGCCTGCGCGCGTTGGCCGTGTCGCTGGGGGATTCGGGGCTGAGCGAAGACGCCGCCGCAGCAGCAGCCGCGCTACGCGCCCGGCTGGAGGACCCGGCGCTGGCCGGGCTGATCGCCGAGCTGCAGGCGACGTCCGTCGCGGCGGGCGCGCTTCTGGCCGATCCGGCGCTCAGGGCGGCGCCGGGCAAGCTGGGACAGACGCTGGACGCCGCCACGGCGCTCTTGACCTCCCCCGGTCTGGCGACGGCCCCGGCGGAGGCGCAGGCGTTGCTGACCGCGCTGCGGGAATTTATCACCGCGCCCGAATTGGCGGCGGCGCGGGCCGATCTGGCGGCGGTGCTCGCCGATGCGCGGGCGATGAGCGGCAAGCTTGAAGCCGGAGACGCGGGCGGGCAGGCCGCCGCCGTGCTCGCCGCATTCCGCGCGCGAATGGAAGACCCGGCGCTGGCCGGGCTGGCCGGCGCCGTCACCGAAGCCGTGGCGGCGGCGACAGCGCTGATCTCAGACCCCGCGTTTCAGGCGACGCCGGGGGCGCTCAACGCGACGCTGTCCTCGCTGCGCGCGATTCTGGACGATCCGGCCCTCAGGGCGGCGCCGAAGGAAATGACCGCCAGTCTCGCGGCGGCGCGCGGAATGCTGGAAGAGCTGGACCGTGCGGGCGCGGCGGCCGAGCTTGCGGGCGCGCTCGCCTCCGCGCGCGCGCTTCTGGACGACCCGAGCCTCCGGCGGCTTTCGACGGAGACCGCGGACGCCGCCGCCGCGCTCCGCGCCGTTCTCGAAGCGCCGGGG
>JBBDTD010000196.1:0-5379 GCA_040904645.1 Paracoccaceae bacterium
GGCAGGGGGCGCGGCGGCGCTGGGGGGGCGGCCGGGCTTGCGGGGTGATTTATTCTCTTTACTCATTACAAAACGATACGTAACGTAATTATAAATAGCAAGGAGATTCGCCCCATGCCCGCCCTTTCCACCCATCTCACCGTTCGAGGCGCCCGCGCCGCCATCGATTTCTACGTCAAGGCCTTCGGCGCGGAGGCGCTTTTCGAGCTGATCGATCCCGCGGACGGACGCATCGGCCATGCGGAACTTTCGATCGGCGGCGCGCGGCTCATGATCTCGGACGAGTATCCGGATTTCGGCGCGCTCTCGCCTGAAGCGCTTGGTGGCTCGCCCGTGAAGCTCCACCTCTATGTCGAGGACGCGGAGACGGTATTCGCCCGCGCGCTCGCGCTCGGCGCGACGGAACTCCGCCCGGTCAAGGAACAGTTCTATGGCGATAGAAGCGGCATGCTCGCCGACCCGGGCGGGCATCACTGGTTCATCGCCACAAAGGGCGCGGAGGTCAGCCCGGCGGAGATGCAGGCGCGCTGGAACGCGGCCATGGCCGGCTGACCCCGGCGCCCCACGTCGCGCCGCCTTGCATCGCCCCCCCGCTCCCAGCTAAAATGGGCCAAGCGCGCCCGGGATCTCGGGCGCAACCAATCCGGCGGAGAATGCGATGTCCTGGACCGACGAACGGGTCGAGCAGCTGAAAATCATGTGGAACGAAGGGCAGAGCGCGAGCCAGATCGCCAAGACCCTTGGCGGCGTCACGCGCAACGCGGTGATCGGCAAGGTTCACCGGCTCGGCCTCTCAAACCGCGCTGCGGCCAAGCCCGCCGCGCCTGTAGCCGACCTGAAACCGGCGCCGAAACCCGCCGCCCCGGCCGAGCCTGCGGCTGAGGTCGCCGCCGCGCCCGAGCCGCGCGCCGAACCGACGCCGAAGCCGGCCGCCCCCGCGCCCGTGGCGGTGATCCCGTCCGCCGGCGCCCGACGCGAGCCGCCGCCGCCGACGCCGGCGATGGTCGAGGACGCGGCGCGCACCGCCGAGACGCTGGCCATGATGGAGAAGAAGGCCAGGCGCATCTCGCTGCTGGAGCTGACCGAGCGCACCTGCAAATGGCCGATCGGCGACCCCGCGACCACGGATTTCTTTTTCTGCGGGCTGCCCTGCCAGCCCGGCAAGCCCTATTGCGACACCCATGTCGTGGTGGCGTTTCAGCCGATGTCGTCGCGCCGCGATCGCGACCGGGGCCGCAACCGCTCTCCCGGCGGGTTTCGCTGAGGGCGCGCACCCTCAGACGAGATAGGTTTCGTCCAGAGAGTATCCGGCCGCGCGCACCGTGCGGATCGGATCGCTGTCGCCGCGCCGGTTCAGGGCTTTCCTGAGCCGGCCGACATGCACGTCCACCGTCCGCGCCTCGACATAGACGTCGCGCCCCCAGACCATGTCCAAGAGCTGCTCGCGGCTGAAAACCCTGCCGGGGCGGCGGATCAGGCAGTCGAGCAGCCGGAACTCCTTCGGCCCGAGGCGCACCTCGCGTGGGCCGCGATGGACGCGGCACGTCTCCCGATCGAGGATGAGATCGCCGAAGGTCGCGACATCGCCCGCCAGCGTCGGACGTGAGCGACGCAACACCGCGCGCACCCGCGCCAGAAGCTCCGTCATCGAGAAGGGCTTGGTCAGGTAATCGTCCGCGCCGATGTCGAGGCCGCGGATGCGGTCCTCCTCCTCGGAGCGGGCGGTCAGCATGATGATCGGCAGGTCGCGCAGCTCCGCCTTGCCGCGCGCCCGGCGGCAAATCTCGATCCCCGAGACGCCGGGAAGCATCCAGTCGAGGATCATCAGATCGGGCGCCTCTTCGTCGAGGCTCATCACCGCTTCATCCCCGTCGGCGCAAAGACGCACCTGATAGCCTTCCTGGATCAGATTGTATTCGAGGAGCGCGCCCAGCGCCTCCTCGTCCTCCACTACCGTGATCCGCGCGCTCATCGCCCGTCTCCTCCTGTCAGGGCTGATATTCGAGATCCGAAGGATCCCCTTTCGGCCGGTCGTCGCCGAGAGGTTCGCCATTGACCGTGTAATAGACCATTTCCGCGACATGGGTCGCATGGTCGCCTATCCGCTCCAGGTTCTTCGCGATGAAGAGAAGCTGCGAGCCGAGGCTGATGGTCCGCGGATCCTCCATCATATAGGTCACGAGTTCGCGGAACATCGCGTTATAGGCGTCGTCGATCTCCACATCGCGCCGCCAGACGGAAATGGCGCTGTCGACATCCGACTTGACGTAGGCGTCCAGGACCTCGGTAAGCTGCGCCTGCGCCTGCCGGCCCATTCGCACCACCGAGCCGGAAATCCGCACCGGGCTGGCCTTGGCGAGGTGCTTGCCGCGCTTGGCGATGTTCTTGGCGAGATCGCCGACCCGCTCCAGCGTCGTCGCCAGTTTCATCGCCGAGATCACCAGCCGCAGATCTTGCGCCAGCGGCTGACGGCGGGCGATGATCTGCGTCGCCAGACGCTCGACCTCGAACTCCAGCGCGTCAAGGCGCTTGTCCCGCGCGATCACCGCGTCCGCGAGCTCGACATCGCGTTTCTCGACGCTGTCCAGCGACTCCGCGAGCAGGGTTTCCGCCAGACCGCCCATTTCGGCGATCCGGGCCCGAAGCTCGATCAGATCGTCGTCGAAGGAGCTGACTATGTGTTCGCCCATCATTTCTTCTCTCCTCAACCGAACCGGCCGGTAATGTAGTCCTGCGTCCGCTTGTCGGCCGGATTGGTGAAAATCCTGTCGGTCGTGTCGTACTCCACCATGATTCCAAGGTGGAAGAAGGCGGTCTTCTGGCTGACGCGCGCCGCCTGCTGCATCGAGTGGGTGACGATGACGATGGCGAAGGAGCCGCGCAACTCGTCGATGAGCTCCTCGACCCGTGCTGTCGCGATCGGATCGAGCGCGGAGCAAGGCTCATCCATCAGCAACACCTCGGGCGAGGTGGCGATGGCGCGCGCGATGCAGAGCCGCTGCTGCTGGCCGCCCGAAAGACCGGTGCCGGGGGCGTCAAGCCGGTCCTTCACCTCTTCCCATATCGCCGCCTTGCGCAGGCAGTCCTCGACGATCACGTCGAGCTCCGCCTTGCTATGCGCCAGCCCGTGGATGCGCGGACCGTACGCGACATTGTCATAGATCGACTTCGGGAACGGGTTCGGTTTCTGGAACACCATGCCGACACGGGCGCGAAGCTGCACCGGATCCACAGATCTGGCGTTGATATCGTTTCCGTCGAGCAGGATCGAGCCGGTCACGCGGCAGATGTCGATCGTGTCGTTCATCCGGTTGATGCAGCGGAGGAACGTTGACTTGCCGCAGCCCGACGGGCCGATGAAAGCCGTCACCGACTTGTCTCCGATATCGATCGAGATGTCCTTGATGGCGTGCGTGTCGCCGTAAAACACGTCCACATTGGAGGCGGAAACCTTGGTGTCCCCCATCAGGGCGCCGTCGCCATCCTTCATGATGTTTCCTTCCATTGTCATCCCTCCGCCGCTCACCATTTCCGCTCGAAGCGCTTGCGCAGGAACACCGCGATCGCGTTCATCGTGATCAGAAATGCGAGCAGCACCAAAATCGCCGCCGATGTGCGCGAAACGAAGCCGCGCTCAGGGCTGTCCGCCCAGATGAAAATCTGCGTCGGGAGCGCTGTCGAGGGCGACATCACGCCGTCGGGCGCCGCCGTGATGAACGCGTTCATGCCGATCAGCAGGAGCGGCGCCGTCTCGCCCAGCGCCTGGGCGAGGCCGATGATCGTGCCCGTCAGGATCCCCGGCATCGCGAGCGGCAGGACATGGGTGAACGCCACCTGATGTTTCGACGCGCCGACGCCAAGCGCCGCCTCCCTGATGGAGGGAGGCACCGCCTTCAGCGCGGCGCGCGTCGCGATGATGATGGTCGGCAGGGTCATCAGCGCCAGCGTCATGCCGCCAACCAGCGGCGCCGAACGCGCCATACCGAACCAGCCGAGGAACACCGCAAGCGCCAGGAGGCCAAATACGACCGAGGGAACCGCAGCCAGGTTGTTGATGTTCACCTCGATCGCGTCGGTCCAACGGTTCTTCGGCGCGAACTCCTCAAGATAGACGCCCGCGGCGATGCCGGTCGGAAAGCTGATCAGGAAGCAGACGAGCAGCGCGTAGAACGAGCCCCAGATCGCGCCTTTCAGCCCCGCGATCTCCGGAAAGCGGCTGTCGGCGTTGGTGATGAGGGCGGTGTTGAGCGGCCGAGAGATCAGCCCGGCGGCTTCAAGCTGCGCGAAGCGCGCGAGGGCCGCGTCGTTCAGCCGGCGCTCATCCTCCGGCGCATTGCGATCCACATAGCCCTTCGATAGCTGGTCGTAGGGGTCGGCCACCGGCACGCGCAGTTCGATGACCGAACCGACGAGCGAGGGGTCGTCCAGCAGCATGTCGCGCAGCTGGTTCTCCGCCCCGTTTGAGACGATCCCGCGCGCATCGCGAAGCTCGGCCCGCCCGAGATCGGGAAAGAGCGCTGCGACGGTCTCCCCGACGATGGCGCGGTAATTGCCGCGCTGCGGGTCTTCAGCGTCCACATGCTCCGGCGTGATCGTGAAGCTGAGCGCGACATGCGTCTGTGTGAACGCCTGCCAGCCAGTGGAGAGCAGCGACCCGACGAGCGTGAAGAGCATCAGCACCGCGAAGCCGAGCGCCGCCATTCCCGCGAACATCAGTTTGCGATCGCCGGCGTAACGACTCTTCAGGCGTTTCTTCGCCGCGTCGCTCGTCCAGTCATGTGGTGTCGTGGTGGCCATGACGTCCTCAATCGTAAAGTTCGCGGTACTTCCGCACAACGCGGAGCGCGACGACGTTGAGCGCGAGCGTGACGATGAAGAGCATCAGGCCGAGCGCGAACGCAGCAAGTGTTTTCGGGTTGTCGAAGCTCGTATCGCCAATCAGCAGCGTCACGATCTGCACCGTCACGGTGGTCACGCTGTCGAGCGGGTTGATGGTGAGCGTGGCGATGAGACCGGCGGCCATGACGACGATCATCGTCTCGCCCACCGCGCGAGAGGTGGCGAGCAGGACGCCGCCGACGATTCCCGGGATCGCAGCGGGAAAGAGCACCTTGCGGAGCGTTTCCCCCCGCGTCGCGCCAAGCGCGAGCGAGCCGTCCCGAAGACTGCGCGGCACGGCCGAAAGCGCATCGTCCGCGAAGGAGGAGATGAACGGGATCAACATGATCCCCATCACGCCGCCCGCGGCGAGCGCCGTGTTCGGAGATACCGGCAGCCCGAGCCAGCCGCCGGCCTCCCGCAGCGCGGGCGCCACCGTCAGGATCGCGAAGAAGCCGTAGACGACGGTCGGGATGCCGGCGAGCACCTCCAGCATCGGCT
>JBBDTD010000197.1:0-5300 GCA_040904645.1 Paracoccaceae bacterium
GCTTGGCGAAGTCGGCGAGCGAGCGGCTGAGGCGGTCGATCTTGTAGACCACGACCACATCGACCAGCCCGTCCTCGATGTCCTCCAGCAGCCGCTTCAGGCCGGGCCGTTCCAGCGTGCCGCCCGAGATGCCACCGTCGTCATACTGATCGCGGACCAGCACCCAGCCCTCAGAGCGCTGGCTGGCGATATAGGATTCACAGGCTTCGCGCTGGGCGTGCAGGCTGTTGAACTCCTGTTCCAGCCCTTCCTCGGAGGATTTGCGGGTGTAGACCGCGCAGCGCAGCTTGCGGACGAGTTTCGATTTTTCGGGCGGCTTCGTCATTTCCGCCCCCTGTGGTTCTTGAGCCCGAAGAAGACCCACCCGTTCCACCGCGTCCCCGTGATGGCGCGGGCGATTGCAGAGAGCGACTTGTAGGGCCGCCCCTGCCATTCGAAGCCGTCGGCGGTGACGGTGACGATCTGCTCATTGCCCTGCCATTCGCGCAGAAGCCGCGTGCCGGCGATCGGCCGGTCACGGTCGGCGCGGATGCTGCGCTTCGCCCGGTCGCCGCCGTCCAGCTCTTCTCCCAGCCGTTCCAGCCGCCGGATCGTCTCGGGTTTCAGCCCGCCATAGGCGAGTTCCTGGATCCTGTAAGCGAGGCGGCTCTCCAGATACTTGCGATTGAACGGCGGCGGCTCGCTGTCGAACAGCTCCCGCCATTGGGCTTTCAGCTCCGGCGTCGTCGCGGTCTTCAGCGCGGCCAGGCGCGCGGGGATGTGATCGGACTGGGTCATGTGACTCTCCGTTTCGTCGGGTTCGCATGACCGCTCCGGTCGGGCGGAAAGTGTAGCGAACTCTCTCCGGTCCCGCGGGATGCTTCGTCGCAGGCGCGCTGGCGGAGCCGGATCAGCCCGAGCGCGAGGAGCCGGCAGAGTTCGGCGCGTCGTTCAGCCGGGGTCATGTGGCGAGGTGCGAGAGGGTTGGGGGCTTTCACGTCGGCGATCCCGAACGGCGGAGACCGATCCCGCGCCAGCCGCGGGCCTTGCCGCTTCGGACCGGCTCGAACCCTCGCTCCCGCAATTCCGCCGCCAGCGTCCGGGCTGATCCGGTCGTATGTCCACCGGCTTCGCCGTCCTTCCCCGCAGCGGCGGCGATATCGGCGGCCGCGCGGCAGGTGGCGCGGATCCGCTCCAGCACCAGCAGTTTCTCGTCTCGCCGCCACCTCGCGCCATCCCAATGAAGCCAGCGCTTGCCCACGACGAGGCTCCGCCAGTCGCCGCCATGCTCCGCAACGAATCGCCGCGCGACCGCATCTTCGCTCCAGGGAGCCCTGTCGTTCCCGCCGCTCGGCGTCTCCGGATCACGCGGGAGCGGATCGGTCCGCGCGGCGATCGATCGGCTCATGACGAGGCTCGCCGATCTGCGCGCGCCGCCGACTCGTAGGCGAGCACGTCATCCAGCCGATAGCGGATCGAGCCGCCGATGCGAACGAAGGCCGGTCCGGTTCCGTCGACGCGCCAGCGCTGCAGAGAGCGCGTCGACTTCCGCCACCGCCGCGCCAGTTCATGTTCGCGGAGAAAAAGTTCTCCGCCGTCGCCGCCATCTCTTGATGTTCGTTCTTCCATGTCGTCCTCGCCTTCGCGATTGAATTTAGACGAGAAGACAAGGGTTTACTTGCGCTCCATCATGACAAGCCATGCCGCGCGATGACAGGAATTCGGGTCGAGTAGGCCCGATCGCTGTCGTCAACCGGGTTCATCGTGACAAGACCGGGTTCGTCGTGACAAAGCGGTCTCGGCGACAGGCCCGCGGCCAGAGCGCTGACGAATCCGGCGGCCGGCCTGCGGAATCCGGTCCGTCGCTCCGAATGGCCTATCGTCAGCCGGAAGGCTCCACCAGCTTGATGCAGGGATCGAGCCGATATCCCGATCCCTTTTTATTCTGGATCAGGAGGGCGCGCTCGGGCGGACGGCCCACGAGCGTCTGATAATTCTCCGCCAGTTCCTTGCGGCAGCGTTTGACGTTCTGCGTCACAGCGGACTTCGACGATCCCGCCTCGGGCGTCATGTGGCCGGCGGGGACATAACGGTGGTCGTCTGGTGGGCGGTCATCCAGTCGGTCCGCCGCAAACTGGTGTCTCAGCGCGAATGCGGGGCCGGCGGGGGCGCCATCGACAGTCCCGAGATTCTTTACCTCGATCCGGCGTTGTCGGCCCTCGCCGATCAACCTCACGACAAGGCGACCATCGTGCGCCTCGTCTTCGTCCGGCCACCGCGCCTCGTCCGCTGCAACAATCTGATCCGCACCGCCCGGCGTGATCGCCACGATCGCCGGGTCACGGGTCGCGTCCGCCATAAAGACGCGGAGGAGGCTCGTGGATGGCAGAGCGCCGCCGACCAGGCCTGGCGCATGCGCCGCCGCCGCGCCTTCCAGCACGCGTCGAACTGCGCGCCCATGTCGAACCTGAAGATCGAGACAGCGCCTCAGGACCTCGCCGCCCGCCATCTCCGGATATCCTTGGGCGATCCGCGCCACATCGCCGCCAAACCGCTCCTGGAACGCTGCGGGCTCCATCGTCGCAAGCCGCATCGCGTGCCGCGTCCACTCGAGCGCCATCGTCTGCGACATCGGCTCGGCGCGTCCGCCCATCAGTACAGGCGTTTCGTAGAGCGTTTCCGGTTCATCGCCGGCGAGGCCAGCGGCGAGAATCCCGAACCGTCGATCGAGACATTGCGAGCAGGCACCGCAGTGCGTCTCGACTTTGCGGCGATCGTAGACGCTATTGCAACTGACAGCGTGGCGGATGAGATCTGCGGCCCCATGTTCACGCAGTTTGCCGACGACCTCGGTCTTGGTCAGCCACTCGAACCCGTTGCGGACGAAAAAACGTCGACCATCGATCAGACCCAGCAGATCCTCGAACTTTCTGAGCGCATAGGGATGCGTCGTTCTGGTCGCCATCGTGCCGATGATCTGCGGCGAGAGCGGCAGATTGTGGCTCACCACACTGTTCTCGAAGAAGTTCAGCCGGTCGGCCCCGACGGTGCGGGCGATGACGTAGCCGAACGCCGCGAAGAGAAAGGAGCGCGATCGCTGCGTCCGCTCACCCGCTTTCCGATCCTTGAACGTCGCGCGGATAGGTACATAGGACACGCGGTCGCCAAACCGGCGGCGAAGCTCTTCGGCGAGCAGATCCTGATGCGAGATGATCTTCGGCGCCGACCGGTGCGTCACCAGCACGACCCTTCCGCGCTCCCGCGTCAGTGTCTCGAGGGCGCCGGCGAGCGAGTCGAGCCCACCGGAAAAGAGGACCACATGCGCCTCACCGTCAGGTTCGGGAGACTCCGGGTCGAATTGCAGATAGTCCTGTCGCGGGGCTGGGACGGCGCTTTTGCGAAACGAGAAGTCGACCTGGTCGTCGGTGAGGAACTCCACCGCCGCGGCGAGCGCCGCGCGAACGACGCCGTCATTCCAGAACGTCGGATCGCGCACCGCGATGTCGAAGTCGAGCTCCCGTCGCCACCTCGCTCCAAAACCCGGCCGGCTAGACCCGCCGCGGGTGACGATCCCATCCGCTGCGAATATGGCGCCGGCGACATCGAGAAGATCGAGCAGCCGGTTGTCGACATGGGAGAGGCTCCAGCCGGCGACCCGCTCGGTGGCGATGGCGAAGGAAGGGGCCGGCCCGTTGACGTCGAACGCGATCGTATCAGGGGCGGCGTCGGGGCCTTTCCGGACTGTGAGGCGAACGCTACCCAAGATCACGCCGCCGGATGAGTTCGGTCAGGATCTTCTTCAGCGCCACATAGCCGAACTCCGCGACTGCCCGTGGAGAGCCGCCGTCGCCATGGATCAGGTGCTTCGCATGCCATCCGCTTGAGAACTCGTGGATGATCCGCGTCGTCTCGAAGCAATGTTGAGCGAGGGCGTCGTCGAAGGCGGAGCGATCTCCCGCATGGGCGAATCGTGACGTGGGTCCGACCTGCGTCGCCAGCGTCCGATCGAGAAACGAAGAAAGCGTCTCGGAGACGAGGCGGGTGTAAAAGCTCCGCGCTAGCCCGGCGAAATCGCGCGGGGAGGCGAAGCGCCGGGTCGCCGTTTCGACGTCCGCCGGGGTCGCCTCGAAGAGACCGGGCAGCTCGGCGCCGATCCTGGACGAGAGCGCGGCGATGAGCGACCGGCGCGCCAGTTCGCCGAAATCTCCACCGCGTTTCTCCCGGGCGACCCGATCGAGCCGATCCCCGGCCGCAAAGAGAATGTCGGTAAGTTCGGGGGCGTCGCCGACCGGCAGGCCAAGGTCGCGGAGCGCGCGCCCGAAACCGGGCTGGAGAGCGGCGGCGGGAATCCGAAGGAGAAGCCGGACGGCTTCGGCGTAGACGGGATCGCGCGGCGCTTCCCGAAGTTGGCGTTCAGCGGCCGCGGCGGTTGCGGCGGCGACGTCTTCTGTGGAGGCGTCGGCCGCCAGAAGTTCGACAACTTCGGTCCATTTGGCCGAGACCGCCAGTGTGGAAAGCTGATTGTGACCCACGCGACCGCATCCCCCTCAAGCGCGCACGGCTTCAGTACATTCAACCTGCAGGCGTAGCGACTGTCAAACCGGGTGAGGTTCCGTGACGCTTGTGACGCTTGTGACGCATCATCTTGTTATCTGTCTCACGCGGGCGCGCGCGGGGAGCGGTTATAAGAATCATCCGTCACAAGCGTCACTTGCGTCACCGGAACAGCCGGTGCGTGCGCCATCCCCTCGGCTGCGCGCGCCATCGGCGGGATGCGCGCCGGTCACTCCATGACGGCGAATGGCGGAGAATGTCGTAAATTGACATTATTACAATGGGTTGGCGTCTCGTCTAGAATCGACGGGCCGAGCGGCGTCCATGCGATGTCCGAGCGGCCTGGATCGACGCGCTGATCCCCTACGCGAACAACGCCCGCACCCATTCCGAGGCGCAGGTGGCGCTGATCGCCGGCTCGATCCGGGAGTTCGGCTTCAACAACCCGGTGCTGGTCGACGGGGCGATGGGCCGCTACATGGCCGAGCTCGGCCTCACGCCCTCGGCCCGCAGCCGCGTCCCGGCCCTGCCGGAAGAGGATGCGCAGGAACCCATCGACAGGATCGAGTTCGTGATCGTCAAGCCGATGGCGGACGGCGCGGGATCCGGAGAGCGCCTTCCCATGAACGGCGGAAAGACCGAAGAGACCCGCCGCGCGCCGGCGATGCGCCGCATCCACGTCGATCACGATCTCTGAGCCTGACTTCGCGCTACACCGGCCATCTGACCGAAGGAGAGACAGCGGCGCCCAGCGGCGTCGCGACGAG
>JBBDTD010000198.1:0-5272 GCA_040904645.1 Paracoccaceae bacterium
AGCGGATCGCGCCCCAGCGCGATCAGCGCCTCGATATTGTCGGAGGCCTGGATCGAGACCAGCCCCTCCCCCGTCCAGCGTTTATCAGGGAAAAGCAGCGCCCCGCCCCAGGCCGCCCCGCGATAGGGCAGCGCCAGCTGCGAGCCGCCCCAGACCGCCGGCGCGGCGAGGATCAACCCGTCGGCCTCCGCCCCGTCCGCCACGCCCGCGATGGCGACCGCGCCGCCCATCGAATGGCCGACGACGAAAAGCGGCAGGCCCGGATGTCTGCGGCGTATCCGGGCCGACATCTCCCGGAAATCGGCGATCAGCGCATCGGCGCCCGGCCAGCGGCCCCGGCTTTCGTTACGCCCGAAGCCCCGCTGGTCATACGCGTATGTCGTGAAGCCGCGCGACGCCCAGTAGCGCGCGGGGCCGTCGAAGGTGGACGGGCCGTAATCGCCATAGCCATGCACCGCCAGAATGATCGCACGGGGCGCGTCGCCCGGCTCCCACACGGAAAGGGCGAGCCCCTCCTCCTCCGCCGCAATCGCATTCCCCTGAAGCGGCGCGGGCGGCGGCGGCCCCATCGGACCGCCAACACAGGAGCCGAGCAGCAGAAGAAGACCGAAAACCGCCCTCACATGAGCGCCGCGACGCGGGCGCGCAGAACGGGTAGCGTCTGCGCTTCGAACCAGGGGTTCTTTTTCAACCAGCCGGTGTTGCGCCATGAAGGGTGTGGCAGCGGCATCACCGCAGCGCCAAATGCCCGCCAGTCGGCGACAATTTCCGAGAGCGGGCGCCGGGTTCCGAGCGCCCATTTCTGCGCATGGCCGCCGATCAGCAGCGTGAGCGCGATCTGCGGCAGCGCGGCCAGCGCCCGGTCGCGCCAGAGCGCGGCGCATCGCGGCGGCGGCGGCAGATCGGCGCCCCTGGCGTCATAGCCCGGAAAGCAGAACGCCATCGGCAGGATCGCAATGCGCGTGCGATCATAGAACGCAGCCTTGTCGACCCCCATCCAGTCGCGAAGCCGATCGCCTGAGCGGTCGTCAAATGGCAAACCGCTTTCATGGACCCGAATTCCGGGCGCCTGCCCCGCGATCAGGATGCGGGCCGTGGAGGAAAGCCGGGTGACGGGCCGCGGCTCGTGCGCGGTTCGCGTGGTCGCAAACTGGCCGGCGCAGGCCCGGCATCCGGCGATTTCCGCCTCCAGCCGCCCGACATGATCCACCGTTTCGGTCATGCGGAGGCAGGATGCTTCGCGCGCCGCAGGTGTCAAGCTGGCCCCCGCTGCGCTAAGGTTTGAATCCTCATTCCCTACGCATTAAACAGTCGGGCGCGGCCATCGGATCAAGGTGGCCGCCAACAAAGCACAGGGGAGCCATATATGTATCGCGTCTGGGGATTTATCGCCGAGTATTCACTTCTCCTGATTCTCGGCGCGCTGCTCGCCCTTGTCTGGGCGAACACCTCCCCCGACAGTTATCATCATTTCGTGGATTTCACGCTGGTCGACAACGCCTGGATCGGCCACGCCCATGCCGATGCGGACGGGCGTATCCACCGCACCCTGACCGTGCACTACCTGATCAACGACGTCCTGATGGCTTTCTTCTTCGCCATCGCCGGCAAGGAAGTCTGGGAGGCCATCGCGCTGAAAGAGGGCAGCCTGCGCGGCAAGAAGGCGCTGACGCCGCTGATCGCGACGGTGGGCGGCATGCTGGGGCCGATCACGGTCTATCTCGGCCTCGCTGCTATCATGGGCTCCACCACGTTCGACGCCGTCGCCAACGGCTGGGCCATCCCGACCGCCACCGATATAGCGTTTTCCTATCTGGTCGGGCGGATGATCTTCGGCGCGGGGCATCCCGCGGTCGGCTTCCTGCTGCTCCTTGCCATCGCCGATGACGCGGCGGGGCTGATCATCCTTGCGATTTTCTATCCCTCCGGCGAGCTGGCGCCTGAATGGCTGCTGCTTTCGGTGGCCGCCGCGGTCGGCGTCTGGTTCTTCTTTCGCTGGTTGCCGCGGCGGATGGATCGCGGCAAGCAGGACCGGCCCAACTCCACTTTCACCAACAAGGTGCTGGGCTTCTGGCCCTACCTGATCGCCGCCGGCCTGTCCTGGTACGGTTTTCAGGAGGCGGGGATTCATCCCGCGCTCGGCCTCCTGCCGATCATCCCCGCCATTCCCCACGCCGATGTCGAATTCGGGATATTCGCCGAGGCGGAGAAATACCTCACCGACCTTCTGAACCGGATCGAGCATCTCCTGAAGCACCCGGTGGAGATCGTGCTGTTCTTCTTCGGGCTCGCCAACGCCGGCGTGGAATTCTCCGCCATTGGCGACGCGACCTGGCTCGTCCTGGCCGGGCTCATCATCGGCAAGCCGGTCGGGATATTCTTAATGGGATGGATCGCGGCCAAGCCGCTGGGCCTCGGCCTTCCGGTTGGTATGAAAATCCCCGACCTCTTCGTCGTAGGTTGCATCGCGGCGATCGGTTTCACCGTCTCGCTCTTCATCGCGGCGGTCGCCTTTGATCCCGGCCCGGTGCAGGATGCGGCGAAGATGGGCGCGCTTTTCTCCTTCAGCGCCGTGGCGCTGTCCTTCATCGCCGGCTGGCTGTGCCGGACGGAGAAGAAGCAGGGCTGAGCAATGGCGGCGAACCCCAATCCCGCCGGCTGGGCGCAGGCGCTGTCCGGCGGAACGTCGGTGCTTGTCACCGGCGCGGCTGGCTTCATCGGCTATCATCTGGCGGAGCGTTTGCTCGGGGCCGGAATCGGCGTGGTCGGGGTCGATGACCTCAATCCCTATTACGACCCGGCGCTGAAGCGCGCGCGGCTGGCGCGGCTCAGCCGCCACGACGGTTTCCGCTTTATTGAAGCTGGGCTGGAGGATGCCGCCGCCATGGCGCGCATCTTCGAAGAGACGCGCCCTGAAATCGTCGCGCATCTGGCCGCGCAAGCGGGCGTTCGCTATTCCATCGACCATCCCGCCGCTTACGGCGCCTCGAACCTGATCGGGTTCCTGAACGTGCTGGAAGGGTGCCGCGCCCGGAAGGTCAGGCATCTGGTCTACGCCTCCTCCTCCTCCGTATATGGCGGCAATACGCAGTTGCCGTTCTCGGTCAGGCGCAACGCCGATCATCCGGTCAGCCTTTACGCCGCCACCAAGAAGGCGAACGAGGCGATGGCGCATTCCTATGCGCATCTCTACGCGCTGCCGGCGACCGGGCTGAGGTTCTTCACCGTTTACGGCCCCTGGGGCCGGCCCGACATGGCCTATTTCAAGTTCGCCGACGCGATTTGCGAGGGCAGGCCCATCCAGGTCTATAATCGCGGTGAGATGGAGCGCGACTTCACCTATATCGACGATATCGTCGAAGGCGTCGCGCGGCTCCTGCCCCGGCCCGCGCGGCCCGATCCGGATTTTGACCGCGCCGCGCCCGATCCGGGGCGGTCATGGGCGCCGTGGCGGATTTTCAACATCGGCAACCGCCGCAAGGAACGGCTGATGGATTTCATCGCCATTCTGGAGCGCGAGATCGGCCGGGAGGCGATCAAGGAATTCCTGCCGATGCAGCCGGGCGATGTGACCGCGACATGGGCGGACATCGACGATCTTGAGGCGGAGGTCGGATTTCGCCCCGATACGCCGCTCGCCGACGGGCTAGCGCAGTTCGTGCGCTGGCATGGCGAGTGGCGAGAAAACGCCGGAGGCGGCGCGGCGCGCTGATCCGGGCGACGCGCCCGGCGGCGTCTCGGACGACATCGAAGGCAGAACGTCTGGCCAACATCCGGCTGGTCTTTCTCATGCTCTTCGCCACCTGTATCATCGGGCTTCTGACCATCTCGCTGATCCGCGATGAGGCCGCTATCTGAGGACTGAACATGAGCCATGCCCCCCGAGCCGTCGATATCGGCGGCGTATCCGCCGGCGCCGGCGCCCCTCTCCTGCTGATCGCGGGGCCGTGCCAGCTTGAATCGCTGGACCACGCGCTGATGATCGCCGAACGCATGGCCGAAGCCGCCGCGGCCGCGGGCATGGGGTTTGTGTTCAAGGCGTCTTATGACAAGGCGAACCGCACCTCTCTTTCAGGCCAGCGCGGGCTCGGCATGGAAGCGGGGCTGGCGATTCTTGCGGAAGTGCGCGCGCGCATCGGCTGTCCGGTGCTGACCGATGTGCATGAGCCGGGCCATTGCGCACCGGTCGCAGAGGCTGCGGACGTGTTGCAAATCCCCGCCTTTCTCTGCCGGCAGACCGATCTTCTGATCGCGGCGGGAAAGACGGGCAAGACCGTCAACGTGAAAAAGGGCCAGTTCCTCGCACCCTGGGACATGAAGAATGTCGCCGCGAAACTGGAAAGCACGGGCAACCAGCGGATCATGCTTTGCGAACGCGGCACCAGCTTCGGCTACAACACGCTGGTGACCGACATGCGCGGGCTGCCCGAGATGGCCAAGACCGGCTGGCCGGTGATCTTCGACGCGACCCATTCCGTGCAGCAGCCGGGCGGTCAGGGTGGCTCCTCCGGCGGGCAGCGGGAATTCGCGCCGGTGCTGGCGCGCGCGGCGGTCAGCCTCGGCGTCGACGGCGTTTTCATCGAAACCCATGAGGCGCCGGAGCGCGCGCCTTCGGACGGGCCGAACATGATCCCGCTCGACCAGATGCCGGCGCTGCTGGCTATGCTCGGCGCCTTCCACGAACTGGCGCGGGAGTATCCGGTCCGCCTCTGATCCGCCCCGCCCCGCCAAGATGCCGCGCCCGATACCGCTGATTTTCTGCGCGAGCCGAAGATCGCGGCGACCGCTTTCGCGAATACGACGCCCGCTGGCGCTTTCCCGAGGAGATCGGCCTCGGGCTCGGCGCGCAGATCCTTGAGGCGAGCGGCTCAAAGCGGATCGTCGTCGCCAATGATCGCCGGGATTATCAGCTGGCGGTCAGGCGCTCCGACTGACGGGCGCACCAAAGCGGGCGCTCAGCGGTCGTCGGTGAAAAAGGCGTGAAGGTTCTCCGCCATTTTGCCGGATATCCCCTCGACCGCCCGCAGATCGCTCAGCCCCGCGCGGCTGACCGCCTTGGCTGAGCCGAAATGCGCCAGGAGCGCGCGTTTCCTCGCCGGGCCGATCCCGGGCGCCTCGTCCAGCAGCGTCTTGCTGATCGCCTTGGAGCGCTTGGCCCGGTGCGCGCCGATGACGAAGCGGTGCGCTTCATCCCGCAGCCGCTGAATGAAATAGAGCACCGGGTCGCGGTGCGGCAGGGCGAAGGGCCGCCCGCCTTCGGGCCGATGGAATT
>JBBDTD010000199.1:0-5214 GCA_040904645.1 Paracoccaceae bacterium
GGTGACTTGGCCCTCGCTCGCTTTGATCAAGAAAGTCGGTGTCGGCGGACATGACGTATCAACTCGCGTTTGATGTGGGCCGGCCGTCTCGTCTGGTATGTTGAGGCGAGCACTCTTCTCATCGATAGACCCGCCGGGACAGCCATTCAATGCAGGACGTCGCGAAACAGCAGCGAGATTGGCGGCGCACAGGCGATGATCGGGAATGCCGACACCACCGTCGAGGCTGCAGCGCCAAGCGACTTGGTGGTCGCGCGCGCCCCGTTCCCGGGTGCGTTTGGCATCTCCGCGGGCTGATCAGGAGGCTGAATAGCGCTGCCGCCGAAATGATCGACATGACCGGACCTGAGGCGGCGGAGGCCGCAAGCCGCAGGGCGCGCGCAAGCATGGGCGAAGCGGCCGAGGTGAAGTTGGGCGATCGCCTGCGGTTGAGCGGGCGGCCGCCTGTGAAAGATCTGTCAGGTGATCCGCTTGACGCTGGCGGCGATCTCGTCGTCGTCGAAGCATCGCTTCCAGTCGTCCCGCATGAGGACGGGGATGCCGTGTTCGATGGCCTTGTTCGCAGCGTCCGAAAACACGCCCTTGTGCTGGTCGAAGATGACTGCGCCCATGATGTTCATGTGGCCGAGAAGAAAATCCCTGGCGCACTCATAGGACACGCCCTTCTTGATCACCTCGTCCATCGCCTGGCGGAGAACGGTCATCAGCGAGCCATTCACGGTCTCCGAAAGACCCGGCTCGAGCAGCGCGAACTGCTTCAGCGTGACCCGGTGCGAGCGAGCGACCGGAGCGTAGATCGCCCGGCCGACACGGTCGCCGACTTCATAGTGGCTTTCCGGACCCTGAATCAGAACGTTGACGATGCCCTGCTTCGCCGCAATGCCGCCAAAATAGTCGAGCTTGGCCTCCATCTCCGTTTCGTCA
This sequence comes from Paracoccaceae bacterium, assembly GCA_040904645.1. Classification (GTDB taxonomy): domain Bacteria; phylum Pseudomonadota; class Alphaproteobacteria; order Rhodobacterales; family Rhodobacteraceae; genus Pikeienuella. Next base: position 925 of record JBBDTD010000199.1, read on the forward strand.
TTCCAGATCGGCGGGTGGCACGGGTGCGACATGAAATAGCTGATGTCGTCACGCTTGGGCATATGGCCGGCGAAAGGGGCGGCGCCATCGAGGCAGAACAGCATCGCGCCGGGTTTGACCTTTTCGATGATCTGGTGAGCGACCTTGCCGATCACCGTGTCGGGCACGGCCAGAACGACGACGTCGGCGTCTTTCAGGGCCGTGTCGGCGTCGGTCGCCTTTACGCCGAGTTCCTTCTCCAGGCGGGCGCGGCCCGCCTCCGAGACCTCGACATGCGCGGTCTCGATATCTGCGGCTTGCTTGAGGTTGACCGAAAGCCGAACCCCCATTTTTCCGCCCGCGCCAAACAAAGCCAGTTTCATGCGTTTCACCCTTGAAGTACTCGACCGCGCATCGCGGATCGGATTGACAACTGGTATGATGAGCTGCTTATCGCCCAGGCATGTCAAGGGCAGGCGCACCGTCGCCCCGGGCTCTTGTGCGCCACGAACCTGTCCGGTTGCGACCGGGGCAGGGAGGGACGAGCTCGCAGGAATACGAACGGATCGCCGATCTTCCGGAGGCCAATGACGCCGACTGCGCGGAAAAACTGATCTGCGCATGGAGGCTGGGCCGGCGACGATATGCTCCTCATTGACTGTCAATTCGGGGGTGTTTTGGGGGCTGGGCCGTGCAATGATCCCCCGCCGCCCGCAGAGGCGGGCGACACATGGAGATAACGCCCCCGGCGAGAGGGACCGCTGTCCGACGCCGGGCGAATGTCCAGAGTGACAACCTGAGGAGGAGACTTAATGAAACTTTGCATTCTCGGCGCGGCCGCTGTGCTCGCCATGGCCGGAGTTGCGCAAGCGCAGCAGAACGTCATCATTGCAACGACGACCACGGCGACCTCGCATTACGGCGTCGGCGCGGATGCGTTCATCGCCAAGCTTGAGGAACTGTCGGGCGGCGCCTTTACCGGCGAACAGGCCCCCGCCGGCCAGCTTGGCGGGGAGCGCGACCTGATCGAAGGTCTGCAGATCGGCTCGGTCGATATGGTGGTGACCTCGAGCGGTCCGCTCGGCAACTTCGTGCCGGAAGTCTACGCGCTCGACCTGCCGTTCCTCTTTCGTGACTATGACCACGCCCGCAAGGTGCTGGACGGAGAGATCGGCAAGGAGCTTCTGGCCAAGATTGACGAGAACAACCTTGTCGGCCTCGCCTGGGCCGAAAACGGTTTTCGCCATGTCACCAACAACGCTCATACGGTTCTCAAGCCTGCCGATCTGGATGGGCTGAAACTCCGCACGATGGAGAACAAGGTCCATATGGCGGCCTTCACCGGAATGGGCGCGTCGCCGACCCCCATGGCGTTCCCGGAAGTGTTCGGTGCGCTGCAGCAGGGCGTCGTGGACGGGCAGGAAAATCCGGTCACTGTCATCGTGGCCTCAAAGTTCTGGGAAGTGCAGAAATTCGCATCGCTCACGGGCCATGTCTATTCGCCTGCAATCTTCCTCGCCTCGCCCGCCCTGTTCGACGGGCTGAGCGACGAACAGAAGGGTTGGTTCTATGAGGCGGCGAAGGTCGGCGTTGCGGCGAACCGCGCCGAGGTCAACCGCCTGGAAGACTCCGGCGTCGCGCTGATGCGCGAAAACGGAATGGAGGTCATCACCGATGTCGACAAGGCGCCCTTTGCGGAACTGGCTGAAAAGTCAGCCTATTCGGTCTATACCGACGAGTATGGATCCGAAATGATCGACCGCATCAAGGCTGTCAAATAGCCCCGCACGTCATTGATGGACCGGCGCTGCGTGCGCTGGTCCTTTTTTTTCGGCAGGGGGCGTTCGGATGAACCTTTTTCTGCGTTTCGAAACGCTCACCACACGTCTGGCCCTCGGGCTGGCGATATTTTTTCTGCTGACCGCGACCGTGCTGGCGGTCTATCAGGTCTCCGCACGCTTCATTTTCGGCCATCCGTCCACCTGGTCTGAAGTCATCACCCGATCGGCGATGATCTGGGGCGTGTTCATGGGCGTGGCGCCCGCCATCCGCGAGGGCGCGATGATCGCAGTGGATATCATCCAGCGGACGCTTCCGCCGAAGCTCGGCCTCGCGCTGCATCTTGTTTCCGCGTTGCTGACATTCATCTTCTTCGCGATCCTGTTCTGGCAAGGCTGGGCGATGACCGAACGTGTCGCGGGCCAGAATGTCGCGGCGCTCGACCTGTCGATGTCCTGGGCCTATGCGGCGCTGCCTGTGGGGTCCTTCTTTATTATGCTGGCTGTCATGGGGAGTGCGATTCGCGCGACACAGGGAGAGTGGCGTGAGCGCTCGGAGGCGGCCCTGTGAACACCGCGATCGCGCTCTCGCTCATCATTTTCTTCGTGATCGGCGTGCCGATCGCCGTCGGGATCGGCCTTGCTTCGGTTATCGGGATCGAGGTTCACGGGCGGCTGCCCTTGCTCCTGATCGCGCAACGGATGTTTACCGGCCTGGACAGCTTTCCGCTGATGGCGATTCCGCTCTTTATCCTCGCCGGGAACCTGATGTCGGCGGGGGGGATCTCTCACCGTCTGGTCGAACTCGCCAAATCGGTGGTCGGCGGCGTTCAGGGGGGGCTGGCGGCGTCCTGCGTGCTGACCTGCATGCTCTTCGCGTCTGTCTCCGGATCGTCGGTCGCGACGACATTCGCCATCGGCGCAATCCTGATTCCGGCTATGGTGAAACAGGGCTATCCTGTTCCACTCGCCGCTTCGGTGCAGGCCAGCTCGGCCGAGCTTGGCGTGCTGATTCCACCGTCAATTCCGCTTATCCTCTATGGGGTTGCGACTGAAACCTCGATTGGCGATCTGTTTCTGGCGGGCCTCGGGCCGGGGTTTCTGGTCGCTGGATCGCTGATGGCGCTGGTGCTGATCCTGTGTCGTATCCGCGGGATCGGAAAGCTTGACGGGGCCGACCGTCCGGGGCTTTTGCCGGCGCTATTGGCGGCGTCGCCTGCGCTTCTGGTTCCTGTCGCGATCCTCGGCGGCATCTATTCGGGGGTTTTCACCCCGACAGAGGCCGCAGCCGCGGCGGTGGTGGCGGCGGTCATTGTCGGGATGCTGTTCTATCGCGAACTGAAGGTGCGCGACCTCTACCCGATCCTGAAACAGACCGTGATCGCAACCTCGGCGATCATGCTGATCATCTCGGCCGCGGCGCTTTTTTCCTTCCTGATCGCACGGTCGGGTCTGCCCAATGAAATAGCGGCCTGGATCAAGGGGGCGTTCGAAAGCAAGCTCGCATTCCTGCTGGCGGTGAACCTTCTGCTTCTGTTCGTGGGCATGTTCATCGAGACCTCGGCGGCCATCCTCGTGCTGGCGCCGATCCTGGCTCCGATCGCGGTGGCCTACGGTGTCGATCCAGTCCATTTCGGGCTGATCATCGTGGTGAATCTCGCCCTCGGCATGATCACGCCGCCTCTCGGGGTGAATCTTTTCGCCGCCTGCGCCGTGGCCAATCTGCCGGTGGAAAAGATCATCCCGCAACTTCTGTGGTTTGTTCTGACGGTTTTCGGCGCGCTGATGGTGATCACCTATGTGCCGGCGGTCTCGCTCTGGCCGGTGGAGGTCATAAAGGGAATGTGACGCCCGAACGAAGAGCGTGCAAAACTGAAAAAGGGCGGGGAGAGCCCCGCCCTTCTGGCTTGTCGCTTCAGGCCTCAGCTTCGCTCGGCGAGCTCGGCGAAAGCGGCCGAAGATTCCGAGAGGAAGCGCTGATCCATCCCGGCCTCCATCAGCGCGGTCAGGGCGGCGAGAACGCCGGCTGCGACCGCGCCGCTTGAGCCGGTGTCGGCGGTGAGGCGGGAATAGTAGTCGATATCCTTTCGCGCATTGGCGACGGAGAATTTCATCTTCGAATTGTCGCCGTCAAGGATGAAGGGCGCGACCCGGTCGAGCGCGGCGCCATGGCCGCCGCCCTTGCGCAGGACCTCCACGAAGACTTCTGGCGCGATTCCGGCGGCGGATGCGCAGGAGGCGGCCTCCCCGATCAGGGCGACGCAGCCGACCGAGACGAAATTGTGCAGCAGTTTCAAGGTGTGGCCCGCGCCCACCATGCCCGCATGGAAGCGGTTCTCCGAAAAGCTTTCCAGCAGCGGCCGCATTTCCTCCAGAAGCGCGGGCTCCCCTCCGATCAGAAGGTTGAGCCGCCCTTCCTCCGCCTCAAGCGGCGTGCGCGTCATCGCCGCGTCCAGGAATCGGCCTCCCGCCGCGGCGCCCTTCGCCGCGACCGCCCTGGTGGAGGAGGGAACGGCGGTGGAGCAATCGATCA
>JBBDTD010000200.1:0-5207 GCA_040904645.1 Paracoccaceae bacterium
GCGCTGAAAGCCGCCAGCGTGCCGCCCTCGGGCGCGACCCCGGTGATGGTCACCGCGCCCGCGCCCAGCATGATGATCAACGCCGCGGGCGGGCGGACCTGCACCGGCGCGGGGCTGAGCGTGGTCGCGTCGATGATGCGGGCGGTCAGGCCGGGAATGGGCGCGGCCGCCGCCTGCGCCAGCGCGTCGAGCGCCTCGCTCCGCGCGGCTGCGTCCGGCGCCGCTCCGCGCAGCGTCAGGCGAAGCCCATCCGCCTCGATCCGCGCCCAGATGCGCCCCGCCGGGGCGAGCGCGCCGCCGGCGCGAAGCACGGCGCCTTCTTCGATGATCGTGGCGATCCTCATCCCGACGAAAGCCGCTCCGCCAAGCGCGAGGAACGCGATGATCGCAAGCGCCACCCGGGATCGTCTCTCAACCACGATGCGCCGCCCGTTCCAAAGTCCAGCTTCGGGCGATGAGCGGATTCAGGCGCAACCATAACTTGAGCGGCCCGGCTTCGCCGGGAAATACCCTGATCCGCGCACGCCGCCAGATGACCGCAGCCTCGCGGAGGTCGGAGAGAACCGGGACCGTGAGCCGGGTCAGCCACTCGGCGCGGGGGGACGCGCTCCGTTCGATGCTCCGATCCCCGACCTGGCAGTAATTTCGCTCCGCCCGATAGCCAAGGTCGAGCGTTGCAAGCGGCGAATTCGGCGACCCGCGCACCGAATTCATCAAAAGCCGGCCGTCGTCCAGCTTCACATTGACGAACTCGTCGATGTCGAGGCGGGCGAACCATTCTGATTGCGCCCGGAGCGGGTGCGCATCGGCCCGCATCAGCGCGGTTGTCTGGACGCGCCGCGCGCGGATCTCGACATTGCGCTCATGGGCCGCGTGGCCCAGTTCCGCCAGCCGCTCCGGGATCATGTCGCTCTCGCCCTCGCAGTCGTTGGTGTGGGCGAGGAAGCGGTCGAACCCGATGGCGAGGCGATGGGCCGCCCATTCGAGGGCGAACGCCCCCTCTTTCTTCATGGTGCTGACGAACAATCGCATGGATGGCGGCTTAACACCTTCCGATCCGGTCCGGAAGCGGGCCGCGTTTATGCAGGCGGCGGACGAAGCCATGGTCCGGTCCCTGCCGTGCGGAGCCCGAACTGCTCAGCGTAATCGAAGGCGAGCGGATGGTCGCTCTCTCATCCGTATTGCAACGGCTCGGCGATGCCATATTCGACAAGTGTCCCCAAGCTGTTCCATATGATCAGGCCGCTGATCCGCCGGGCGGGCCGGGCAGCGCGACAACGATTGGGCGGCTCTGACCGTCAGGAACGTGTGACGGCGAAGGAACACCCATGAACGAACGGATTGTCATCATCGGCGCGGGTCAGGCGGGGTCGTCGATGGCGGCGAAACTGCGCGCGCTCGGCCACCTGGGGCCGTTGAGCCTGATTGGCGAGGAGGCCTCGCCTCCCTACCAGCGGCCGCCGCTCTCCAAGAAATATTTGCTCGGCGAAGTGGAGGGCCATCGGCTTCATCTGCGCCCGTTGGCGTTTTACGCCGATCAGAGGATCGAACTGATCACCGGCGCCTCGGCGGTCGCCATCGACCGCCAGGCCCGGGAGGTGGCGCTGTCGGATGGAGAGCGGATACCCTACGGGCGCCTTGCGATCACCACGGGCGCCCGGCCGCGTCTCTTGCCGGAGGCGATCGGCGGCGCGCTTCGGGGTGTATATCCGGTCAGATCCCTTGACCATGTCGATCTGATGGCGTCGGAATTTCAGCCCGGCGCGAGGATTCTGATCGTCGGCGGCGGTTATATCGGGCTCGAGGCTGCGGCGGTGGCGGCGCAGAAAGGGCTGGAGGTGACGCTGATCGAACTGGCGCCAAGGATTCTGCAGCGCGTCGCGGCGGCCGAGACTTCGGATTATTTTCGTGCGCTTCACAGCGAGCGCGGCGTCACGATTCGCGAATCGGTCGGGTTGGAGCGGCTCGAAGGGCCGGGGCGCGTAACGCGCGCCGTCCTTTCCACCGGCGAGACGCTGGAGATCGATTTCGCGCTGGTCGGCGTTGGCGTCGCCCCGAACCAGGAATTGGCGGAAGCGGCGGGTCTGCTCATCGACAACGGAATCGCGGTGGATGAGCTGTGCCAAACTTCAGACCCGGCGATTTACGCCGCCGGTGATTGCGCCTCTTTTCCTTATCACGGACGACGGATCCGGCTGGAAAGCGTCCAGAACGCCATTGATCAGGCGGAGGCGGCGGCGGCGGCGATGCTCGGGGTCGGCGCGCCTTATGCGCCGACGCCCTGGTTCTGGTCCGACCAGTATGAAGTGAAGCTTCAGATCGCCGGGTTGAACCAGGGGTATGAGCGCGTCGTCATCCGGCCGGGCGCCGGGCTGACGCAATCGGTCTGGTATTATCAGGGCGATGAGCTTCTCGCGGTCGACGCGATGAATGACCCGCGCGCCTACATGGTGGCGAAGCGCCTTATTGAGGCCGGCAAGAGCCCGGCCGCGACGGTGGCGGCCGATCCGGCGGTGGAGTTGAAGACGCTCCTTGCCGGTTAGGCCGCTCAGGCTTCCAGCATCCGGCGCAGCAATTCGACATCCTCGGCCATCTGGCTGTCGGTGTCTGAAAGCGATTCGACCCGTTTGACGGCGTGCATGACCGTGGTGTGGTCGCGCCCGCCGAATTTGCGGCCGATTTCCGGCAGGCTTTTCGAGGTCAGCGTCTTGGAGAGGAACATCGCCACCTGTCGCGGCCGGGCGACGGCGCGCGCGCGCCGGGCGGAAGTCATGTCCGAAAGGCGGAGGTTATAATGATCCGCGACCTTTCGCATGATCTCGTCGATCGTCACCTTCCGGTCAGAGGCGCGCAACAGGTCGGCGAGGCATTCCTGCGCCATGTCGAGCGTGATCTCCCGCCCGACCAGCGAGGCGAAGGCGAAGAGCCGGGTCAACGCGCCTTCGAGCACCCGAACATTGGATGAGATGCGATGCGCGAGGAATTCCAGCACCTTGGGGTCGAACCGCACCGTGGGTTCACGCTCCATCGCCGCTTCGGCTTTTGACTGGAGAATACCGAGGCGCAGCTCGTAATCGGTCGGGTGGATGTCCACGACCAGGCCCCATTGAAGCCGGGAGCGGATGCGCTCTTCCAGGTGTTCGATGTCTCCGGGCGCGCGGTCTCCCGAAATCACGATCTGTTTGCCGCTGTCGATCAGCGCGTTGAAAGTATGAAAGAACTCCACTTGCGTCGAGTTCTTGCCGGCGATGAACTGAACGTCGTCAACCATCAACACATCAACGGAACGGAACTGCTCCTTGAAGGCCATGGTGTTGTCTTTCTTGATCGCCTGAATGAAGCGATACATGAATTGTTCGGCGGAAAGGTAGAGCACCTTTCGTTCCGGCGTCCGCTCAGCGATGCGCCACGAAATCGCGTGCATCAGGTGCGTCTTGCCGAGGCCGACCCCGCCATGCAGGAAAACCGGATTGTAGACGACGTTGTCATCCTCGGCGACGCGGCGCGCGGCGGCGTGGGCGAGTTCGTTCGGGCGGCCGACGATGAACTGATCGAAGGTGAAACGCCGCTCCAGCGGCGCGGAACGGAGCACTGTGTCGACGACTGATCCGGGCGGCGGCGCGGCAGCCGCCGCAGGGGACGCCCCGTTCAGGCGCGGCGCGGTGGCGGCATGCGCGCAGGCGGGGCCGGTCGCGACAAGAACGCGTTCGCAGCGCGCGCCAACCTCATTGAGTGATGTTGCGATGTCCTCCGCGTAATGGCGGCGGACCCAGTCGGCGGCGAATTCGGTGGGCGCGTCGAATCGCGCGGCGTCGTCGGTCAGACTTCGAAAGGCGAGCGGCTCAATCCAGCGTTTCCAGGCGGCGTCGCCGATCTCCGATTTCATCAGTTTCCGGGCTTCGTCCCACACGCCGGCGCTTTCGCTATTCATCGTCCCCGGTCCCTCTTCCTGCGTTTCTTTTCGCCGGCCGCATCCGCCCGAATCGGGTGCTGCGGCCGGTCGATTTTGTTCGGATCAGCTCTGCCGCCAGGGCAGGCCGAACGATTTCCACCCGTTGAGCGCGCCGCGCTTGCCTTCGGGGTCGAGATCGCCCTCGAATCCGCCGACGACATTCAAGCAGGAAAGCGACCTGCCGGCGGCGCTGGCCGCCTCGGCCGTAACCAACGCGGCGCGGAGCGAGCGCACGCCAGAGCGACAGAGGAAATAGACAGTATCCACGCCCATGGCCTCGACCGCGCTGAGCGCGGCCGCCGCAAAGTCAGGATTGACGGCCATGGTCGGGAAGCTTTGCCATTCGATCAGCGCCGGCTCGACGCCAGCCGCTGACAGATCGGGAACGCCTACGAAGCTCCATTCCGCGCGTGTCCGCACGTCGATCAAGATGGCCTTTTCGCCTCCCGCCAGCGCGGCGTACGCCGCTTCCGGATCAATTTCGCCAATACCTGATCCCGCGTCCGATGGCGCCATGGTTCATCTCCGTTCGAATCTCGCTCTGTCGAAGCCGAAGCTAGGCCCAAGCCGATAGGCGCTTCAAGCACAACTCGACTTGCGAAGTCAGATTTCCAAATAGTGGTGGAAGCTCAGCAACATGAAGGAAAGACATGTATCCCTGTCCCAGCGTCGCAACTTTAAATGCGGAAATACAGTCGACGAAACGTCGCCTGTATATATTTAGTACTAAGGGATATCGCTTGTGCTAACTACGTGCCGCTGACGACGATCCTGAACCAGACCGACGATTCTCTCAACCGGTGCAAAAAGTGAACATCACAGTTCAGTGGCACAAAAGTGAAGCGCGCGGGACGAGGCCCCGCGCGCATGAAATCCGGGCGAACCTTTTCAGGCGCGTCCCTGAACTTGCTCAGACGGCGAGCGACTTCACCCGCGCCGACAGACGGGAGACCTTGCGGCTCGCCGTGTTGGCGTGAAGCACGCCCTTGTTCGCGCCGCGCATGATCTCGGGCTCGGCGCTCTGGAGCGCTGTCTTCGCCTTCGCGGCGTCGCCGGAAGCGATCGCCTCTTCGACCTTGCGGATGAAGGTCTTGATCCGGCTGCGACGCGCGGTGTTGACTTCGGTGCGGCGCTCGATCTGGCGCACACGCTTTTTCGCTGAAGGCGAGTTGGCCATGTCGTGATTCCGTTTATTTTCTCTCGAAACGAAGCGCGCGTATACGCCCCGCCCGGATACCCGTCAACCCGCGCCGCT
>JBBDTD010000201.1:0-1493 GCA_040904645.1 Paracoccaceae bacterium
GGGGTGGAGGTGCTTCTCGTTTCCTCCGGCTCCATCGCGCTGGGCCGCCGCGCCCTTGGCCTCGCGCCCGGGCCGCTGTCGCTGGAGCAAAGCCAGGCGGCGGCCTCCGTTGGCCAGATCCGCCTCGCGCGCGCCTATGAAGCGGCGCTGGAGCCCCATGGGCTGAAGGCGGGGCAGGTGCTCGTCACCCTCGACGACAGCCGCGACCGGCGTCGCTATCTGAACGGTCGCGCCACGCTGAAAACCCTGATCGACCTCGGCGTCGTGCCCATCGTCAATGAGAACGACACGGTGGCGACTGATGAAATCCGTTATGGCGACAATGACCGATTGGCGGCGCAGGTCGCCTCGATGGCTGGCGCCGACGCGCTCGTCCTGCTCTCCGATGTCGACGGGCTCTACAGCGCCGACCCGCGTATCGACCCGAATGCGACGCTGATCGCGCTGGTGACCGAACTGACGCCTGAAATCGAAGCCAGGGGCGGCGGCGCCGGCAGCGCCGGGGCCAAGGGCGGCATGCGCACCAAGCTTATCGCCGCCAAGACGGCGATGAAGGCGGGTTGCGGCATGGCGATCACGCGAGGTGATCGCGACCGCCCGCTCAGCGCGCTGGCCGCCGGCGCCCCCTCCACCTGGTTCGCTCCCGCCGCCAGCCCGCAGGCGGCGCGCAAGCAATGGATCGCGGCGATGCCGCCCGAGGGCCGCCTTCTGATTGACGCCGGCGCCGCCGCCGCGCTCCGGCGCGGCAAATCCCTTCTTCCCGCCGGCGTGCGCATCGTCGAAGGCGCGTTCGGGCGCGGCGACCCGGTCGCCATCGCCCTCGACGGCGGCCCCATCCTCGGCGTTGCGCTCTCAGGCTACACCGCTGATGAGGCGCGCCTGATCGCCGGCCGGCGTTCGGACGAGATCGAGGCGGCGCTCGGCCACCCAGGCCGCGCGTGGATGGCGCATCGCGACGACATGGTGCTCTGGGACTGAACGGGCGAAATCGATGGCGCTCGGAGCCACCGCCGGCGCGACCGCCAAACACGGTTCACAGCACACCGAGTGTATCGTGACGGAAGATGCGCGGCGGCGCGCTTCTTCGCCCGGCACGGCAGCGCCATCCTGATGCGAAACGTTGCTACCCAGTTCGCCGATGGCGGTGATTTCGGAGTGGGCGCCGAAACCGGCATCGCCATCGTCAAGATGCATGCGCGCGGCCCGGTCGGCGGGACGGAACTGACCAGTTTCAGATATCCGGTCGGGGGCGACGGCGCTATGCGGGCCCAGGCGGCGACCGCATCCAGGGGCGCGATCCGCCGCCGCACCCGGCTGATGAAGAATCAGCTGGCCGGGGGAACCCGATCCCTCTGGCGGCGTTATCTCAGCATGACGTCGACGCGGACCGCCAAATTCGGAACTTCCCCGTCCAATTTGGAAGACCGGTGTCAGAAATGCCGAGGGTCGGCCCGGCTTCCTGCGCGTCGATTCGGTCCACCAGGGCGATCTGG
>JBBDTD010000201.1:1503-5206 GCA_040904645.1 Paracoccaceae bacterium
CCCCCCCCCCCCACCCCCGATAAGCCGGAAATCGTAATTGCAGGCCGATGCTTACGCCCGGCCCCAGAGGCGGACCGGGCCGCTGTCTATATGCGTGAAGGTGCGATAGCCGCCGACGCCGCCTGCGCCGAGCTGCTTTGCGGCGCGCCGCAACTGACTGGCGGAGCGCGTCTTCATCTGCATGTCGATCGCCATGCCCTTGGTATGGTAGCTGTCGCGGGCGACGCCGCGATTGCGCTTGCGGAGCAGCGCGTTGGTGACCGGGCTGCGATAGCCGGAGACGACGCTGATCGGCTCGCTGACTTCGAGCAGCCGGTAGGTGGCGGCCAGGATGTCCAGCGTCCTGAAATCATAATCGATCATCAGATTTTCCCGCCAGTCGCGAAGGATGAAGTCGATTTCAGCCTTCGCCTCGGGGAGATATTCGCCTTCGATCCAGTAAACGCTGTTCACTGCTTCGCCGGACCGTGGGTTGGTGAGATTGACGCGGCGGATGTCGCCGGCGCCTTTCAGTATGGATGGGGCTGCGAACGCTTTCGGTGCGGTGATGAGAGCGGCCATGCCGCCGATCAATCCCAACACGCCACGTCGCGACGGCGTCACGTTATGTTCCGTGATAAAAGTCACTCTGTCCTCGGTCCGTTCTTTACGATCCCGCTTATCTATCGGGATTCATTGCTCTCTAGGTTAATGTCACCCGAAGCCAGCCCTCGCGGCAAGTTGCAGTTTGGCTGCACATTGCCGTCGGTTTTTCGCCCTATCTGCGGCGAAACGCCCTTTTAGGTGCGTCTTTTTTCACACTTTGTGAGTGAAATTTACGATCCATCTCGCAGGGCGAGTGGTTTGGAGCGGAAGTGAGGCTATTTTGAATCTTAGAGTCCTGAGATGTAACCTTGGAGCCACAGTGTATAATTCAAGCAACAGGGTGCGCGCAATTGTCGCAGGCGCGGCGCTCGGAGTTATCTTCACCGGCGCCGCATACGCTGAAACCACCGCGACCGGCCTCACCGGCGAAGCTCCCGCCGCCGTCGCCCTTCAGGTGGCGCTCGCGGCGCCGGACGCTGCGGCGGATCCGGCGCGCGCGTATTATCAATCCGCCGCTTATCGCGGCGTCTGGTTCGGCCCGGAGGGCGATGATCGCGCCGCCCGCGCGCTTATCGCAGCGCTGGGGGAGGCTGACGTCCACGCCCTGCCTGCGGGGCGTTATCGCGTGCAGGTTCTGCAGGCTGCGCTTGCCGCCGCCGCAGGGGGCGCACCTGCCGCCATCGCGACCGCCGAACTGGCTTTCACACGGGTCTTTCTCGCCTACGCGCGCGATCTTTCCTCCGGCGCGCTGGAGCCGCGCTCGGTCGACAGGGATCTGCACGTTGTCCCGCCGCGCCCGAACGAGGCGTTCCTTCTCGCCCGGATGGCCGATTCGCCGGTCGAGACGATCGTCAGGCTTGCGCCTGCGGATCCGGGCTACGCCCGTCTGAAAGACAAACTCGCCGATCTTCGCGGGCTTCCACCCGACGCATGGGGCCCGACCGCGCCCGGGGGCGGCTCGATTCGCGCTGGTGAGAGCAGCCCGCGCGTCGCCGTCATTCGCGCGCGACTGGTCGCGCTCGGTTATCATCAGGAGATCACGCCTGTCCTCGCGCCAACCGTCTACGACCCGTTGCTCGGCGCAAGCGTCCGCGCGTTTCAGCGCGACTACGGCCTCAATGACGACGGTGTGATCGGACAGCGCACCGTAGAGGCGATGAACGCCTCCATCGAGGACCGGATCGGCCAGGTCATCGTGAATATGGAACGGATGCGCTGGACGAACCGCGATCCGGGCCGGCGCCACATCTTCGTCAATCAGGCCGACTTCACCGTGCAGCTTATCGATGACGGCGTCGTCCTCTTCGACGAGCGCGTGGTGATCGGCGCCCGGCGCCACCGCACTCCGGAATTTTCCGACGAGATGACCCATATGGTCTTCAATCCGACCTGGAACGTCCCGCGCAGCATCGCGACAAAGGAGATTCTTCCACTTCTGCAGGAAGACCCGGAATATCTCTCGAAAAAGAACATGCGCCTCGTCTCCAGTTCCGGCGAAACGCCGCCCGATCCGGCGACGACGGATTGGTCGCTCTACTCGGCCGCGGATTTCCCCTATCGGGTGAAACAGAATCCGGGCCGCGGCAACTCGCTCGGCCGGGTGAAGTTCATGTTCCCGAACCATCATGCGATCTATCTTCACGACACGCCGTCGAAATCGCTGTTCAGGAAGGACGCCCGGGCGTTCAGCCATGGCTGCATCCGGGTCCAGGATCCGATGCGGCTGGCGGAGGCGCTGCTGGCTGCGCAGAATGCCGACCCGAGCGGCCTGATCGAACGTCACCTCGGATCGGGGCGTGAAACGGTGGTTCAGCTCGATACGCCGATTCCCGTGCACCTCGACTATCGCACCGCATGGATCGGCGATGACGGCCACGCCCGGTACCGTGAAGACGTCTATGGGCGTGACACCCGCGTGCTTGCGGCGCTTGTCGCTTTGGGCGTGAAACTTGACGCGTCTGCGGACGGATAACTGAGACCGACGGCCCCGCGTCCTTTCGGCCTTTCCGACTGCTGGGGGAGCCTGTAAAGGAGCGGAGGATCAAGAACTCTGGGGGCCGCGCCATGACGGACGACACCGCGCGACAAGTCATCGAGATCATCGCTGAGCAGGCCTTGCTCAAACCTGCCGACGTCAGACTTGACGCCAGCCCGGAAAGCCTCGGCCTCGACAGCCTGGCGCTTGTGGAGATCGTGTTTTCCATAGAAGAGCGTTTCGATGTCTCCGTGCCATTCAACGCGAATGAGCCCGACGCCTCGGATTTCGATATCTCGACGGTCGCCAAGATCATCGAGGCGGTGAAGCAACTCATCGCGACGAAGGGTTGAGCCCATGACCCGCCGCCGCGTCGTGGTCACCGGGATCGGCGTCGTCTCGGCGCTTGGCGTCAACCGCGCTGACCATTTCGAAGGCCTGCGCGAGGGGAGGGACGGGGTCGGCCCACTCGACATCATCGATGTGGAGCGACTCTCGGTGCGCATCGGTGCGCAGGCCAAGGCCTTCGACGGCGCCAAGCTCTTTGATCGTCAGGCGCTCAGCCTCTTCGACCGCACCACCCAGATGGCGCTCACCGCCGCGGCGGAGGCGATGGCCGAATCCGCGCCCGCGCTGACGGAGGAGGAGGCCCTCGCCGCCGGGGTGGTGATGGGCACCGCGCTCAACGGGATGGAGACGATCGACGGCAATTACCGCGCCGTGTTCCAGGAGGGAAAGAACCGCGTCCACCCCTTCATCGTGCCGCGGCTGATGACCAACGCCGGCGCGAGCCAGATTTCCATGTCCTATGGCCTGAAAGGGCCGAGCTGGACGGTCTCCACGGCCTGTTCCTCTTCGAATCACGCCATCGGGCAGGCGTTTCAACTCGTTCGGTCGGGCGCCGCCAACGTGATGCTGGCGGGGGGGGCCGAAGCGCCGCTGTTCTTCGGCGTCATCAAGGCGTGGGAAGGTCTGCGCGTGATGTCCAGAGACGCCTGCCGGCCGTTCTCCAGAACCCGCTCCGGCATGGTGCAGGGGGAGGGGGCGGCGGTTCTGGTTCTGGAGGAGCGCGGGCGGGCGGTCGCGCGCGGCGCCCATATCTGGGGCGAAATCTCCGGCTTCGGCATGACGGCGGACGCACTC
>JBBDTD010000202.1:0-29711 GCA_040904645.1 Paracoccaceae bacterium
AACGCATGCAGCAGCGGCGCATCCACATGGCGCTCGTCGTCGACGAATACGGCGGCGTCGACGGGCTGGTCACCATCGAAGACCTTGTCGAGCAGATCGTCGGCGATATCGAGGACGAGCACGACGAAGCCGACGAAGCCGCATGGCGGCGGGAAGCGCCGGGCGTCTATGTCTGCAACGCGCGCGCGGAGCTGGCCGATTTCGAGGCCGAGGCCGGCGTCGATCTTCTGCCCGACGATCTCGACGAGGAGGTCGACACGCTCGGCGGCCTCGTCTTCATGCTCTCGAACCGGGTGCCGGAACGCGGCGAGGTCATCGCTCATCCGGACGGCCATGAATTCGAAGTGATCGACGCCGATCCGCGGCGCATCAAACGGCTCCGCGTCCGGCTTTTCGATGCGGAGCGGGCGGCCAGCAGGGCGGCGGAGTAGCGGGGCGTGATCGCCTGCATGACGGCGGCGCGTCTTTCACCGCGCCAGCGGCTTCTCGTGGCGGCGCTGGCGGGGGGCGCCATGGCGCTGGCGCAACCGCCGCTCGGCCTCTGGCCGGTTTTGTTCATCGCCGGCCCAGCCCTCTATCTGATCTGGCGCGAGACCGCTTCGGCGCACCACCCCGGCCGGGCCGCATTCTTCACCGGATGGGTCGCCGGGGCGGCGCATTTCGCGCTGGCGCTGCATTGGATCGTTGAGCCATTCCTTGTCGATATCGCGCGCCATGGCTGGATGGCGCCCTTCGCGCTGATCCTGCTCAGCGCCGGGCTGGCGCTGTTCTGGGGCGCGGGGTTCTGGGCGGCGCGACGCTTTGAGCGGGTCTTCGGCGGGCCGCTGGCGCTGGCGGGTTTCTGGGCGCTGGCCGAATTCGCGCGGAGTTACGTCCTCACCGGCTTTCCCTGGGCGCTGCCGGTCTACGCCTGGGTGGAGACGCCTCTGGCGCAGGCGGCGGCGCTCATCGGCCCCTACGGGTTGAGCTTCCTGACGCTCGCCGCGATGCTCGCGCCCGGCGCGCTCCTCGCCCCGGGCCGCAAGGGCGGGGTCGCGGCGGCGCTGACGCTCCCCGCCCTCGCCGCGCTCTGGATCTGGGGGGCGGCGCGCGTTCCTGAAGCGATGGCGCCCGCACCGGATCGCCCGATGATCCGGATCCTGCAAACCGAGGTCGACCAGAAAGAGAAATGGGCGCTGGATCAGGTTCGCCCGAATTTCGAGCGGCTGATCGCGCTTTCCACCGCGCCCGCCGCCGAAACGCCGGCGCTGGTGCTCTGGCCGGAAAGCGCGGTGACATTCCCGATCGACATGGCGCCCGACGCCCGCGCCGCGATCCGCGCCGCCATCGGCCCCGCCGAACTCGGTCTCGGCTCGCTCCGGCTCGACGCGGGGCCGGAGGCGCAGATCGTTCACGGCGCGCGCTGGCGGAACAGTTTTTTCCTGGTGGGCGAGGAGGGGCTCTCCGCGCCTTTCGACAAGATGCATCTGGTGCCGTTTGGCGAGTACCTCCCCTTCGCGGCGGCGATGGAGCGGATCGGCCTCGCCAGTCTCGCGGGGCTGGGCGGCGGAATCGTTCCGGGCGCGGCCCCGGCGCTGATGCGCGGGGGGGCCGCGCCGCCCTTCGCGCCTCTGATCTGCTACGAGATGATCTTCCCGAGGGAGACGGCGCGGGCGGCTGCAGGCGCCGAATGGTTCGCCCTCGTCACCAATGACGGCTGGTTCGGAAACTGGGCCGGCCCCGCTCAGCATCTGGCGATGGCGCAGTTGCGGGCGATCGAGACTGGCCTGCCCGTCGCGCGCGCCGCTAACCGCGGCGTCTCCGCGATGATCGACCCCTATGGGCGGGCGTTCGGGCGACTAGGCCGGGGAGTCGCCGGGGCCATCGACGCACGACTGCCCGAATCGCTCTCCCCCCCCGCCTATCGCCGTCACGGCGAGCTTTTTGCAACCATCATGATTTGCCTGGGCTTCCTCTTCTCAACCCTAAGTCGGCGCCGGAACGGGTAGCGGGCGAGTAGGGTGAGAAATCGTTTGGTGGTCGGTTTCGTCCCCTGTAGCTAGGTGGCGAGTATTCAAGACAAAACCTATGCGTCGAAGCGGTTGAGCCTGCGCCCCGGACTTCAGGGCGCGGCGGCAACAGATAACATGCCGGTCGAGGACCGGGGAGCAGCGCATGAACAAGACGCCGAATCCAATCGACGTTCACGTCGGCTCGCGGGTCAGATTACGGCGCATGTCGATCGGCGTCAGTCAGGAGCGTCTCGGGCGACAGCTCGGACTCACGTTTCAGCAGATCCAGAAATACGAAAAAGGCGCCAACCGCATCGGCGCCAGTCGGCTTTACGCGATCGCGTATGCGCTGGAGGCGCCGGTGCATTATTTCTTCGACGAACTGCCCGCCAGCGCGCTTGTCGGGATCGTAGCGCCAATAGCCGAGCGCTCGGCCGCCGACGCGAGAGACGCGACCAGTATCCGGGTGGCCGATTTTGTCGCCACCGCCGAGGGGCTGGAGCTGAACCGCGCGTTCCAGCGCATCACCGACCAGTCGACCCGCAAACGGCTCGCGGAACTGGTGCGCTCCGTGGCCGGCGACGGCTGAGCCGCGCCCGACACTGATGAAATCTTCGCTCTCGGTTGACCCGTA
Organism: Paracoccaceae bacterium; assembly: GCA_040904645.1. Classification (GTDB taxonomy): domain Bacteria; phylum Pseudomonadota; class Alphaproteobacteria; order Rhodobacterales; family Rhodobacteraceae; genus Pikeienuella. The sequence continues at coordinate 2,626 of JBBDTD010000202.1, forward strand.
GGCGCGCCACGCCTAAACCCTCGCGGGGATTTTGACCGGTCGCGGGGCGGGCGGTTCAACATATCAGTGGAGGATGGCCTCAATGGCGCGCAGTGAATTTCTTTTCACATCTGAATCAGTTTCCGAAGGACATCCGGACAAGGTTTGCGACCGCATTTCCGATGCGGTCCTCGACGCTTTCCTGACCCAGGAACCGGAAGCGCGCGTCGCCTGTGAAACCTTCGCCACCACCAACTGCGTCGTGATCGGCGGCGAAGTCGGGCTTTCCGATCAGGCCAAGCTCACGGAATACATGGGCCGGATCGAGGATATCGCCCGCGCCTGCATCAAGGATATCGGCTACGAGCAGGAAAAGTTCCACCACGCTCATGTCAAGATCACCAACCTCCTGCATGAACAGTCCGCGCATATCGCGCAGGGCGTGAACGCGGCCGAGAACAAGGACGAAGGCGCCGGCGATCAGGGCATCATGTTCGGCTACGCGACCGATGAGACCGAGGAGCTGATGCCGGCGCCGATCCTCTATGCGCATGCGATCCTGCGCCGCCTCGCCGAGGCGCGCAAAAGCGGCGCGGAGCCGGCGCTCGGCCCGGACGCGAAGTCGCAGATCTCCGTCCGCTACCGGGACGGCAAGCCGGTCGGCGTCACCTCCATCGTGCTGTCCACCCAGCATCTGGACGAAAGCCTGACCTCGGACGATGTCCGCGCGATCGTCGAGCCGCATATCCGCGCCACGCTGCCCGAGGGCTGGATCGACCCCAGCACCGTCTGGCACGTGAACCCGACCGGCAAGTTCGTGATCGGCGGGCCTGATGGCGACGCCGGGCTCACCGGGCGCAAGATCATCGTCGACACCTATGGCGGCTCCGCGCCGCATGGCGGCGGCGCCTTCTCCGGCAAGGATCCGACGAAGGTGGACCGCTCGGCCGCCTACGCCGCGCGTTACCTCGCGAAGAACATCGTCGCCGCCGGGCTCGCCGCGCGCTGCACCTTGCAGCTTTCCTACGCCATCGGCGTCGCACGGCCGCTTTCGATCTACGTGGACACGCACGGCACCGGCCAGGCTGACGAAGCGGCGATCGAGAAAGCCGTCGCCGCGGCGATGGACCTGACGCCGCGAGGCATCCGCACGCATCTGAGCCTCAACAAGCCGATCTATCAGCGCACCGCCGCCTATGGCCATTTCGGCCGTGCGCCGGAGGCTGATGGCGGCTTCTCCTGGGAGCGGACCGACCTCGCGGAGGCGCTTCGCGCCGCGCTCTGATCCGCAAATGGGCAAGCTGATCCCGCGCGAGGACGGCGCGCCCTGGCGGAACTTTTATGGCCGCCGCCACGGCAAGACGATGCGAAAAGGGCAGGTCGCGCTTCTGGAAGAGCGCCTGCCCGGCCTGGCCCCGCCAGGCGTCGGCTGGGCTGAAAACCCGGACCGGACGCCTGTCGATTTCGCGGCGATGCGCCCCGGCGCGCGCGAAATCTGGCTTGAAATCGGTTTCGGCGGCGGCGAGCATCTGGTGGCGATGGCCGCCGCCAACCCGGATGTTCTGCTGATCGGGTGCGAGCCCTTCGTGAACGGCGTCGCGATGTGCCTCTCGGCGCTGGAAGGTTCCGGGATCGAGAATGTCCGCCTCCATGCGGGCGACGCGCGCGAGATCTTCGACGTCTCCAACGAGCGGGTTTTCGGCCGCATCTTCGTCAACTATCCCGACCCATGGCCGAAAACGCGCCATCATCGCCGCCGCTTCATCGGGCCGGACAACCTGCCGCATCTCGCGCGGGTCGCGGCGCCCGGCGCCAGGTTGCATGTCGCGACCGACATTCCCGATTATGCCCGCCATACACTGGAGGCGATGCGGGGCTTTCCCGAATTCCAGTGGACAGCGGAGACGGCGGAAGGCTGGCGTCGCCCCTGGCCCGACTGGCCTGGCAGTCGCTACGAGACCAAGGCGCTGGCTGAGGGCCGAAGCCCTTGCTATCTCACCTTCGCGCGCGCCTGAGGCCGCGCCAGCCCCGTGCCACGCACCTTGTCAGCCTAGCGCCAGCGGGTGCTTCTCGGCCACCAGCGCCTTAAGCCGCTCTTCCTGCACATGGGTGTAGATTTCCGTAGTCGAGATATCTGCATGGCCCAGCAATTGCTGGATCGAGCGCAGATCGGCGCCGTTCGCCAGCAGGTGCGATGCGAAAGCATGCCGGAGCGTATGGGGTGAGATCCGCGCCGGGTTGATCCCCGCGGCGGCGCCAAGCTCCTTCACTATCTGAAAGAACCGGGCGCGGGTCAGGTGGCCGCTCCTGGACCGCGACGGGAAGAGAAAGGGCGAAGATCGCTCCTCCATCGCCGCGCGCCGGGCCGCGATCCAGTCGCTGAGCGCGATACGGGCCGGGGGCGAAAGCGGAACCATCCGCTCCTTCCCGCCCTTGCCCTTCACCAGCACCATGCGCGGGTCGCCCTGCGCCGCCGCGAGCGGCAAGGAAACCAGCTCGCTCGCCCGCATTCCGGTCGCATAGAGCATCTCCATCAGACACGCGCTGCGCTGACCCGCCTCCCGCGCCGCGCCGAGAAGCTGCTCCACCTCCGCTACAGACAGCGATTTCGGCAGCGGCCGGGTCTTTCGGGGGCCGGAAATCCGCGCCGAAGGGTCATCTCCGCGCCAGCCATCCTCGTAGAGGAATCGGTGCAACTGACGGGCGGAGGATAGCCGCCGCGCGCGGGTGGCGGCGGAGCGGCCCTCCGCCTCCTCGGCCGCCAGCCAGTCCTCGATCGCGCCGCGCCCGGCTTTCAGGAGCGTCGTCCCCAGGCCCGCGAGATGCGCGCAGTAGCCGGTCAGATCGCGGGCGTAGGCGCTTATGGTGTTTTCGGCCGCCCCGCGTTCAGCGCGCATCGCTTCAAGGAAAAGCGCGACCAGGCGCGGCGCCGGGGGCTCGGGTTCAGCGTCAGTCACTGTCCGAAGCCGACGCCCGCCGCTGGCGTCTCGATCGTTGCGGTCGGCGGCGGCAGCTCGGCGAGATAGGCGTAGCCGACGAACCCCGCGAGGCTGATCAGCGCGAGAACGAAGAGTAAACTGATAAATCGCCGCATGTAGTTGTCCGTCCTTTGGCCTCAAGTCGCCCTTTGCCAGAACGCGCAGGAGCGGTTACATCCCGGCGCGCCGCCAGCCTCGCGCGTCTCGAATCTAATGGGCCGGGCCGGGCGGCGCAACGAGGGAGGGACGGGTTTTGACGCATGACGCCGCCCCGGCGCATGGCGGCGCAAGCCGGCTTCGCCGCCCTGTCGCCCTTGTCGGGCTGATGGGCTGCGGAAAATCGACGGTCGGGCTCCGCCTGGCTGCGCTGATCGACGCGCCTTTCAAGGACGCCGACGCGGAGATCGAGGCCGCAGCTGGCATGTCCGTGCCTGAAATATTCGCCAATCTGGGCGAGGCCGCCTTTCGCGACGGCGAAAAACGCGTGATCGCGCGGCTTCTGAGCGAGCCGGCGATGGTGATCGCCACCGGCGGCGGCGCCTTTATGGCGGCGCAGACCCGCGCGGCGATCAGTGCGGCCGGGGCCGCGATCTGGCTTCACGCCGATCTTGAAACATTGGTGGAGCGCACCGCAAAGCGCAGATCGCGCCCGCTTCTGAACGCGGGCGATCCGCGCGCTGTGCTGAGCGGGCTGATGGCCGCGCGCTATGATACTTACGCGCTTGCGGAGCTGCGGGTCGAAAGCCCGCGCGGCGGCAAGGCGGAAGAGGTGGCGCAGGCCGTTCTGGCCGCGATCCGCGCCCATGATGAGACGACCCCGCCCGAACGGCGGCTTCTGGAGGCCTGACAATGACGGAAACGCTTCGCGTCGCGCTTGGCGCGCGCGCCTATGAAATCCGGATCGGGCCGGGCCTGATCGGCTCTGCGGGCGCGGAGATCGCCGCCCTGAAGCCGGGCCGACGCGCCGCCATCGTCACCGACGAGCATGTCGCGCCCCTGCATCTGGACAAGCTGCGCCAGGGCCTCGCCAAAGGCGGCGTCGCTGCCGAAGCGATCATCCTTCCGCCGGGCGAGGGCACGAAATCCTTCGCGGAATTTGAGCGGCTCCTCTCTGCGCTTCTCGACATGCGCATCGCGCGCGATGATCTGATCATCGCTTTCGGCGGCGGCGTGATCGGCGATCTGGCGGGTTTCGCGGCCGCGAGCCTGCGGCGCGGCGTGGGCTTCGTGCAGATCCCGACGACGCTGCTCGCGCAGGTCGACAGCTCAGTCGGCGGCAAGACCGGGATCAACGCGCCGCAGGGCAAGAACCTGATCGGCGCCTTTCATCAGCCGCTTCTGGTGCTGGCGGATACGGATGTGCTCCGCACCCTGCCCCGCCGCGAACTTCTGGCCGGCTACGCCGAGACGGTGAAATACGGACTGCTCGGCGACGCCGGTTTCTTCGAGTGGCTGGAGGAGGCCGGGCCCGCCCTCGCCGGCGGCGACGAAGCCGCGCGGATCGGCGCCATCCGCCGGGCCTGCGAGATGAAGGCCGGAATCGTGGCGCGGGACGAGACCGAAACCGGCGAGCGCGCGCTGCTCAACCTTGGCCATACCTTCGGCCACGCGCTCGAAGCGGCGACCGGTTATTCGCAGCGGCTCCTGCATGGCGAGGGTGTTTCTGTCGGGATCGGCCTCGCCTTCGATCTTTCGATGCGGCTCGGGCTTTGCAGCCAGGAGACGCCGAGCCGCGTGAGGGCGCATTTCCGCGCGATGGGCATGAAGGCGACCCTCGGCGATATCGAGGGCGACCTGCCGGACGCCGGCGCGCTGGTCCGGCTGATGGGGCAGGACAAGAAGGTAAAGGACGGCAAGCTGATCTTCATCCTCGCGCGCGCCATCGGCGAGGCGTTCATCGCCAGCGACGTGCCGATGGAACCGGTAGAACAGGCGCTGAGGGACGCGCTGGCGGAGCGGGCCTGACGCCGCTCAACCCGCTCTGGCCTTTTGCAGCAACTCCACCGTTCCGGGCCATGCCTCTGCATCCGCGACCGACTTGTCGCGGCAGAACTGGTTGCAATAGCCGATCACCACGCCGTCGATCTCCGCCAGACTGTCGGGCGCGACCGGTTTTCCGGAATAGGGGCAGGCCGCGTTGAGGGGCGCCGCCCCCTCCACCGGCCGCGCCGGCAGCGGCGCGGCGCCGGGGCCGAACGCGCCCGAGACCGGCAGATCCGCGACATCCTCGGGCACGACATGCGGGTTGGCCAAAGCCATCGCGCGCCAGCGGCGGAAGACCGGCAAACGGTGGAGGGCGTCGACATATGCTTCGTCCGCTGGCCCCATCGGCAGACCGAAAGAAGCGAAGCGCGATCCGACCGGCAGGAAAAACGCGTCCGCCGCGGTAAACTGGGCCCCGAAAAGAAACGGCCCGTCCCCACCGAAACGTTCGCGCGCCCAGGACCAGAGCGCGCGAATGCGGGCCACGTCCGCCAGAACCGCCTCCGTGGGTCGATAGCCCGTGTAAACCGCCTTGAGGTTCATCGGGCAGGCGGCGCGGAGGGCGGCGAAACCCGAATGCATCTCCGCCGCAAGGGCGCGGGCCGCAGCGCGGGCGGCCGGGTCCTGCGGCCAGTGGCCGGCTTGGGGATGCGCTTCGGCCAGCGTTTCCGCGATGGCGAGGCTGTCCCATAGGTGATACCGGCCCTGAGGGCCTTCGACCTCCAGCGCCGGCACGGTCCGCGCCGGGGCGACGCGGGCCAGCAGCGCTTCCCATTCCGGGCCCGGCCAGTTCGTCTGCACCGTTTCATGCGGAATATCGAAAGCCGCGAGCATGAGATAGCCGCGAAGCGACCAGCTCGAATAAGCCCGATCCATGATGAAGAGCCGATAGGTCATTTCGAATCTCCCGACACGTCGGTTGAGGTCAGCCCCATGAACCCGAAAGACGTGCGGGAAGTCCAGGCGCAACCGGATTTCGCAGTCGAATCCAACCGTAGCGCCGAGGGCGTGGTGCCCACCGGGGTTTTGCGGAAATGCGGGCTCTTCCCGGAGCGCCCGAAAGGCCTTCAGTCGCGCTTGCGCTGGCCCGTCCCTGCGCAAGCGCTATCACCGGCCCTGCGGGCGCCTTGATGTCGCCGCTGGCGGTCAATCCGGGCCGCCCATCCGCCAGCGCGCGCCTTTGGGGGACGGGTCGAGGCGCGGCGACCCAGCTTCGGCTACTTCCCGAAGCCGACCGAAACCACCCCTGTCGCGGCGGAGCGCTTCGCGAATCTCGCGCGCGGACGCGGACGCTCCGCCTCCTTCCGGCTCAGGGGGCCTCGGCGGCTTCACCAGTTGAGATTTCGAAAGCAGGAGCGGCGGCGATTCGGGGGCGGCGAAATCGGCGAAAAGAAAATTATCATCTTGACCTGTGGCGCGCGGGGCCGGCTCAGGCGATGCGGCGTTCGCGCCGCGGACGACGCGCGCGCGTGGGCGGCTCAACGGCGTATCGGGCTTGCCGCCGCCGCTGATCGCAGATGATTTCGGCGGCGCGTCCACGTTCACGGCGGCGCCGGTTTCCGCGTCCGTGAACCGCGCGCGCATCGCCTCGAATTCAGCCAGAAGCCCCGGAGCCATCCCCGCGAGCGCCGCGGGCGCGACGCCCGCGCACGCAGGCGCCGCGCCCGCTTCCGCGCAGCTTATGACGACGCGGTCGCCCTGGACCCGCGCCGCTACGCCAAGCGAGGCCGCGCTTTCCACCAGTTTCGCCTGAAACCGCGCCCGAAGTTCCGCACTGCTCGGCCCGCCGCTCAGGCCGGAGCCATGGCCTTCGCCCGCAATTTCGGCGTAAAGTTCCACGAGTCGTCGCAACATATCGAACGGATCGTCGTAGCCGGTGATCTCGCAATCGAAATCGGCAAAACTCAGCCTGAGTTTCTTGTCGCTTGTCATGATCGCCCCCAAGTCCCGAAAGCGGCCGTTCGGGCCGAACGAAATCCACTCGCTGGCGCACCAAACAACAGGCGACGCCGTTATTCTGGCCGCTTCGGCTCAGCTTACGGCATTCCGGGGGAAAGAAAACCGTTCGTTGATTGCTGGAACAGCTCTGTGGCTATACGCGCATCAGTTCCAGTCAGGAAGAAGAGGGGCCGGATAGTGCCGAAAGCGAAGCTGAACTTCACGTCCGGCGTCACCTTGCTTGGCGCGTCGCCGGACCGCAGCGGAAGCGACGCGGCCCTGGCCCTGGCGCCAGCCCTGATCTGCGCCGATGGCGGCGCGAACGATCTGCCTGAGGGGCGGTCACCGGATGCGATCATCGGCGATCTGGATTCGCTCGTCGATCGCGCCGGGTGGGCGCGGCGGCTTGGCGCGCGTCTGATCGAGGTCGAGGAACAGGAAAGCACCGATCTTGAGAAATGCCTCTCCCGGATCGACGCGCCCTTCATTCTCGCGTGCGGGTTTCTGGGCGGGCGGATCGATCACCAACTGGCCGCGTTGCACGCGTTGATCGCGGAGCCGCGGCCGCTCATCCTGATCGGGGCCGAGGACGTGATCGTCTCCGCCGGGCGCGCGCTGCGGCTCGAACTCCGCACCGGCGACCGTATCGGCCTCTTCCCGATGCGCAAGGTCGTCGCCGGGCCCGATGCCGGGCTGCGCTGGCCGTTGCAGCGCCGGACGTTCGAAGCCGGCGGGCGCATCGGCACCTCGAACGAGGCCGCCGGCGCGGTCAGGCTCACGTTCGACCGCCCCGGCGTCGCGGCGCTTCTGCCCCGCGCGCGGCTTGACGTCGCGCTCAAGGGGCTGTTGAACCGGCCGGCGAGTGGACCCGATGGGAGCTGACCTGATGCAGGAGCCGACAAACCCGGCTGACCGGGCGAAATACGCCGCCGCGCGCCGCGCGCTCGACTATATCGAGCCGGGAACCCGGCTTGGCCTCGGCACCGGCTCGACGGCGGCGTTTCTCGTGCGGCTGCTCGGAGAGCGGGCCATCGCCGGGCTCGTCTGCGTGCCGACCTCCAGCCGCACGGTCGCATTGGCGCGCGAGTGCGGCGTCGCCGTGACGACGCTTGAGCAAGCCGGCGCGCTGGACCTGGCGATCGACGGCGCGGACGAATTCGACCCCGACCTCAACCTGATCAAGGGCGGCGGCGGCGCGCTGCTGCAAGAAAAGATCGTGGCCGCCGCCGCGGCGCGCATGCTGGTGATCGCCGACGCCGGCAAACAGGTCCAGCAGCTCGGCGCATTCTCGTTGCCCGTCGAAGTGGTGCGCTTCGGCCATGGCGCGACCTTGACCCATATCGCCCGGCTGATCGCTTCCGAGGATGTGGACGGGCGCGAAATGACGCTCCGCAAACGAAACGGCGAGGTCTTCGTCACTGATGAAGGCCATTACATCTATGATCTTGCGCTCGGACGCATCGGCGACCCGTCAGGGCTCGCGACGCGGCTGAACGCGCTGCCGGGCGTGGTGGAGACCGGGCTGTTCATCGGTCTCGCCGAAGCGGCGATCATCGGACACGAGGATGGCCGGGCGGAGGTCATCCAGCCGCGGGGCCATTGAATGGCGGGGTCGCATTGCGGAATCCCGGCCCGGCGCCTAGATTGCGAGCAACATCACGAAAGCGATGGCGAGGGCGACGTAGACCACCTCGGCAGTGAAGCAGAGGAGCCCCATGAGCAAAAGCTTTGACTATGACCTGTTCGTGATCGGCGGCGGCTCAGGCGGTGTACGGTCGGCCAGGATGGCGGCGGCGGGCGGCGCGAAGGTCGCGATCGCCGAAGAATATCGCTATGGTGGCACTTGCGTTATCCGCGGCTGCGTTCCCAAGAAACTGATGGTCTACGCCTCGGCCTTTTCCGAGATGTTCGAGGATGCGGCCGGTTTCGGCTGGACGGTGGGGGAACGAAGCTTCGACTGGGCGAAGCTGATCGCCGCCAAGGACCGCGAGATCGCGCGCCTCGAAGCGATTTATGAGAAAAACGTCGGCGGCGCCGGCGCGGAGGTGCTGCATTCGCGCGCCGAGGTGACTGGTCCGCACGAAGTCCGGCTGATGGCGGACGGGCGGACCGTATCCGCGAAGCATATTCTGATCGCAACCGGCGGCGCGCCCTTCAAGCCCGATATTCCGGGCGCCGAACATGCGATCACCTCGAACGAGGTTTTCCACCTGCCCGAGCTGCCGAAGCGCGTGCTGATCGTCGGCGGCGGCTATATCGCCTGCGAATTCGCGTGCATCCTTCACGGGATGGGCGCGAAAGTGACGCAGCTTTACCGGCGCGAGCTGATCCTGCGCGGCTTCGATCAGGATGTACGCGCGCATGTGTCCGCCGAGATGCAGGCCAAGGGAATCGATCTGCGCTATCAAACCGATGTCGCTTCCATCGAGGGCGCCGGCCCGCATCGCGTGACACTGGATGACGGCGTCTCGCTTGAGGTCGATTGTGTATTTTACGCCACCGGCCGGCAACCCAACTCCGCTGGCCTGGGGCTGGAGGCGGCGGGCGTCGCACTTTCGAAAAGCGGCGCCGTGATCGTCGACGAATACTCGCAGTCCAGCGTTCCCTCGATCTACGCTGTCGGCGACGTGACCGACCGCGTCGCGCTGACCCCCGTCGCCATCCGCGAGGGCGCGGCCTTCGTCGAGACGGTGTTCAACGCAAATCCGACCATGGCGGATCACGAAGACATCGCCACGGCGGTTTTCACGCAGCCTGAAATCGGCACGGTCGGCCTGACCGAAGAGAAGGCGCGAAATCTGGGCGAGGTGGAGATTTATCGCTCGACCTTCCGCCCGATGCTCGCCACCCTCTCCGGGCGCGAGGAAAAGATGCTTATGAAACTGGTGGTGATGAAATCCGACCGGCGGGTGCGCGGCGTTCATATCGTCGGGCACGGCGCGGGCGAGATGATCCAGCTGGCGGGCGTCGCGGTGAAGATGGGCGCGACGAAAGAAGATTTCGATCGGACTGTCGCGGTGCATCCGACGGCGGCCGAAGAATTGGTCACAATGCGCGCGCCAGTATGACCGGCGAACAACGCGCGGGGAGAGAAAGGTATGCCTATGTCAAGTAATGGCGGCGGCCCGTGGGGCAGCGGTGGAGATAAAGATGACGAGGGCAAAAGCCCTTGGGGCGGCGGCAATCGCGGCGGCAGCGGCGGCGGCGGCGGCCAGAGGCCCCCGGACATTGAGGACATCCTTAAAGAAGGCCGCGAGCGGTTGAAGCTCATCGTCGGCGGCGTCGGCCGGCGCGGCCCGCGCCGGCCAGGCGGGGGCGGAGGCGGCGGAGAAGGTGGCGGCCAGGGTATCGGCCGTGGCGGGATCGCGCTGATCGTGCTGGCCGCGTTCGGCTTCTACCTCTGGAACGCGCTTTACACCGTCAAGCCCGAGGAGCGCTCGGTCGTCCTCACCTTTGGTGAGCGGTCGGGCATCGGCGAGCCGGGCCTCAATTTCATCTTCTGGCCGGTTCAGACCAAACATATCATTGCGGTGACCCGCGAGAACACGGTCGAGATCGGCCTCGTGAGCGGCGGGCAGCGCGCCAGCCGCGCTTCAGATCAGGGCCTGATGCTGACCGGCGACGCCAATATCATCGATATCGGCTTTCAGTTGGTCTGGAACATCACCGACCCGCAGAAATACCTCTTCAACCTCGCCGACCCTGAGGCGACCGTCGCCGCAGTCGCGGAATCCGCGATGCGTGAGGTTATCGGCCGCTCGGAGATGAAGCCGATCCTCAACAGGGACCGCGCCATCGTCAGCCAGCAGGTGCAAGAGCTGATCCAGACCACGCTCGACAGCTACGAAAGCGGCGTCAACGTGGTGCGCGTCAACTTCGACAAGGCCGATCCGCCGCAGGAGGTGATCGACAGCTTCCGCGACGTTCAGGCGGCCGAGCAGGAGCGTGACACGCTGGAGAAACGCGCCGACGCCTACGCCAACGAGCGCCTCGCCGGTGCGCGCGGTCAGTCCGCGCAACTCCTGCAGGAAGCCGAAGGCTATCGCGCGCAGCTGGTGAACGAGGCCGAAGGCGAAGCGAGCCGCTTCAAGGCGATTTACGAGGAATACGCCAAGGCGAGTCAGGTGACGCGCAAGCGCCTCTATCTCGAAACCATGGAGCGGGTCTTCAGTGGGGTCGAAAAGATCATCATCGACGAACAGACCGGCGGCGGACAGGGCGTCGTGCCCTATCTTCCGCTCAACGAGCTTCGGCGGGGGACCAACTGATGTCGCGCACCTATATCTTTCTCGGCGCGGTCGTCGCGCTGCTCTTCGTCGCGCTCTCGTCGCTCTATATCGTCGACGAGCGCAAACAGGCGATCGTGCTTCAGTTCGGGCAGGTTCGCGATGTGAAGCAGGAGCCGGGCCTGTTCTTCAAGCTGCCCTTCATCCAGAACGTGGTCTATTACGAGGATCGCATCCTGCCGCTGGACACTGAGCCGCTTGAAGTCACACCGCTCGACGAGCGGCGGCTCGTGGTCGAGGCCTTTGCTCGCTGGCGCATCATCGACCCGGTGAAATTCCGGCTCGCGGTCGCCGGCGGCGGCGAATCGGTCGGCGCTTCGCGGCTGGATTCAATCCTGAACGCGGCGCTTCGGGGGGTGCTCGGCAATGTGAACACCCGCGATATCCTGTCCTCCGACCGAGCGGCGATGATGACGGAAATCCGCGACGCGGCGCGGAGGCCGGCGGAAAACCTCGGGGTGCAGATCATCGACGTGCGGATCAAGCGCGCCGACCTGCCGCAGCAGAACCTGCAGGCGACCTTCGCGCGCATGCAGTCGGAGCGTGAGCGTGAGGCGGCGGACGAGCGCGCGCGCGGCGCCGAAGCAGCGCAAGTGGTTCGCGCCACGGCCGACAGGCAGGCGGTCGAACTGGTCTCCGAAGCCCGACGGGACTCGGAAATCATTCGAGGTGAGGCCGACGCCACGCGAAGCGCCATCTTCGCCGAAGCCTATGGTCGCGACCCGGAGTTCTACGCCTTCTACCGCTCGCTCGCGGCTTATGAGCAGTCGTTGAAGGGCTCCAACTCAACGATGGTCATCAATCCTGACAGCGAGTTCTTCGACTATCTGAAAACGGATCGTCTGGTTGAGCTCCCGGCCGAATGACTGACAAGGGGCGGCCGCTGAAAATGCGGCCGTCTCGCGCTTTTGAAACAACCTGCAACATAGTCGTTGGATTCGGCGCGTTTCCAGCCTATCTCGTCGCCATCGAAGCGCGCGCCATCGCCCCCGGCCGCGCACGGAACACAATCTAGGAGGCTTGATGTGTCCCTGCCCCTGCATTTCCCGCAACGCCTGAGACTGGGCGTGCTCGCCCTCATCGCCGCGGTGATGACAATCTCGGCGGCGCCCGCGCCCGGCTACGCCCTGCCCGAAAGCTTCGCCGATCTGGCCCAGAAGCTGAGCCCGGCGGTGGTGAACATATCCACGAGCCAGACCGTGACGACGCCGGACCGCGGCCCGGCCCCGCAGCTTCCACCCGGCTCGCCCTTCGAGGACCTCTTCCGCGATTTCTTCGACGGGGATCGCCAACAGGGGCCGCGCACGACCAACTCGCTCGGCTCCGGCTTCGTGATCGACCCCGAAGGTTACATCGTCACGAACAACCACGTGATCGAGGACGCGGACGAGATCGTCGTCAACTTCACTGACGGCGCATCGCTTCCCGCCACGCTGATCGGCTCCGATCCGAAAACCGATGTCGCGCTCCTGAAGGTCACGCCAACCACGCCGCTTTCATTCGTCCCCTTTGGCGACAGCAATCTCTCGCGCGTCGGCGATTGGGTGCTGGCGATCGGCAATCCGTTCGGGCTTGGCGGCTCGGTTTCGGCGGGCATCATCTCCGCGCGCAATCGCGACATCAATTCCGGCCCCTATGACGATTTCATCCAGACCGACGCCGCGATCAACCGCGGCAACTCGGGCGGGCCGCTTTTCAACGTGTCGGGGGAGGTGATCGGCGTGAACACGGCGATCATCTCTCCCTCCGGCGGCTCGATTGGGATCGGCTTCTCCGTCCCCTCGGCGCTGGTGAAGACGGTCGTGGCGCAGCTGCGTGAGTTCGGGCACACTAAGCGCGGCTGGCTCGGCGTCCGCATTCAGGCGGTGACGCCTGAACTCGCTGAGGGGCTCGGCATGACCGAGCCCTCGGGCGCGCTTGTGTCTGAAGTCACCCCCGAAGGGCCCGCATCAGCCGGCGGCGTGGAGGCGGGCGACGTGATCATGAAATTCGACGGCCGCGACATAGAAGAGATGCGCGACCTGCCCCGCATGGTCGCCGAAACCGAGGTCGGCAAGGATGTCCGCGTCGTGCTCTGGCGCAAAGGCAAGACGCAGACGGTCAAGGTCGTGCTCGGGCTCCTCGAAGAGGGCGAAACCCCGGCGCAGGCCGACGTGGACGCACCGGAGGCGCCCGCTGTCGCGGAAACCGCGCTCGGCATGAAGCTGGAGCCGCTGACCGCGAAGAACCGCGCCGATTACGGCCTCGACAAAGGCGCCAAGGGCGTGCTCGTCACCGAGGTCGACGCGGGCACCGTCGCGGCCGACAAGGGCATCCGCCCCGGCGACGTGATCGTCGAGGTCGCGCAGGAAGCCGTGGCGAGCCCCGCAGATGTTCGCGGCGGCGTCGCCAAGGCGAAAGAAGAAGGCCGCAAGTCGGTCCTGATTCTGGTGCAGACCGGCGCCGACCTCCGGTTCGTGGCGCTGAAAATAAGCTGAACCGTCACGGGCGGATCGGATGAAAAGGCCCGGTCGGCGACGACCGGGCCTTTTTCGTGGCCGGCCGCGAAGCTCGGCCCGTTCCGGCCAGCGGATGACCCGCCAGGAATGTTTCCTGCCCCGGCGCTCGGGCGGCGAGCTCGCCTTCGGGGAGCCGCGGCCCGCCTGGTTTCCGGTTCAAGATCGAAATCGGCGGCGATGCCGAGCCGTCGAACCCTTGCCGCCGGGCGACTGCCAGGGCGGCCGCAGGCTCTTTATGAACGTGATCCGGCGGCTGATGCGCGCCGCGTCGCCAGGGCGCCATCTTTTCCGTCCGCGTTCGCGACCGGCGCGCCGCGCAGCGCCGATTCCGGCGGGCGGTTCAGGCCTCGCGCTCGATGCACTCTATCCCGAGCCGCGCCATGCCGGGGATCTTGTCGCCCATCCGCGCCGCGGCTTCGGGGTTGGAGGCGTTGCCGTCCAGGCCGCGCTTCTTCACGCCCTGAAGGATGGCGCAGATGCGAAAGAAGCTGAAGGCGGTGGCGTAGGTCAGCTCGGGGATCTCGGTGATCCCTGTCCGGCGCATATACATCTCGACATATTCGTCCTCCAACGGGATGCCGAGCGCCTTGCGGTCCACGCCGGCCAGGCCGCGCCCGACTTCGCCCGGCGGCAGGCGGCCCTGCATCCGCTGATAGGCGAGGTCGGCGATCGGGTGGCCGAGGGTCGAAAGCTCCCAATCCAGCACCGCGACGATGCGCGGCTCGGTCGGGTGATAGATCAGGTTGTCGATCCGGTAATCGCCGTGGACGATGCTGGTCCGGTCGTCATCGGCGGGGGCTTGCGCCTCCAGCCATGTGATCAGCGCGTCCATATCCGGAATCGCCTCGGTCTCCGAGGCGCGATACTGCTTGGTCCACCGGCTGAGCTGGCGGGCGAAATAGCTGCCCGGCCGGCCGAAATCGCCGAGGCCGGCCGCCTCGTAATCCACCATGTGGAGCGCCGCGAGGACGCGGTTCATATCCTCGTACATCGCGGCCCGATGCTCCGCATCCACGCCCGGAACCGCCGGGTCGAAGATGATCCGGCCCGGCACGCGGTCCATCAGATAGAACATGGAGCCGATGACGCTTTCATCCTCGCAGAGGAAATGCGTCTTCGGGACCGGCACTCCCGAACCCGCCAGCGCCGTCATGATGCGAAATTCGCGATCGACGGCGTGGGCGGATTTCAGAAGCTCGCCCGGCGGCTTGCGCCGCAGGACATATTCGCCCGAACCCGCTTTCAGGATGAAGGTCGGGTTCGACTGCCCGGTCGCGGTTTTTTCCGCCGCGAGCGGGCCGCGAAAGCCGGGCAGGCGCGCCGTCAGGCAGCGTTCGACCACGTCGAGATCGAGTTGCGCCGCCGCGTGGACCGCCTGCCCCGCCATCGTTCAGACCGCCTCGTTCGTGTACTTCTTCAGCTCATCGCGCGCGATGACCCGCCGATGCACCGCGTCCGGCCCATCCGCAAGCCGCAGCGTGCGCTGATGGGTCCAGGCGTCAGCCAGATGCGTGTCCTGGCTGATGCCCATCGCGCCATGCATCTGGATCGCCTCGTCAATGACCTTCAGCGATACGCGCGGCGCGACCACCTTGATCTTGGAAATCCAGGGCGCTGCGGCCCGGTTGCCGATGGTGTCCATCATGTGACAGGTCTTGAGACAGAGCAGCAGCGCCATGTCGATATCCATGCGGCACTCCGCAATGATATCGTGGTTGGCGCCGAGCTGCGCCAGCGGCTTGCCGAAGGCGGTGCGGGTCAGCGACCGGCGGCACATAAGCTCCAGCGCCCGCTCCGCCTGACCGATGGCGCGCATCGCATGATGGATGCGGCCCGGCCCGAGCCGACCCTGGGAGACCTCGAAACCACGACCGAGGCCGAGGATCAGGCTCTCCTTCGGTACGCGAACATCGGTGAAACGCATGTGCATGTGACCATGCGGCGCGTCGTCATTGCCGAAGACCTGCATCGGGCGAAGAACCTCGACGCCTTTGGTCCCGGCGGGCACGACGATCATCGAGTGACGGCGGTGCTTGTTCTCATTCTCAGGGTCGGTGGCGACCATGACGATATAGACCTTGCAGCGCGGATCGCCCGCGCCCGAAGCCCACCATTTCTCACCGTTCAGGACGTAATCGTCGCCATCAGGCACACAGGACATGGAGATGTTCGTGGCGTCCGAGGACGCGACATTCGGCTCCGTCATGAGATAAGCGGAGCGGATTTCGCCGTTCATCAACGGCACGAGCCAATCCGACTTCATCTTTTCGGTGCCGTAGCGCTCGAACACTTCCATGTTGCCGGTGTCGGGCGCGGCGCAGTTGAAGGTTTCAGGCCCGAGCTTCGACTTGCCCATCTCGGCCGCAAGATAGGCGTATTCCACAGTGTTGAGCCCATAACCGCGGTCGCTATCGGTCAGCCAGAAATTCCAGAGGCCGCGCGCTTTCGCTTCATCCTTCAGGCTCTTCAGTATCTCGAGCTGGCGATCGGTGTGATGGAACCGGCCCTTTGGGTGGCGGCCGATCTCGCTCTCGAATACGGCTTCGACCGGATATACTCGCTCTTCCAGCATCTTTGCGACCGCTTCCAGAAGCGGTTTTACCTTGTTGCTTGGGTCCAGATCCATGTTTTAGCCTTCCTCAGAACAGGTCCTTGACGGTCTCGACATGAATGCCGCCGTCAGTGGGAATAATCGCGCCGGTGACATAGGCGCCGGCTTTTGAACTCAGAAACACCATCAGCCCGGCGATGTCGTCGGGCATGCCGATCCGGCCAAGCGGGGTTTTCGCGCCGATACGGTCGCGATTCTCGGCGTCGGCGGTGGCGAAGGCGGTCATGTTGGACTGGAACGGCCCCGGCGCGATGGCGTTGACGGTGATCCGCTTCGCCGCAAGCTCGGTCGCCAGTATCCTGGTCAGGTGGTGCACCGCGCCCTTGGAGGCGGAATAGGAATAAGCCCCGACGCCGATCGGCGCCGTGCCCATGACCGAGCCGACATTGATGACGCGCGCCGGCTCCGCCAGCGAGGCGGATTTCTCCAGCAGCGGCGTCAGCCGCTGGGTCAGCGAAAAGAGCCCGGCGACGTTGACGCTCATCACCTTTTCCCAGGCGTCGTGCGGAAACTGACCGTAGGGCTTGCCCCATGTCGTCCCGGCGTTGTTCAT
Source organism: Paracoccaceae bacterium (assembly GCA_040904645.1). Taxonomy (GTDB): domain Bacteria; phylum Pseudomonadota; class Alphaproteobacteria; order Rhodobacterales; family Rhodobacteraceae; genus Pikeienuella. The sequence continues at coordinate 19,452 of JBBDTD010000202.1, forward strand.
CAGGATATGGAGCGCGTCGGTCCGCGCCTCGACCGCTTTGGCCAGCCGCTCGACGCCCTCCGCGGTTCCAACGTCGCCGCCGAACCCTTCGACCTTGCCGGGCAGGCCCAACTCGTTGATCTCCCTCGCCGTCACTTCGCACATCTCGGCCTTGCGCGAGGCGATGAGGACGCGTGCGCCGGCGCCGGCCAGCCCCGTCGCGGCCATGCGGCCGATGCCGGTGGCGCCGCCGGTGACCAGGGCCGTCTTTCCGGCGAGGCTGAAAAGGTCGTGCAGCGCATCCATCGGCGTTCTTCCCGTTTTTTCGTCTTTGCGCGGAGCCTAGCCGCCGTGCGGCGCGGCGCAAGCCCCCTCGCTCGGCTTACCCTCCGTAACGCTGGCCGGCAACATCAGTCGCGGCTAATGTCCAGCGCAACACAAAGGAGCCGCACCATGCCCACCAATCACGAAATCCTGCTCGCCTCCCGGCCGGTCGGGGCGCCGACGCCGGAGAATTTCACCTATCGGGAGGCCCCGGCGCCCAAGACCCCTGCGGGCGGCGTGCTCTTGCGCCTGCTCTGGCTCTCGGTCGATCCCTATCTTCGCGGCCGGATGAACGAGGGGAAATCCTATGTTCAGCCATTCGAGCCGGGCGGGCCGATCGCCTCCGGCGGGGTCGCGGAAGTGATCGAATCCGACAATCCGAAATTCGCGGTCGGCGCCCGTGTCTCAGGCATGATGAAATGGGCCGAGCTCCAGGCGCATGAGGGCGCCGGGCTCACCGTGCTCGATCCCGCGCAGGGCTGGGGCAAGCTGTCGCTCTCCTACGCGCTCGGCGTTCTCGGCATGCCGGGGATGACGGCCTGGGCGGGGCTGACCATTCACGGCAGACCGAAAGACGGAGAGACGATCGTCGTCTCCGCCGCCACGGGCGCGGTCGGCACGCTCGTCTGCCAGCTCGCCAAACGCCGGGGCCTTCGTGTCGTCGGCGTCGCGGGCGGCGCGGAAAAATGCGCCTATGCGGTTGAAACGCTCGGCTGCGACGCCGCGGTCGATCACCGCGACCCGGAGCTGAAGGAAAAGCTCAAGGCCGCCTGTCCGAACGGCGTCGATATCTATTTCGAGAATGTCGGCGGCGTCACGCTCGCCGCCGTCATGCCGCTGATGAACCAGTTCAGCCGCATTCCGCTTTGCGGGATGATCAGCCAGTACAACGCCGTTGAAGCCGCGCCGGGGCCGGATCGGTCTGGCGCGCTCTGGCGCGCGATCCTGACGAACCGGATCGCCGTGCGCGGCTTCATCGTCTCCGACCATTCCGGCAAGATGGGCGAGTTTCTGGCCGAAGTCGCGCCGCTGGTCGCCTCCGGCGAGATCAAGACGCGCGAGACCGTGAGCGAAGGGCTTTCAAACGCGCCCGCCGCCTTCATGGCGCTGCTATCGGGCGGCAATTTCGGCAAGGCGGTGGTCAAGATCGCCTGAAGCCTGCGCCAGGCCCGGCGCCATTATTGCCCGCCGGTCGGCGCTGGCGATGCTCTCATCCAGCGTCGGCAGCGCCTGCTGTGGGCGACGAATCACGATTCGCCCGCCCATCACGTCCATTTCGTCAACGCGGAGGCCCGGCATGCCGAAGACGGAGCGATCCTGCGCCGTCGCTGCGCGTGACGATGACCGAGACCGAGACCGGCGCGTCTTCAGCCTTCCGCGCTGTCGATCGCGGCGATGATCGCCTTCAGCATGTCCGTCGCCTCCGGCGAATCCCATTCGGCGCCGCCCTGCAGGCGCGCCACCTCGCGACCCTCGCGGTCAAGGATCAGCGTGATCGGCATGCCGAGAATGCCGCCTTCGGTTCCGATGCGGAGCGAGGGCTCGCGGTAGACGTCAAGATGTTCGACCCGGTAAGCGTCGCCATCGGGCTGCGGAATCGCTGCGAAGAAATCCTTGATCTTGCCCGTGCCCGCCCGGTCCATCGAAATCGCGATGACCTCGAAGCCGTCAGAAGCCATCGCGCCGCGCAGCCGGTCGATGGAGGGCATCTCCTCCCGGCAGGGCGGGCACCAGGTGGCCCAGAAATTCACCACCATCACCTTGCCGGCGAAATCCTCGATATGTTTCGCGGCGCCGGCGCCGGTTTCGAACTGCGTCTCCAGCCGTGGGCGCGGCGCGTCATGGATGATCAGCTTCTCCATGTCGCCGCTGCGCGCCGCTTTCAGCGCCGCGACTTCCGCCGGGGCGAGCTCCGCCGCCACGGGGCTGGCGCCAAACGCCGCCGCACCGTATAGGATCGCACCGAAAAGCACTCCGGATTTCTTCATCTTCACTCCACCTTCCGACCCATATGGGGCCGCATGACCGACACAAAAGCCGAGCAGACATCGCCCGCCCAGAACAGCATGTGGGGCGGCCGCTTCGCCTCCGGCCCCGACGCGGTGATGGAGGAGATCAACGCCTCCATCGGGTTCGACCGCCGCCTCGCCGCCGAGGATATCGAGGGCAGCCGCGCCCATGCGGCCATGCTCGCCGCCACGGGCGTTATCACATCTGGCGACGCGGATGAAATCCGCCAGGGGCTGCTCACGGTCTTGTCAGAAATCGAGGGCGGGACCTTCGCCTTTTCCCGCGCGCTTGAGGATATCCACATGAATGTGGAATCCCGGCTCTCCGCGCTGGTCGGCCCCGCCGCCGGGCGGCTCCACACGGCGCGGAGCCGGAACGATCAGGTCGCGCTCGATTTTCGCATGTGGGTCAGGGCGCGGGCCGACGACGCCGTCGCCGGGCTCCGCGCGCTGATCGGCGCGCTGGTGTCTCAGGCGGATGGCCGCGAGGCGGTGATCATGCCCGGCTTCACGCATCTGCAAAGCGCGCAACCGGTGACATGGGGCCATCACATGATGGCTTATGTGGAGATGTTCGGCCGCGATCTTTCGCGATTCCAGGATGCGCGCGCCCGGATGAACGAATGCCCGCTCGGCGCGGCGGCCCTCGCCGGCACGTCCTTTCCCATCGACCGGGAGATGACCGCGAAGGCGCTGGGTTTCGCACGGCCGACCGCGAACAGCCTCGACAGCGTCGCGGACCGTGATTTCGCGCTCGAGTATCTCGCCGCCGCGTCGATCTGCGCCACCCATCTCAGCCGCTTCGCCGAAGAGCTGGTGATCTGGTCGACGGCGCAGTTTCGTTTCGTGCGGCTTTCCGACAAGTTCACCACCGGCTCCTCGATCATGCCGCAAAAGCGCAACCCGGACGCGGCGGAACTGGTGCGCGCGAAAGTGGCGCGGATCACCGGCGCGTTCGTGACGCTGGCGACGGTGATGAAGGGCCTGCCGCTCACCTATTCCAAGGACATGCAGGAAGACAAGGAGCCGGTCTTCGACGCCGCCGACGCGCTCGCGCTCGCGCTCGCGGCGATGACCGGCATGGTCGCGGACATGGCCCCGAACGAGGCGCGCCTGCGCGAAGCGGCGGGCGCCGGCTTCGCCACCGCCACCGATCTTGCCGACTGGTGCGTGCGCCGGCTCGACATCCCGTTCCGGCAGGCGCACCACATCACCGGCGCGCTGGTGAAACGGGCGGAGGACCGGGGTGTGGACCTCGCCGACCTCACCCTCGAAGAGATGCGGGCGGTGGAGCCGCGCATCACGGAGGAGGTGTATGGCGTGCTGACCGTCGACGCCTCCGTCGCCAGCCGCACCTCCTATGGTGGCACGGCGCCGGATCAGGTCAGGGCGCAGATCGCCCGCTGGAAGGAACGGATCGGATGACCAGCAGAACCAAGCGGAACATCATCATCGTCCTGCTTTTCGTCATCCTCTCGGCGGCGCTCGTCGGCGCATGTGGGCGCAAGGGCGACCCGTCGACGCCGACGCCCGAGGCCGAGCCGGCCGACTGAACCCGCTTCGCCATTCCAGGATCCGAACATGCGCCATGCCTTCCTTTTGCTCGCCGTCCTCGGCGCCGTGGTTCCGATGTATTATTTCCTCTCCTGGCTCGGCGCGCATGGTTATGATCTTGGCGCGATGGTCGAGGCCTGGAACGTCAATGACGCGTCCACCGGGCTGGTCTGGGATCTGACCATCTCCGCCGTCGCGCTCACGGTTTTCGTGCTGTGGGAGACGGTCTCGAACCGCCGCTGGATAAACCTCATCGCCATTCCGGCGTCGATCTGCGTCGGCGTCAGCTTCGGCTTTCCGCTCTATCTCTGGCTACGGATGCGCTGATGGACCATTTCACTTATCGCGGCGGCGTGCTCCACGCGGAGGATGTCTCGCTCGAAGAGATCGCGGCGGCGGTCGGAACGCCCTTCTACTGCTATTCCACCGCGACGTTCGAGCGCCATATCCGGGTTTTCGACGAAGCGCTCGCCGGCGCGCCGCACCTGATCTGCTACGCGATGAAGGCCAATTCCAACCTCGCGCTCCTGCGCGTCGCGGTGAAGGCCGGGGCCGGCATGGACGTGGTCTCGGGCGGGGAGCTGCGCCGCGCCCTCGCCGCCGGCTGCGCGCCGGAAAAGATCGTATTCTCGGGCGTCGGCAAGACGGACGAGGAAATCCGCCTCGGGCTCGAGGCCGGCATCCGCCAGTTCAACGTCGAAAGCGAGCCGGAGCTCGAGCGGCTTTCCGCCATCGCCGTCGCCATGGGGCGCTCCGCCGCGATCACCATCCGCGTGAACCCGGATGTGGACGCGAAGACCCACGCCAAGATCGCCACCGGAAAGTCCGAGAACAAGTTCGGCGTCCCGATCGCAAGGGCGCGAGCGGTCTACGCGCAGGCCGCTGCGATGCCGGGGATCGAAGTGGTCGGGATCGACGTGCATATCGGCAGCCAGCTGACCGAGCTTGCGCCTTACGAGGCCGCATTCAGGAAAGTGCGTGAGCTGACGACGGCGCTGCGCGGCGATGGCCACGACATCCGCCGCCTGGACCTTGGCGGCGGGCTCGGCATTCCCTATCGCCGCTCGAACGAGGCGCCGCCGCTGCCCTTCGACTATGGCGAACTGGTGCGCCGCACCCTCGGCGATCTGGGCTGCGAGATCGAGATCGAGCCGGGGCGGCTGATCGCCGGCAACGCCGGCGTGCTGGTCAGCCGCGTGATCTATCGCAAGGCGGGCGAAGGCCGCGACTTCCTGATCCTCGACGCGGCGATGAACGACCTGATCCGCCCCGCCATGTACGACGCCTGGCACGATGTGGAGCCGGTGAAGGAGCCCAGCCCCGACGCGCCGGTCGCGCCGGTCGATCTGGTCGGGCCGGTCTGCGAAAGCGGCGACACTTTCGCCCGCCAGCGCGAACTCCCGTTCATGGAAGCTGGCGATCTCGTCGCCTTCCGTTCCGCCGGCGCCTACGGCGCCGTCATGTCGTCGGAATACAACAGCCGGCTGCTTATACCGGAGGTGCTGGTCTCCGGTTCACGGTTTGATGTGGTGCGTCCGCGCCCCACATATGATGAAATGCTGGCGCGCGACCGGATTCCCGACTGGCTAGAATAGTCCGGCTCGAATAATCGGCCCGGATGGCCGGCCAGAAACGCGGGATTGGCGCGAACGGAGGCTCGATGGCGGATAAAGCACGCTTTTCGACAAGCACGGCGGTGACGCTGGCGCGCCAATCCGTCACGCGCGAAGCGCGAAAGACCCGCCGCGCGATCTCGGTCGAACGCGCGCTCGTCGCGCTCTGGCCCGTATGGGCGGTCGGCGCGCTCTTTCTCGGCCTCGCACTGCTCGGCGTTCCGGCGCTTTTGCCGGTCTCCGCGCATTACGCCCTGCTCGCCGCTTTCGCCGCCGCCGGGCTGTTTTTCCTGATCCGGGGCGTCCTTTCATTCCAGCCGCCGTCGGAGGGTGAGGCGCTTCGGCGGCTCGACGAAGGCGTCAGGGGCCGGCCCGCGCAAAGTTACTCGGACACTCTCGCCGCCGGGCCGGGCGACAAGGGGACCGAAGCGCTTTGGGCCGCGCATCGCCGCCGCCTCGCCGGACAAGCCGCGGCGCTTCGTGCGCGGGCGCCTGATTTCAGGGTTTCGGCCCGCGATCCTTTCGCGCTGCGCCACGGCGCGCTGATCGCGCTCGCCGCCGGGCTCCTCGCCTGGCTCGCGGCGGAAGAGGGCGGCGCGAGCCGCCTCGCGGATCAGCTGAAGCCAGGCGCGCTCGGAACGGTCGCCGCCGCGCCATCCCCCACCCTCGAAGCCTGGGCCAGCCCGCCGGCCTATACCGGCCGCACCGCGATCTATCTGACCCGGCTGACCGATGGCCAGACCGTCGAGTTGCCGGTCGGCTCCGAAATTTCGCTGCGGGTCTTCGACGTGCCTTCCCTCCCGACGCTGGAAGAAAGCGCGAGCGGCGGAGCCGCGGCCTTCGCGGACATGGGCGCCGGGGTTTTCGACTCGAAATTCGAAGTGAAATCCAGCGGCGTGATCCGGGTCGGCGAAAGCGGGCGCGAGATGGCGTCATGGCCAATCGCCGCCATCCCCGACGCGCCGCCGACCATCGCCTTTGAAGGCGCGCCGATAGCGGGGGAACGCGGCGCGCTCAGCCTCTCGTTCACCGCTTCGGACGATTACGGCGTCCGCGCCGCCACCGGCCTTGTCGCGCTGGACGCCAAAGCGGCGGCCGAGGCCACAGGCTCGACCGCCGGCGCGTCGGTTTACGATCCGATCGTGTTCGACCTGCCGCTGCCGCTCGCCGGCGACGGCGCCGAGATCGCGGAAACCCTGATTCAGGACCTGACCGAGCATCCCTGGGCCGGGCTGCCGGTGATCTACACCCTGACCGCGACCGACGAGGCCGGGCAGACCGGCGAAGCGGAGATGCGCGCGCTGTTACCCGCGCGGCGCTTCTTTCATCCGGTCGCCAAGGCGTTCATCGAACAGCGCCGCGCGCTCGCCTTCTCTCCCGCCGCCGCGCCCCGCGCCCTCGACGTGCTGGAGGCGGTGATGATATTCCCCGAGGAGGTGATCGACGACGAGACCGCCTATCTCACCGCCCGCATGGCGGTGCGCCGGCTCGGCTACGCGCTGGAGGACGGGCGGCTGGAGGCCGAGACGAAATCCATCGTCGATCTGCTCTGGAAAGCCGCGATCCGGCTTGAGGACGGCGACCTCTCCAGCGCGGCGGAGCGGCTGGCGCGGGCGCAGGAGCGGCTGAAAGACGCGGTCGAGAACGGCGCCACCGACGAAGATCTCGCCCGGCTGATGCAGGAGTTGCGCGAAGCCATGCGCGACTACATGGCCGAAATGGCGCGCGAGGCGCTTCGCGATCAGGCCAACGGCCAGCAGCCCCAGCAACCGCAGGGCGATCAGCAGACCATGACGATGAACGATCTGGAGCGGATGCTTCAGGAACTTGAGGACGCGATAAAGAACGGCCAGCAGGAACTGGCCCGTCAGATGCTTCAGGCCCTGCAGGAGATGATGCAGAATCTCCAGATGGCGCAGCCCGGTCAGGGCCAGCCCGGCCAGGGCCAGGAGATGATGGACCAGATGGGCGACATGATCGGAGAGCAGCAGGGCCTCGCCGACCGTTCTTTTGGTCAGATGCGCAAAGGCGAAGGCCAACTCCCCGGCGAAGGCCAGGGCGAAGGCGACGGGCGCCACCGCAATCAGGGGCACGGCGAAGGCAGCGGCGAAGGCCAGAACCAGCAAGGCGGCGAGCCGGGCGCGGGTCAGGGCGCCGGCGAGGGTGGCGGCGACAGCGCCGGCGACATCGCCCGCGATCAGGACGCCTTGCGCCAGCTTCTCGACCAGTTGGGCAGCGGCCTGCCCGGCCCCGTCGGCGACGAAGCGCGCCGCGCGCTGGAGGAAGCCGACCGCGCGATGGGCGACGCCGTCGACAGCCTTGAGGGCGGCGATGAGCGCCAGGCGGTCGACGATCAGGTCCGCGCGCTCGACGCGCTCCGCGAAGGGCGCCGCGAGATGGGTCAGGACATGGCCGAGGCCGAAGGCCGGGGCGAGGGCGACCAGGCCGGGCGCGATGGCCGAGGCATGAGCCGCGACCGCGAAGACCCGCTCGGCCGGCCCCGCGCCTCGGACGGGCCGCTCGACGGCGATTCGGTTCACGTTCCCGGCGCATCAATGGGAAAACGGGCCCGGGAATTGCAGGAGGAGATCCGCCGTCGCTCAGGCGAGAGGCGTCGCCCCGCCGAAGAGCTGGATTATCTGGAGCGGCTGCTCGACCGGTTCTGACCGTCCGTCCAGCCATGCGCACATGGCATGGCGGTCTTGCCCGAATGCCTGTGGCGCCCGTTGCGGCGCGGACCTATCTGACCGGTGTGAAAGCGCGTTGCGGCGCGTAGCTTCCGCGCCCGCTGGTCCCTCCCTCCAGGCAGGGCGGCGTCCGAGGCTTCACACCGGTCTCCGCCGGGCGCCCCCCCCCGGCGCCGGGCGGGGGCCCCCCCCCCCCCCCCCCCCCCCCCGGCGCCTGGCGGGGACCCGACCCCCCGCCCCGAACCGCCGGCCGGATCCTGATTTCCTTCTCGCCCGCCCATTCCTCCACTGGCGCGGCGGCGACCCACCATCCCGGTTCCGCCGCCCGCACTGCGTCCGCCGCCGCCAACGCGGCGCCTTCCTCCGCATAGAGGCCAAAAGACGTCGCGCCGGAACCGGACATCCGGGCGAGCCGGCAGCCTGCTGTCCGCCAGATCGACGTCAGAACCCGATCGATAAGGGGTTCAAGCCGCCGCGCCGGGGCTTCCAGGTCATTCCGCTGCTGCGCGAGCCAGACCAGAAGATGCTCGAAGCCCGAAAATCGCGTGGGCGGCGGCGGCCCGGCGGGGTGATCGCGAAGCTCCAGCGCGCCGAAAACCGCCGCCGTCGAGAGCGCGCGCCCGGGATTGACCAGCAGCATCCAGAATTCCGGGAAATGTGGCGCGGCGCTCAACCGCTCCCCCGCCCCGCCCATCATCGCCGGGAGCGAGGCGAAGCAGACCGGCGCGTCCGCGCCGAGATCGCGCACGACCGTTTCCGCGTCCGCCGCGCCGGGCCAAAGCCGACTCAGGAGCCGAAGCACCGCGCCGGCGTCGGCGGACCCGCCGCCGATCCCCGCCGCCACAGGCAGCGCCTTGACCAGCCGCAGCGCCGCGCCCGGGCGGCCGGGCGTCGCCGCCGAAAGCCGAAGCGCCGCCCGCAGCGCCAGATTATCGGCGCCGGCCGGCAACCCCGCCGCGAACGGCCCCGTCAGGGACAGGCTCATCGCCGCCGCCGGCGCCGCCTCCAGCGTATCGCCGAGGCGGGGAAAGACCGCGAGGCTTTCAAGCTCATGATATCCGTCCGCGCGCCGGCAGCGGACATGAAGGAAAAGATTGACCTTCGCGCGCGCCAGTTCCGTCGGAGCGCGTCCGTCAGCCGCCATTCGCCGATTTCGCCGGCGCGCCGGCCGCCGCCGTCGGACCTTCGTTCAAAAGCACCTGATCGAGACCGACATCGAGCTTGGCGCGAATTCGGGCGCGGTCCTTCTCCGTCGGGTCGAAGGAAAGCGCGCGGCGCCACTGGAATTCCGCTTCAAGTCGTCGGCCGACCTGCCAGAGCGCATCGCCGAAATGATCGTTGATCACCGGATCGACAGGCAGCAGTTCAACCGCCTGCTCCAATTCCGTCACCGACTCCTGATATTGTTGCAGGAGGTATAGCCCCCAGCCGAGGCTGTCGACGATATAGCCGTCATCGGGGCGCTGCTCGACCGCCTTGCGGATCATCTCCATCGCGCGGTCGATGTTCAGCCCTTTCTCCAGCCAGCTGTAGCCGAGATAGTTCAGCACCAGCGGCTGATCGGGTTGCATCTCCAGCGCCTTGAAGAAATCCGCCTCCGCGTCCTCCCACGCGCCGGAGCGCTCGTGGGCGATGCCGCGCTGATAATAGAGCGCCCAGTTCGGCCGCCCTGCGGCGTCCATCAGTTGAACCGCCGCGTCATAAGCGACCGCTGCTTCGCGAAAACGTTCGGTGCGGCGCATGAGGTCGCCAAGCGCGATCTGCGCGTCGATCGCGTTCGGCTCCCGGCGGGCCAGCGCCTTCAGCGCTTCCGCGGCCTCGTCGGTGCGGTCCATGCGAAAAAGCGCCTCGGCGCGGCCGATCTCGGCCGAGCGGGCGAGCGGGCTGTCGGGCGGGATCGATTCGTAAGCCTTGACCGCGGCGGCGTCCTGCCCGCCTGCGTCAAGGATCTCCGCCGTCAGCAACGTGGCGTCCTCAAGATCGGGTCGCAGCCAACTGGCGAGCCGCGCATAAACCAGGCTCAACCGGTCGTCGCCGTCGCGGCCGAGCGCGGCGGCGAGCCCGAACAGCGTCTCCGCCGCGCCTTCGGCGGGG
>JBBDTD010000203.1:0-5159 GCA_040904645.1 Paracoccaceae bacterium
CAGCTCGGGAAGATCGAGCGTTTGCAGGGTCGCGTCATCCGCAAGCGTGATGCGCCGCCCCGCGATGCGCGCGTAGCCGGGCGCGGCGCCCTGAGCTTCGTTCAGCACCCGCACGCTGGCCCGGTGAAGGATGGAGCTGGCGTCAGGGCCGTTCCGCGCACCGAAGAGAACAGGATCGTGAAACTCGACCGCCGCCGCCGCGAGGCCGTCGAAGGAAAGCTCCGCCGCTTCGCCGCGCGTGACGCCGCGCCCGGCCAGCGCGCGCTCCGCGACGCTCAGCCGACGCGCTTCGAGGCGGGGCAGCGCGCCGCCCGTTCCCGCGCCCATCGGCGGCGGCGCTTCGCCCATCCCTGAGCCTTCATCGAGAAAACGCGCCACCGCGCTGGCGATCTGGCCGGCGGCGGCGTCGGCGAAGGCGACGGGGTCCGCGACGGGCGCCGCCACCGCCGTCGGATCCTCGATCCAGACCGCGCCGCGCACCCTGCCATCGGCGAGGATCGGCGCGGAAAGCAATGTCCTGTTTCTGGCCGCGCCGGGATAGGCGCGCTCGATCTCGGCGAAAGCGCCGCCATCGGCCGGGGCCTCGTCCGGGGTCAGAATGAAGGCCTGCCCGCGTGTGAGGCGCTCGAAAAGGCGCGGGCAGGTCTGGGCGTCGACATGGGCGCCCTCGCTATGGCCGCCTTCCTCGGCGTCGAACCGGTCGAGGCAGGCGATCCGGGCGCCGGCGTCGTTAAGGCGCCAGATCCCGGCGGCCCGTGCGCCGGTCATCCGCGCGACCAGCTCCGCGATCGCGCGAACCGCCCGCGCCGGCGCGACCCCGGCAGAGACGCGCGCAAGCTCGGCATAGGCGTCCTCAGCCTCGCGGAACCGGGCGGAATCGAGATCGAGCCGCGCGGCGCGGCGTTCCGCCGACATGGACTGAAATACGACGAAGGCCAGCATCGCGATGGCGAGCCCCGCGACCATGAGGCTGGCGCCGAGGGAATAGAGGCCCGACGTCTCCACGAACCCGATCAGCGCGTCCTCGGGGATGGAGAAGATGAGCCACCAGTCCCGCCCGAGAACCGGATTCAGCGAGGAGAAAGACGCCATGTACCATTCGCCGCCGACGCGAAAGAGGCCGCTGAACTCTCTCTCGATCAGAAAATGGTCGTAGATTCCCTTCAGGACCGGCGCGTCGAGATCGTCGACATGCACACGCCCGCGGGCGATGTCCGCCGCGCGGCCCTCAGGCGGGGCGACGACGAAATATCCATCGCCGTCCACAATGAACGCGGCGCCCCGCCCGCCGATGGTCAGGCTGTCCAGAAAGCCTTCGAGATCCTTCATCATGATGTCGACGCCGACCACCGCCCCCGCGCCGCCTTCGTCCCCGAAGCGTCGCGACACGGTCAACCCGAGGCTGTCGGCGGTGAAGAAGCGATAGATCGGCGTCCAGACCGCCTCGGCGGCGGCGTTCTTGAACCAGGGGCGGGTGCGGGGGTCGAACCGGTCATCTGGATCGCCGCGCGTCTCCAGCACCTCGCCGCCGGGGCCGAGATCGCTGAACGAAGTTCGCCGCTTCCCATCCTCATGGCTCACCAGTTTTTGCAGCCAGCCATCCTGGGCGCGGCTGGTCATCATGAAGGAACCGTCGTCCGCCCCGACATAGATGTTCACCATCTGGGGGTTGGCGCTCAGATAGCTGCGGCTGATCCGGTCGAGCTGGCGGCGCTCCGCCCGGCGCAATTCGGCGCTTCTGAGCGCCGCCGAAACCACTTCGGTGACTTTTTCGGCTGGCTCGAAATAGGCGCCGACCTTCTCCCGGATGCGGATGTCCACGGCGCTGACATAGCTTCGCGCGATGTCGCGCGCGCCGCGCTGACTGGCGGAGTGGGCCAGATAGCTGCCTCCGACCGCGCCGGCGGCGACGGCGAGCACGACGAGAGTCGGCGTCGCGAGCCGGCGAAGGCGGCGGACTTTCGCCCGCCGGTGCGCCACCGGATCGCGTTCCGCCTCAACTATCTCCACCGCTGAGTTCCTCCGACGCGAGCGTCGCGCCGGAAGACATTAGAAAACGCGGCGGGAGGAGTAAACTGACTTGAATGAAGCCTCTGGACCAGCCGCAAGGCCCTGGCGGGCGCCCTCAGGGCTTGCGATGGAAGAGCGCCTGCGCGATCGCCGCCTCCACCGCTTCAGGCCGGAACGGCTTGGTGATCAGGAACGGCGGCTCCACCCGGTCGCCCGTCAGCAGCCGTTCCGGATAGGCCGTGATGAAGATCACGGGCAGTGTCGTCGTCAGCATGATCTCATCGATCGCCTCGACGCCGGATGAGCCGTCGGCCAACTGGATATCGGCCAGGATCAGATCGGGTTTCGAAGCCGCCGCCTTCGCCACCGCATCCTTGTGGGTGTCGGCGATATCCACGACCTCATGTCCCATTCCGGAGACGATGGCTTCGATGTCGAGGGCGATGATCGGCTCGTCCTCGATGATCAGAACGCGCGCGCGGGCCTGCAGCTTCAACTCGCCCGCGGCGTCGCTACGCAGGAGCGCCGCTTCGTCGCTGTCGATCCCCATCACCGCGGCTGCATCGGCGTCGCTGAATTCCTCCACCGCGGTCAGGAGCAGGTACTGGCGCGAGCGGGGCGTGACCGGCCCCTCCATCGCCGCCTCGGAGATGGCGGCCGCTGCGCTCCAGATTGACTGGAACAGCCGGTATAGCGCGACTCGCGCGTCGATATCGTGATCCATCGCATCGCGATCGGCGATCAGCGCCTCCAGCGTCTGCGCGACATAACCGTCGCCGGCGGCCTGGTTGCCGGCGAGCGACCGCGCATAGCGCCGCAGATACGGCAGGTGCGGTGCCACGACGATCGACAGATTGTCGCGCTGCGCTGTCGTTTCCATTCTTATTCTCCGATAACTTTTTTTGTGCTCACAATGGAACCAACGATAAGAACAGGCGTTTGGTTCCCGAGATGTGCAAAAAAAGACCGACATCGCGTGTGACAAACGACCGGGGCGCTATCGTGCAACAAGATCATGAACCCAAGAATGCCGGGCGGGCGGAGCCTGACCTCGCTGGCGATCCGTTGATGGGGCGTCTCAAGTCTATCTATGACGAGGTCTCGGCGGAACCGCTGCCGAACGATCTTCTCCAGCTGCTTGAGAAACTCGACGAAGCCGAGCGAAACCGATGAGCGACGATTTCAAGCGAGACCTTCTCGCCACCATGCCGGCCGTGCGCGGCTTCGCCCGCACGTTCGAGCGAAACGGCCCCCGGGCGGACGACCTCGTCCAGGAGACGATGGTCAAGGCCTGGGCCAACCGCGAAAAATTCCAGCCCGGCTCCAACATGAAGGCGTGGCTCTTCACCATTCTGCGGAACGCCTACATCTCACAGATCCGCAAGCACAAGCGCGAGGTTGAGGATGCCGATGGCTCGATGACCGCGAATCTGTCGGAGGGCGGCCGGCAGGAAGGGCACATGGCGATGCTCGACCTGCGCGCCGCGCTGGCGCTTCTGCCCGAAGACCAGCGTGAGGCGGTCATTCTCGTCGGCGCGGCGGGGCTCAGCTACGATGAGGCGGCCGAAGTCGTCGGCGTCGCGGCGGGCACGGTCAAGAGCCGCGTCAGCCGCGCACGCGCGAAGCTGTCCGCCATGTTGGGGGAAACGGCGGAGACGCTTGAAGGCTCGGCGCAGCGTGAGCCGGTCGCGCTTCGGCCGGCGGCGTTCTGATCGTCAGCGGCTCATGGTGATCCCCAACTGGATCGCGGGGCTTGCGAGGCTCCGGGTTCGTCTCGCGCTTATCATCGCTGTGGCGCTGGCCCCTGCGGGCCTGCTCGCCGTCATGCAGGCGCTGAACGCTTTCGAAGCAAGCGACGAGCGCCGCGCGGCGGAGCTTCAGGCCACCGCGCTCGCGGCGGTCGATCAAGAGCGCCGAACCATCGTCGAGATCAAGCAGACCGTCAAACTGGCGGCCTTCGCGATGCAGAGCGAGCTGAGCGGCAGCCGCCGCGGCTGCGCTGACCTTTTCGCCTCGCTCGCGAAGGAGCATGAATGGATGACGCGCGCGGTCCTGCTGGACCGTCAGGGCGATGCCGTCTGCGGCGTCGATCGGCCGCTCAGCATGGCGGGAACCGAACACTGGAAGCGGTTCATCGAGCGGCCGGACATTGTCTTTTCCGCCGGGCGCAGCGGGCGTCTCGGCGGCGAATGGGTCTCTGTCGCCTATTATCCGGTGGCGGATCCGCACGGCGAGGTTTTCGCGATCGCGATCGGCCTCGATCTTTCCTTCCTCCGCCGCCTGACGAACCCGCCGCCCGGCCGGCCGGCGTTCGCGCTTCTTGGCGCGCGGGGCGGCCCGATGAACATCACCGCCGAGGCGGAGCCTGATATCCGCTGGCTGCCGGAAAACCGCGTGATCCTCCAGCAATTCGGGGACCGCGCCGTCAAGGATATTGGCGCGGACGGCGTCAAACGCGCCTATTTCACCAGCGAGCTGGAAACCGGCCAGCTTTGGGCCGTGACCGCCCGGACCCGCCCCGGATTGCTATCGACGATCTTTTCCTCCGAAGGGTACGGCCTGCTGCTTCCGATCCTGCTTTGGGCGATCGCCGTCACTGTCGCCTATTTCGCGATCGATATTCTCGTCTCGCGCCATATCGACAAGCTGCGCGCGGCGGCGTTCCGTATCGGGCAGGGCGATCTCGACACGCCGGTCGGCGATTTCTCCGAAGCGCCGAAAGAGATGCGCGCGCTCGGCCATTCGATCAAGGCCATGGCGGCGCGGATTTCCGACCGCGAGGCGAAATTGCAGGAGACGCTCGATATGCAGCGCCGGCTGCTTCTCGAAGTCCACCACCGGGTGAAGAACAATCTTCAGACCATCTCAAGCCTGATGAATCTGGAAACGCGCCGCGTCGAGGACCCGATAGCGCGGCGGTCCCTGACCCAGATCCAGGACCGCATCCACGCGCTCGCGCTTGTTCACCAGAATCTCTATGCGGCCGAGCATCTGGAACGCGTCGCGCTCAACCAGTTGGTCCAGGACATATGCGACCATCTGGAGACTTCGCTCGCGCCGAAGGGGCGGGGGCCGCGGATCCGCACGATCCTCGATGAAATCATCGTCGACACGACTACCATCCCCGTGCTGACGGCGGCCAACGAGTT
>JBBDTD010000204.1:0-5137 GCA_040904645.1 Paracoccaceae bacterium
CGGTGGGGCGAGAGGGTCGAGCCGGATAGGGTCCGCGCGGCCCTGGAGGAGCTCGGGGGAGTAGCGACCCCTGAGGTACTCGCCCAGCTCGAGGACATCGAGCGCGACGACTGTGCCGATCTGCCCGGGTCCGGCGAGTAGCCTCGAAGGGCGTCGTGAGTCGCCTCGCGGGGACCGGCGAGGAGCAGGCGTTGGAGAAGATCGACAAGCCCGATGAGCTCCTAGCGCTCCACGGCGTGACCGAGGAGCTCTTCGACACCCTGAAACGGTGGTTCGACGTCGCGGACGAGGCCACGATCTCACTCGCCGACGCCGACAGCGCCGTCGAGGAGTTCGGTGAGCCCGGCATGATCGCCGCCCTGGCCATGCGCAAAGGCCGCGCGCCGCTTTCCCATATTGTCGGTGGGCGGGAATTCTGGGGCCGCTGGATTTTGGTGACGCCCGATGTGCTCGACCCACGCCCCGAGACGGAAACCCTGATCGCCGCCGCGCTGGGGAGGCCTGAAACCGTGCGGCCGCCGGGCCGGGTGCTCGACCTTGGCGTCGGCTCGGGCGCGATCCTTGGCACCGTCCTGGCGGAGTCGCCCGAGGCGACCGGCGTCGGTGTCGACGCGTCCCGAGCGGCGCTCGCGGTCGCGAAACGCAACATGGAGGCGTTGGGCGTCGCGGCGCGCGCGGACTTGCGGCTTGGCGACTGGTTCGACGGGGTGGAGGAAGGGTTCGATCTGATCCTTTGCAATCCCCCCTATATCGCGGAGGAAGAGATGGCGGCTCTCTCCGAGGAAGTGCGGGGCCATGAGCCTCATCTCGCATTGACGCCGGGCGGTGACGGGCTCGCCGCCTATCGGCGGATTGCGCCCGAACTCGCCGTGTTTCTCCGCCGTCGTGGCCGGGCGCTGTTCGAAATCGGCCCGACACAGGCGGAGCCCGTCGCGAAGATCTTTGGCGCGTTCGGTTGGCCAGCACCGATCATCCATCGTGATATGGATGGTCGCGACCGGTGCCTTGAGTACCGAAGAAAAGCCTGACGGACGCCAGGACGCCATTTGGGCTTGTGGCGAAACCGTGAGAAGGCTAGTGTTCTTGCGTCCGGTGTGATCAGTTTCGTGATCGCGCGCTTGGGCGGACGAGAGAGACCCATACAGTGACGGGCGATCTGGCGGCTGGGCCGCAGTAGGATCGGGGCGCGTCCCACGGCGGGGCGAATCCATATCGGCACATAACCGACCGAGACGAATGCAATGAGACCTCAGCAGAAATCCGGCCGCTCGCGCGGTAAGAGCAATCGCAACAAGGGCGTCGGCCATTCGCCGAACCGCGTTTATGAAAGCGCCGGCCCCGAAGGCAAGGTTCGCGGCACGCCGCAGCAGATCATCGACAAGTATCTCGGGCTCGCCCGTGACGCCCAGCTTTCGGGCGACCGCGTGATGAGTGAGAACTTTCACCAGCACGCCGAACATTACTCGCGGATCCTGATCGCCGTGCAGGAGGCTGCGGGTCTTGAGCGCCGCGATCAGAACCAGGGCGGATCGTTCGATCGCGACGACGAAGAAGATGGCGAAGAGAACGACCCGCGCGACCGGCGCGCCGATGGCGAGCGGTCCGAGCAGCCGCGCTTCGAGAATGGCAATGGCCAGCAGGGCCAGCAGGGCCAGCAGGGCCGGCGCGATGGCGGCCGACAGAACGATCAGAGCCGCGGCAATGATCAGAACCGCTCGGGCGATCAGAACCGTCAGACTGATCGGCGGAACGACGATCAGCAGCACCGGGCCCTGGACCCCGATCCGCGTCCCGCCCCGGCGGAGGTGAAGCAGACCCCGCCTCCGGTCGCCGATGAGCAACCCCAGACCGACGGACTCGCTGCGATTCAGGCGGCGCAGGAAGCGTCCGGCCTGGTGGTCGAGACGCCAGAAAATCGCGACAAGCCCGTGGTGCGCCGCCCGCGCCGCCCGCGCGCGAAACCCGCGCCGAAACCGGCCGCGGACGCTGGCGAGCCTACGACCAAAGCCGCCGAATAACGGTTAAAGCGCCCGGGCCAGGGCGCAGAATTCCGCAAGCTCCAAGGTTTCCGCCCGGCGGGCGCCGTCGATCCCGGCGGCGTCCAGAAGCCGTGCCGGATCGCCAAGCGCCTTCAGGCTCTGGCGGAGCATCTTTCGCCGCTGGCCGAAGGCCGCTGCGGTGACGCGGGCCAGCGCGGCCGGTTCGGCGCTGGCGCGGGGCGCGATCGGCTTGATCGAGACGATGGCTGAAGTGACCTTCGGCGCTGGCGTGAACGCGCGCGGCGAGACTTCAAAAGCGATCCGCGCCTCCGCCCGCCATTGCGACAGGATGGAGAGGCGCCCGAACGCCGGCGTGTTCGGCGCGGCGACGATCCGCTCCGCGACCTCTTTCTGAAACATCAGCGTCAGTCGGCTCCACCATGGCGGCCAGGAATCGCCGTCCATCCAGCGAGTGAAAAGCGCGGTTCCGACATTGTAGGGCAGGTTGGCGATGATCTGGGCCTGGGTGTCCGCGCCGGTCAGACAGGCGCGCGGATCTATCGTCATCGCGTCGCCTTCGATCAGCGTCAGCCGGCCGGGCCAGCGCGCCGAGACTTCCTCCAGCGCCGCGAGGCAGCGCGCGTCGCGCTCAATTGCGATCACCCGCCGCGCGCCATTGGCGAGGAGCGCGCGCGTAAGCCCACCCGGCCCGGGGCCGATCTCCACCACCTCGGTCTGATCGAGCGGCGCGCCTGAGCGCGCGATGCGCCCGGTGAGGTTGAGATCGAGCAGGAAATTCTGGCCGAGGGATTTCTTCGCGGAAAGCCCATGTCTGGCGATCACCTCGCGCAGCGGCGGCAGGCCGTCAGCCGCGAGTTCGCTCATCGGCCGGTCCGCCGGGCGCTCATCCGGGCGGCCATGTTCAGCGCCTCGATCATGCTGGACGGGTCGGCCCGCCCGGTTCCGGCGATGTCGTAAGCCACGCCGTGATCGGGCGATGTGCGGATGATCGGCAGGCCGAGGGTCACGTTCACGCCGCGCGCGAAATCCAGCATCTTCACCGGAATCAACGCCTGATCGTGATACATGCACAGCGCGGCGTCATAGCGGGCGCGCGCCGCAGCGTGGAACATCGTATCGGCGGGAAGCGGGCCGAAAGCGTCGATCCCGCGCGCCTTCATCGCCTCGATGGCGGGGCCGACGACCTCCTGATCCTCCCAGCCCATGGCGCCGCCCTCGCCGGCATGAGGATTCAGGCCGGCGACCGCGATGCGCGGCGCGCAAACGCCGAAATCAGATTTGAGAGCGGCGGCCAGGATCGCGCCCGTCTGCTCGATCAGGGCGCTCGTCAGCTTTCGCGGAACTTCGCTCAGCGCGATATGGATCGTCACCGGAACGACGCGCAGCCCTGGGGCGGCCAACATCATCACCGGCAGGTCCCCGCCTGTGAGCGCGGCGAGAAATTCGGTGTGCCCGGGGTGCGGAAAATCCGCGCCCTCATAGAGCGCCTTCTTGTTGATCGGCGCGGTGACGACACCGCCCGCGTCTCCCGATAGTGCAAACGCGGTCGCCATCTCGATTGAGCGGATAACGGCGCCTGCGTTCCGCGGGTCGGGCCTTGCGGCCTCCGCCCGGGCCGGCAGCCGCAGGGGCAGCACGGGCAGACGGCCTTGCGGCGCTGACAGCGCTTGCTCCGGCGCGGTGATTTCCGTCACTTCGGCGCCTAGCTCCGCCAGACGATCAGGGTCGTCTATCGAGAAAAACGGCGCGGTGACGGCGCCGGAGCGCCAAGCCTTCACCAGAACCTCCCCTCCGATCCCGGCGGGGTCGCCCATGGTGACGGCGAGTGGGCGCATTCAGCGGCGCTCGATCACGGCTTCGCGGCGGAGCTCCTGGAGGAACCCTTCTGACAGGCGCGTCAAACGCTGCGTACGGATCTGGTCGCGAAGCTGCGTCCGTGTCGCGTCGTCGACGCCGCCGGTGCGGGAGCAGACGACGAAGATGTCGACGCCGCCGTCGCCCGCCACCGGGCGGGAGGTTTGCCCCGGCTGCAAAAGCCGCACCGCGTCGCGGACCGGGCCGGGCAGGGCGCTGACCAGCTTCTCATCAATCGGCTCAACCACCGCTTCGGCGCTGAGATTCGGTGAAGGGCCGCAGCCTTCGATCTCTTCGCGCAGCGATTCGGCCTTGGAGACGGCTTCCGCCGTCGCCGCCTCATCCGAGCCATCAATGGAGACCCTGACACGTTGAAGCGACATTTCCGCATCGCGCGCCCAGGGCGGCGCTTCCGAACGGGTGTCCGCGACACGGTAAATCGCGATGCCGCCAGGCACTTCCAGGGGCGGCGTGACGCCGCCTGGCGCGGTGTTCGCAATGGCCTGCGCGAGTTCGGGCGGCAGGACGGTTTCGGGCACCCAGCCGACATCGCCGCCGTTCTTGGCCGAGGGCGCGCGCGAAAAGCGGCGCGCCAGGGCCGCGAAATCTCCGCCGCGCTGAATTTCATTCATGATCCGCTGCGCCTCGGCGCGGGCGCTTTCCCCCTGCCCGCGACCGGAGGGAATGGCGATCTCGGACAGCCGAAAGGTCCGGGTCTGACCGGAGGCGGCGAGCGCGATCTCCTGATCCAGTTCGACTTCGGTCGGCGTGGCCCTGCCGCCGAAACGCCCGTTCACCAGCTCACGCCAGACGATCTGGGAGGAGAGAAAATTATCCAGCGCTGCGCGATCGACTCCGGCGCCGGCGATGCGCTTTTCGATCGCGGCGCGGTCGGTCCCGAGGCGCCCCGCAAACTCGTCCACGGCGGCGTCCAGTTCGGTCGCGTCGGCAGCGAGATTGAAGCGTTTTCCCGCCTGAGCGCGGAGCCTGTCGTCGATCAACTGCTCCATCGCCGCATTGGTGAGCGCGGGGCCAGCATTCGCGCCGCTCATCTGCAAGAGACGGGCCCGCTGCTCGACATCATAGTAGGTGATGACATCGTCATTGACCACGACGACGGGAGCGAACGCCGTCTGCGCCGCCGCGCCGGTGGTGAACAGCGCCGCGAACAGGGCGCCGGCAAGCAGCGCCGCCACAGGGCGCAGCGATCTCGACAGGAAATTCATGACCACATCCATCCTATTGCGCGCCGAAGGCGCAGAGGCCCGACGCTTTCGTCCCTT
>JBBDTD010000205.1:0-5120 GCA_040904645.1 Paracoccaceae bacterium
GTGGCCGCCATCAGCGACTCTAGGTATTCATGCGTCGCCTCATCCTCCCAGGGCGCCAGGCCTTCAAACGCCGCCGTGACCTGTCCGAACTGATCCACAATGAAGGTCGTCGGCGTGCCGCGCAGCCCCAGTTTCACCGCCATTTCCTGTTCGGCGTCGATCAGCGGCGGCAGCCTGTCCAGCCCGCGCGATTTCAGATGCGCCAGCACCGTCTCCTCCGCCGGCGCCTCGTCCACCGAAACCGTGAGGACCGATAGCCCGCGCCCTTCGTAGCGTTCCGCCAGCGCCTGCAATTGCGGCATCTCCCGGACGCAAACCCCGCACCATGTCGCCCACATGGTCACCACCGCCACATCACCGCGCCAGTCGGCGAGCGTTGCGGTTCCGCCATCGGCGCGGGTCAGCTCGGTCTGGGGGGCCGGCGCTTCGCGGGTGATGCGTAGCACTTTATCCGCGAACGTCCCGCCCTGCGACGGCCCCATGGCGCGAAACGCCTGCTGCCCGGCGAACATAAGCGCCGCGAGCCCGAACAGGATAAGAAGTATGCGCATCCCAGGCTCCCTTGTCCTGAACGTCAATCTATGTCCCCTTGCCGCAAACTACGAGCCAGGGCGCGGAAGAGGTCACGATGTGTTGAAACGGCAAGAACCCGCGCTGGCCCCCGGCTATTGGAAAGGCAGGACTCTGGAAGAGTTGAGCCGGGAGGAATGGGAAGGACTCTGCGACGGCTGCGGGCGCTGCTGCCTCATCAAGCTTGAGGACGAAGACACCGGCGCCATCCATTACACCGATGTCGCCTGCCGGCTTTTCGACCCTGCAACCTGCGCCTGCGGCAATTATGCGCTGCGCTTTCAGTTGGTGAAAGGCTGTGTGCGCCTGGCGCCTGAAACCATTGAGAATGATAAGGAATGGATGCCGGCGACCTGCGCCTACCGGCTGCTGGCGGAGGGCATGGAACTGCCGGAATGGCACTACCTTGTTTCCGGCAGCCGGGAGACCGTGCGCACCGCCGGCATCTCGGTCCACGGCCGCACGACGCCGGAATATGAAGTCGACGAAGACGATTACGAAGACCGGATCATCGAGGGGATGAACTGATGTGGTTTACTTCCGACAACGCCGCCGGGGCCGCGCCCGGCGTTCTTGAAGCCATGGCCGCCGCGAATGACGGCCCCGCGATGGCCTATGGCGCCGACGCCATGACCGTCCGCGCCCGCGATCTGGTGCGCGAGATCCTGGGCGCTCCGAAAGCCGCGGTGCATTTCGTCGCCACCGGCACGGCGGCGAACGCGCTCGCCCTCGCGACGCTGACGCCGCCCTGGGGTGCGGTCTGGTGCCACGACCACGCCCATATCGAGGAAGACGAATGCGGCGCGCCGGAATTCTTCACCGGCGGCGCGAAGCTGGTGAAGGTCGCCGGTCCCGATGGCAAGATGGACACTGCCGCGCTCGGCGCAGCTATCGGCGCGGCAGGCGGCGCGGTACACCACGTTCAGAAGGGCGCACTTTCCCTCACCCAGGCGACGGAGGCGGGCACGGTTTATACCGCCACCGAGCTTTCCGCGCTGGCTGGCGCGGCCAAGGCCGCCGGCGCGCCCGTCCATCTCGACGGCACCCGCTTCGCCAATGCGCTCGTCGCCACCGGGGCCTCCCCCGCCCAGATGAGCCATGAGGCCGGCGTGGATATCCTTTGCCTCGGCTTCACGAAGAACGGGGCGCCGGCGGCCGAAGCGGTGGCGATCTTCGATGATCGCCTCGCGTGGGAGTTCGAGCTCAGGCGCAAGCGCGGCGGGCACCTCTTCTCCAAGATGCGCTTCGTCGCCGCGCAGGTCGCGGCGCTTCTCGACGATGACTACTGGCTCCGCCTCGCGGCCCACGCCAACCGCATGGCGGCTGGGCTCGCGGCCGGGCTCTCCACCACGTCCGGCGTGAAAATTCTCCACCCTGTCGAAGCGAACCTGATCTTCGCAGAAATTCCGCGCGCGGCCCATGAGGCGCTGAGGGCCAGGGGCGCCGCCTATTATGACTGGCCGGGCGAGGCCGGGCCGGAGCACGTCACCATACGCCTCGTCGCGTCGCACGCGACGCGTGAGGACGAGGTGACGAATTTCCTCGACGCGCTCAAAGCGGGGTAGGGCGCCCGCGCCGCCTTGGAAATTCTGCCCGGGATAGACACAAGGCCCCGCGCCTTCCTCGCCGTAGGCGAGGTCAGCCGAGAAAACGAGTCCGAAACTTTCCGAAAACCGTCGCTTCACCTCAAACCGAGCGAGCCAGCCATTCTGCGAGCCAGCCGTTCTGCGAGATCGGCGCCGAGTGCTCCGATCAAAGTGCGCCGCCGGCGCCTATATCTTTCCCGCCCGCAGCCGCTCGATATACGCGCCGCCATAGGTGAACTGCCCGACATGCCCGATCCCCGGGCCGATATAGGCGAGAAGCGGCACATCGCCGAGCGCGCGCACCCGCTCGCAAAAGGCGTAATCCTCGGAGAGGGCGTCGCCGTCCGGCTGCCGGATCGGCGCGAAGAAGTCGTGGATGTCGCCCTTCAACCCGGAGGCGCGCAGCTTGGCGGAGGTCATGGGTTTCGCGATCCCGCGCGCGACCATGGCGCTGAACACTTCTTTTGCGATCAGGACGCACCCGAAGCCAAACCCTTCGACTTCGACCAGCCCCTGATTCACTTCCTTGCGCCCCGGCCTCATCCTGAGCGTGAAGGCGGAGGAAAGCGCCTTCGCCGCGTCCGGGCTCGCCCCCTCAGCCACCCGCGCGGCGTAGGCGTCGAGGTCGATGCGCCGCTCGGCATAGGCCACGCCGACAATCGGCGCCTTCAGCGCGATCAGTCGGCGCAGCGCCGCACCGTCCACCGCCATGTCGCTGTCGATGAAAAGGATATGGGTGAGGCTCTCATCGGCCATGAACGCGTGGGCGAGGATGGTGCGGGCCATCACCACATCCGCGCCGTCAATCAGCATCAGCCGATAGAGCGCGCCGACCTCGTTCAGCACCGCCGTCGCGGCGGTCAGCGTGTGCGCATAGGCGGTCGTGACAATGCCCTGCGTCGTCGGCGAGGCGATCAGGACCTTCATCGCGTCGTTCCTACTCCGGCGCCCCGAGCTGCGCCGGGTCCAGCGTATAGGAGGCGCCGCAGAATTGGCAATCGGCGGCGACATGCCCTTCCGGCGTCGTCATCTCGGCGATGTCCTCGGAGGAATACTGCGATAAGGCCGCCGCCACACGCTCTTCGGAACAGGTGCAGCCGAAGCGCACCTCCTGTGCTGGCCAAACGCGCGGCAGTTCCTCGTGGAAAAGCCGCAAGAGCAATGTGTTCGGCGCGACAAACGGGCCGACCAGCTCATGCGTCTCCACCGTGCCGAGAAGCATCGTGACCCGGCCCCAATCTTCCTCCCGCCCGGCGATGCTGGCGACATCCTCCGCGCTCATCAGCCTGTCTTCGCCGGATGGGCCATCGGGCGCGACGCCACCCTCGGCCGGCATCTGCTGGATCATCACGCCGCCGCCGCGCCAGCTTAGCGGCTCTCCGGGGCTGGCGCTCTGGGCGGCCTCGATCATGAAGCGCGTCGCCAGTTGCTCCGACTGCGCGAAATATGTCTCCATCGACGCCGAAAGGCTGGCGCCCGAAAGCGGCGTCAGCCCCTGGTAGGGAGCCATGCCCGGGCCCTGGTCGATGGTGACGCCCATGACCCCGGCGCCAAGCAGGGAAAAGGGCGCGGCCTTCGGCGTCAGCGCCTCGGCGTCGAAACCGGCATAGGCGCGGACGCGCGCCGGCCCGCCCTCGGCCGTCGGGGCGAAATAATCCGTCGCGATCAGCCGGATCGCGCCCTCGCCCCGGATCTGGAGCGAAAACCGCCAGCGGAGCTTCATGGTCTGGCCGATCATGGCGGTCAGCAGCACGGCTTCGGAGACCAGCGCGGCGACAGCGCCGGGATAGTCGTGCTGGCTCAGGATCGCGTCAAGAGTATGGTCGAGCCGCGCGACGCGCCCGCGCATGCCGGCGCGGTCGAGCTGAAAAGGCATGACGCTGTCATCGCCCGGAAAGGCGGCGGGATTCGCGGCGGGGGCGTTCAACTCATCGCTCGTCATCTTGCGGCTCCTCAAGGCGCGGCCCTGATAAGGCGGAATGGGGCGGGGCGCAAACTCTGGCCCGCAAACTGTCGCCCCTTGCGGCGCGGGCAAGAGGCCGCGAAACTCCGTCCCGAAACGAACTTGAAGGATAGCGCCTTGTCCGACGCCTGCGCCCTCGTGCGCCTCTCACGCCTCCGGGCGCGCGCCTGATGCGCCGTTTCGGCGACTGGCCCGACAAATCCGTCCGCCATCGGCTCCGGCCCGGCGCTTACGGGGTCATCCTTCGAGGGCGGCGCGCGCTTCTGGCCCTGAACGATTGCCCGGGGGAGGAAGTGGTGCTGCCCGGCGGCGGTGTGGATCCGGGGGAGACGCCGCTGCGCGCGCTGCACCGCGAGGCGATGGAGGAGACTGGCTGGCGCATCCGCCCGATCCGGCGCGTCGGCGCCTATCGGCGCTTCACCTACATGCCCGAATACGGCTTTCACGCTGAAAAGATCTGCCACATCTATCTTTGCGCCGCAGGTCGATGCGTCGCGGAGCCGTCGGAGCCGGATCACCAACCGGTCTGGACCGATGTGGAGATGGCGGCCGCCGCGTTGAGCGGCGCGGGAGAGCGGGCGCTTTTCCACGCGGCGCTTCGCCTCGCCGGGCTGGGTTGAACGGCGCCAGCCCGGCCTATCTGGCGTAGAGCGGCAGCGCGTCTATCCGCGCGTCGATTACGGCGAGCTGGTCGCGGTAGACGGCGCTGTCCACGTCGCCGAACCGGCGCTCGAACTCCGCTTGCGACATGAAGCTCGCCAATCCCTCGATCGGGGGCGTGAACCAATTCTCCGCGCCCAAGCCTTCGGCGACCTGGCCCAGCCCGTCGGGCGCGGAGGCCGCCGCCGCTTCGGCCAGCCTGATCCCGGCGCGATCAATGGCTATGTCGTCGAAGGAAAAACCCGTGCCGCCGGGCCCGCCCGCATCCGCCAATTCCTTGACCTCGCCCATGCCGAACGAAGCGTCGCCGCCGCCCGCCGCCGCAAGCGCCGCCGACAAGG
>JBBDTD010000206.1:0-29466 GCA_040904645.1 Paracoccaceae bacterium
TCAGTATTTCGTCGGTCATGTCGACATGACCGAGATCAAGCGCGTCGGTTTCGCCGATGCGCAGGGCGTGGCGGCGGATGTGCTGAAGCGCTTCAACGCCGGCGAGTTTGACGTGGCGACGATCTTCTTCAACCGCTTCCAGTCGGTCATCAGCCAGATCCCGACAGCGCAGCAGTTGATCCCGGCGGTGTTCGAGGATGTCGCTGGCGACGCGAAAGCCTATGAATACGAGCCCGACGAGGAAGAGATCCTTGCCGATCTCCTGCCGCGAAATCTCTCGGTGCAGATCTTCCGCGCGCTGCTGGAGAACGGCGCCTCCGAGCAAGGCGCGCGCATGTCCGCGATGGACAACGCGACGCGTAACGCCGGCGAGATGATCGACAAGCTGACGATCCAGTATAACCGCTCGCGTCAGGCCGCGATCACCAACGAACTCATCGAAATCATTTCGGGCGCCGAGGCGCTCTGACCCGGTCGGAGAGAGACATCATGAGCCAAACCGGCAAGATCACCCAGGTCATCGGCGCGGTCGTCGACGTTCAGTTCGACGGCGAACTTCCCGCGATCCTTAACGCGCTGGAAACCGACAATAACGGCAATCGCCTCGTTCTTGAGGTCGCGCAGCATCTCGGCGAGAACACGGTCCGCACCATCGCGATGGACGCGACCGAGGGCCTCGTGCGCGGCGCGGGCGTTTCCGACACTGGCGAGCCGATCATGGTGCCGGTCGGCGACGCGACCCTGGGGCGCATCCTCAACGTCGTCGGCGAGCCGGTGGACGAGGGCGGCCCGGTGGTGGCGGAGGAACGCCGCGCGATCCACCAGCCGGCCCCCGCCTATGTCGATCAGGCGACCGAATCCGTGGTTCTGGTCACCGGCATCAAGGTGGTCGACCTGCTCGCCCCCTACGCCAAGGGCGGCAAGATCGGCCTCTTCGGCGGCGCGGGCGTCGGCAAGACGGTTCTGATCATGGAGCTGATCAACAACATCGCCAAGGTGCACGCGGGCTATTCCGTGTTCGCCGGCGTCGGTGAGCGGACCCGTGAGGGCAACGATCTCTACCACGAGATGATCGAATCGGGCGTTATCGTTCCCGGGAACCTGACCGAATCGAAGGTGGCCCTCGTCTATGGCCAGATGAACGAGCCGCCGGGCGCGCGCGCGCGCGTCGCGCTGACCGGTCTGACCCTGGCCGAGCAGTTCCGCGACCAGTCCGGCACCGACGTTCTGTTCTTCGTCGACAACATCTTCCGCTTCACGCAGGCGGGCTCCGAGGTCTCGGCGCTTCTCGGCCGCATCCCCTCCGCCGTCGGCTATCAGCCGACGCTCGCCACCGATATGGGCACCCTGCAGGAGCGGATCACCTCGACCAACAAGGGGTCGATCACTTCGGTGCAGGCGATCTACGTGCCGGCGGACGATCTTACCGATCCCGCGCCAGCGACCTCCTTCGCCCACCTTGACGCGACGACGGTGCTTTCGCGCGCCATCTCCGAGCTTGGCATCTATCCGGCTGTCGACCCGCTCGACTCCACCTCCCGCCTGCTCGACCCGTCGGTGATCGGCGAAGAGCATTACGCCGTGGCGCGTAACGTTCAGGAGATTCTGCAGCGCTACAAGGCGCTTCAGGACATCATCGCCATTCTCGGCATGGATGAGCTTTCCGAAGAGGACAAGCTGGCCGTGGCCCGCGCCCGCAAGCTGCAGCGCTTCCTTTCGCAGCCTTTCGACGTGGCGCAGGTCTTCACCGGCTCCCCGGGCGTTCAGGTGCCGCTGGACAAGACCATCGACGGCTTCAAGCGCGTTTGCGCCGGCGAGTTCGATCACCTGCCGGAGGCGGCGTTCTACATGGTCGGCGATATCGACGACGTGATCGCGAAAGCGCAACGTCTGGCCGCTGCGGCGGCCTGAGCGCCGCGAAAAGGAGGCTGACATGGCCGAGACGATGAGCTTCGAGCTTGTCTCGCCCGAACGCCGTCTGGCGTTCGGCGAGGTGGAGATGGTGACGATTCCGGGGATGGAAGGTGATATCGGCGCGCTGCCCGGCCACGCGCCGTTCCTGACCACGCTCCGCCCCGGCTTGCTTGTCGTGACCGGCGGCGAGGCGGCGGGCGAGTATTTCGTCACCGGCGGTTTCGCCGAGATCACTCCGGACGGTGTGGCGGTTCTCGCCGAAGAGACCATGACGCGCGTGGATCTGAGCCGCGAGTTCCTCGACCGGCGGATCTCCGCCGCGCGCGTGGAGCTTGACGAAATCGACACCGATGACCACCATGGCCAGCGGACAGCCAGCCAACGGCTGAATGACCTCCTCACAGCCGTGGAACATATGTTCTGAAGTCAGCCAATACGTCATGGTCACCAACGGCCGTTCCCTCGGGGGCGGCCGTTTTCTTTTGCGCCGGGAACGGAGCGCGGATGGCTCGCGTCCGGTCGGAATGACAGCTCGGATTCGTGGTCCGGCCCGGCTTCGAGCTTTCGACCGCGGCCCGATCATCCCGCATTTGCGCGGGCCTCGGGATTATCTCGCCGCCGCTCGCACGCCCGGCAAGCGCCATGAAACCTTCGGGCCGCTCAGCAGAGACGCACGCGCAAGGCCTGACAGAACGGCGGCGCGCTCGATCAGCTGGCCAGCGCCTTGTCAGCGCATGAGAATTGGTAAACGATGCCGATCGATATCCATCAGATCGATAAGCATATATGATAAAGAAGCTGGAAATGCTGATCGCGCTCGCGAAGGAGCAGCACTTTGGGCGGGCGGCGCAAAGCCTCGGCGTCACGCAGCCATCGCTTTCCACCGGAATCAGACAGCTTGAGGAGCAATTGGGCGTGCGGCTTGTTCAGCGCGGCGCGCGTTTTGGCGGGCTGACGCCGGAGGGACAGCGCGCGCTGACGCTGGCCCGGCAGATCGTAGGCGACACGCGGCGTCTTCGCGACGAGATGCGCGCGACCCATGCGGGGCTGGCCGGGCACCTTCGCATCGCGGTGATCCCGACCGCCCTTACATGGGCGGCGCGGCTCACTTCCCAGTTCACCGCGCTTCACCCGAATGTAAGCTTCACGATATTGTCGCGCTCCTCGATCGATATCCTCAAGATGCTGGAGACGCTCGAGATCGACGCCGGCATCACCTATCTGGACAATGAGCCGCTCGGCCGGGTCTCCGCCAACCCTCTCTATCAGGAGCATTACACCTTGCTCTGCCCCAGGAGCCACCCGCTGGCCGGGCGCGACGAGGTGGAGTGGGGCGAGCTGGCGGATTCGCCGCTCTGCTTGCTGACGCCCGACATGCAGAACCGTCGGATCATCAACCGGAACTTCATGGAAGCCGGGGTGGCGCCGCGGGCGCTGATCGAATCCAATTCCATGATCGTGCTTGTGACCAACGTGATGGAGGGCGGCCTCGCGACGATCCTGCCGACCGACCTCGCCCGGTTTCTGGTCGCGGGGCGCGATCTGTCGATGGTGCCGCTGCGAACCATTGGCCGGGCCCCGTCCGTGGGCCTGATCGCGCTGCATCAGGAACCGTTCACCCCGGTCCTTCAGGCGCTGATGAAGACATCGCGGGATATCGCTGCGGCATGAATAATGATAGATAAATGAAATCGACTGACGGAATATTGATATTGATATTGGTATGCTTCGGATGCACTGCCGTAAGCAGATCACGCAACGGAGGGCCCGATGCCTCGGGAAACGCCGCAGCCGACGACAGACGATCTGAAGGCGCTGATTGACAGCCGTCTTCATCTCGAAGGGCCGCTTCTGCCCATACTCCATGCGATACAAAGCCATTTCGGCCATGTGCCGCAAAGCGCGCTGCCCCTGATCGCCGATGCGCTGAACATCACGAAGGCCGAGGCGCATGGGGTTGTCTCATTCTATCACGACTTCCGCGAGGCGCCGGCCGGCCGCCACGTCGTGAAGATCTGCCGGGCCGAAGCCTGTCAAGCCGTCGGCGCCGATGCGCTGGCCGCCTCCACGCTCGCCAGGCTCGGCGTCGAATGGGGCGGGGCCAGCGCGAACGGCGCCGTGACGGTGGAGGCGGTCTACTGCCTTGGGCTATGCGCCTGCGGGCCGGCGGTGATGGTTGACGGCCGGGTGGTCGGCCGCGTCGACGAGGCGCGGATGGCCGGCATCCTGGCGGAGGCCGGCGCATGAAGATCTACATCCCCCGTGACAGCGCCGCGAAAGCGCTCGGCGCGGACGAGGTGGCGGCGGCCATCGCCGCCGAGGCGGCGCGGCGCGGCCTTGACGTGACCGTGGTGCGCAATGGCTCGCGCGGCATGATCTGGCTGGAGCCGCTGGTGGAAATGGAGGAGGGCGGCGAACGCCTCGCCTATGGCCCGCTGACCGCCGCAGACGCGCCCCGGCTGCTGGACGGCGCGCTGACCAGCCTTGGCCGGGTGGAGGATATCCCCTTTTTCGCCCGCCAGACCCGGCTGACCTTCGCGCGCTGCGGCCTGATCGACCCGCTGGATCTGGACGCTTACGCGGCTCATGGCGGGCTTGTCGGGCTCCGCCGCGCGCTCGGCATGACCGGGCCGGAGATCGTTGAGGAGGTCACGAAATCCGGCCTGCGCGGCCGGGGCGGGGCGGGCTTCCCCACGGGGATCAAATGGAAGACGGTGGCCGAGGCCAAGGCCGACCGGAAATATATCGTCTGCAACGCCGACGAGGGCGATAGCGGCACCTTCGCAGACCGGATGATCATGGAGGGCGACCCGTTCGTCCTGATCGAGGGCATGGCCATCGCCGGAATCGCGGTCGGCGCGACCAGGGGGCTCGTCTACATCCGCTCGGAATACCCCGACGCCATCGAAGTGATGGAGCAAGCGGTTGGCGTCTGCCGCGCCAGCGGCGTTCTCGGCCCGCAGGTGTTGGGGTCCGACAACGCCTTCGACATGGAGATCCGCGTCGGCGCCGGCGCCTATGTTTGCGGCGAGGAGACATCGATGCTGAACTCGCTGGAGGGCAAGCGCGGCGTCGTGCGCGCCAAGCCGCCCTTGCCGGCGCTCGAAGGCTTCCTTGGCAAGCCTACCGTGGTCAACAACGTCATCTCGCTCGCCACGGTTCCGGTGATATTCGAGAAGGGCGCGGCGCATTACGCGAATTTCGGCCTTGGCCGCTCCAGGGGCACGATGCCGATCCAGATCGCCGGCAATGCGAAATACGGCGGCCTCTTCGAGACCGCCTTCGGGATGCCGCTGGGGGAACTGGTCAACGATGTCGCCGGCGGCACGGCCAACGGGCGCCCGGTGAAGGCGGTGCAGGTCGGCGGCCCGCTCGGCGCCTATATGCCGTCCTCGAAATTCGACACGCCCTTCGGTTATGAGGAATTCGACGGGCAGGGCGGGCTGATCGGCCATGCCGGGATCGTGATTTTCGACGACAATACCGATATGCTGAAGATGGCGCGCTTCGCCATGGAGTTCTGCGCCATCGAAAGCTGCGGGAAATGCACGCCCTGCCGTATCGGCGCCGTGCGCGGGGTGGAGACGATCGACCGGATCGCGCGCGGCGATACCGCCGCGACCGCGCTCCTGACCGATCTGTGCGAGACGATGAAGCTCGGCTCGCTCTGCGCCCTTGGCGGGTTCACGCCCTTCCCGGTGATGTCGGCGCTCACCCATTTCCCGGACGATTTCGCCACCGCAAAGGAGGCCGCAGAATGAAGGATTTCGTCATCCCGTCCGACGACAGCGACATGGGCACCCCGCCGAAGGAAGGCGCTCCGGTCACGCTGAGCATCGACGGCTTCGAAGTGACCGTGCCCGAGGGTACCAGCGTCATGCGCGCCGCCGCCGAGGCCGGGCTGAAGATCCCGAAACTTTGCTCCACCGACAGCGTCGAGGCCTTCGGCTCCTGTCGGCTCTGCGTGGTGGAGATCGAGGGGCGGCGCGGCACGCCCGCCTCCTGCACCACGCCGGTGGCGCCGGGCATGGTGGTGCGCACCCAGTCGGCCCAGGTGAAGAAGATCCGCAAGGGTGTGATGGAGCTTTATATCTCCGACCATCCGCTCGATTGCCTGACCTGCTCGGCGAATGGCGACTGCGAGTTGCAGGATATGGCGGGCATGGTTGGCCTGCGCGATGTGCGCTATGAGCCGGGGCGGAACCATTTCGAGCAGCGCGCAAGCATGGGGTTGAACACGGAATACATCCCCGCCGACGATTCAAACCCCTATTTCACCTACGATCCGCAGAAATGCATTGTCTGCTCGCGCTGCGTGCGGGCCTGCGAGGAAGTGCAGGGCACCTTCGCGTTGACCATCTCGGGGCGGGGGTTCGAAAGCCGCGTCTCCGCCGGCGGCGTCGGCGACAACTTTCTCACCTCCGATTGCGTCAGCTGCGGCGCTTGCGTTCAGGCTTGCCCGACCGCGACGCTTCAGGAGAAATCCATTATCGAGCTGGGCACGCCTGAGCGCGCCATCGTCACCACCTGCGCCTATTGCGGCGTCGGTTGCTCCTTCAAGGCGGAGATGAACGGCGACGAGCTGGTCCGCATGACGCCCTACAAGCACGGCAAGGCGAACCGCGGGCATTCCTGCGTCAAGGGCCGCTTCGCCTATGGCTACGCCACGCATCAGGACCGCATCCTCAACCCGATGATCCGCGACACCATCGATGAGCCCTGGCGCGAGGTGAGCTGGGATGAGGCGCTGGGCTTCGCCGCGAACAGGATGCGCGGCCTTCAGGAAAGATATGGCCGCCGGTCCATCGGCGTCATCACCTCCAGCCGCTGCACGAATGAGGAAACCTATCTGGTGCAGAAGCTGGCGCGCGCCGTTTTCATGAACAACAACACCGACACCTGCGCCCGCGTGTGCCATTCGCCCACCGGCTACGGCCTTGGCCAGACCTTCGGCACCTCGGCGGGCACGCAGGATTTCGACTCTGTCGAACAGACCGATGTGATGATCGTCATTGGCGCCAACCCGACGGACGCGCACCCGGTTTTCGCCAGCCGGATGAAAAAACGTCTGCGTCAGGGCGCGAAGCTGATCGTGATCGACCCGCGCCGGATCGATCTGGTAAAATCGGCGCATATCGAGGCGTCGCATCACCTGCCTCTGCGCCCCGGCACCAATGTGGCGGTCGTCACCGCGCTCTCGCATGTCATCGTCACCGAGGGGCTGATGAACGAGGCCTATATCCGCGAGCGGTGCGACTGGGATGAATTCTGCGAATACGCCGAATTCGTCTCCGACCTGCGCCACAGCCCCGAAGCGAGCGAATTGCTGACCGGCGTGCCGGCGGCGGAGTTGCGCAAGGCGGCCCGTCTTTTCGCGACGGGCGGAAACGGCGCGATCTATTACGGGCTGGGCGTCACCGAACACTCCCAGGGCTCGACCACCGTGATCGCCATCGCCAACCTCGCGATGCTGACCGGCAATGTCGGGCGCAAGGGCGTCGGCGTGAATCCGCTTCGCGGCCAGAACAACGTGCAGGGCTCTTGCGACATGGGCAGTTTCCCGCATGAATTGCCGGGATACCGCCACGTCAAACACGCCGATGTGCGGGAGATTTTCGAGAAGGCCTGGGGCGTGAAGATCGACCCCGAGCCGGGCCTGCGCATCCCCAACATGCTGGACGCGGCTGTCGAGGGCGGCTTCAAGGGGCTTTATTGCCAGGGGGAGGATATTCTCCAGTCAGACCCCGACACCAGGCATGTGGCGGCCGGCCTCGCGGGCATGGAATGCGTCATCGTTCACGATCTTTTCCTGAACGAGACCGCGAACTACGCGCATGTCTTCCTGCCGGGCTCGACCTTCCTTGAAAAGGACGGCACCTTCACCAACGCCGAGCGCCGGATCAACCGGGTGCGCAAGGTGATGGCGCCCAGAAACGACTATGGCGACTGGGAGGTCACGCAACTGCTCGCCAACGCCATGGGCGGCGGCTGGAATTACACGCACCCCTCGCAGATCATGGACGAGATCGCCGCCACCACGCCGTCCTTCGCCGGGGTGACTTACGAGCTTCTTGACAAGATGGGCTCCGTCCAGTGGCCCTGCAACGAGGAGAACCCGGAGGGCACGCCGCTGATGCATGTCGACGGTTTCGTGCGCGGCAAGGGCAGGTTCATCGTCACCGAATATGTCGCCACCGACGAAAAGACCGGGCCGCGATTTCCGCTTCTCCTCACCACCGGGCGGATTCTCTCGCAATACAATGTGGGCGCGCAGACAAGGCGCACCGCGAACATGGTGTGGCACGATCAGGATGTGCTGGAGATTCACCCGCACGATGCGGAGGTGCGCGGCGTGAACGACGGGGACTGGATCAGGCTGGCGAGCCGCGCGGGCGAGACGACGCTCCGCGCCCGGATAACTGACAAGGTCAGCCCCGGCGTCGTCTACACGACCTTCCACCACCCCGATACGCAGGCCAACGTCATCACCACCGATTTCTCGGACTGGGCGACCAACTGCCCGGAATACAAGGTGACGGCGGTGCAGGTCTCTCCCTCGAACGGCGCCTCCGAATGGCAGGAGGATTACGCCGCGCAGGCGCAACGCTCGCGGCGCATCGTCCAGGCGGCGCAATAGCCATGAACGCCCAGCCGATCCGAAGCCTGGCGGGGTTTTCCGTCCAACGCGACGGGCGGTGCGCCATGATGCGATCGCTGCCGGAGGAAACCGCGGTGGCGATCGTCTGTAATGGCGGCACGCAGGCGGTGATGATGGCGACGCCCGCCGATCTGGAGGATTTCGCGATCGGGTTCGCGCTCTCCGAGGGTTTTGTCGAAAGCCTGGATGAAATCGAGGCTTTCGAGATGGCGGAGCATGAGGCCGGGATCGAAGCGCGCATCTGGCTCACCGGCGGCCGCGCCGCGGCGTTGAACGAGCGCCGCCGCGCGATGGCCGGGCCGGTCGGCTGCGGGCTCTGCGGGATCGAAAGCCTGGAGCAGGCCATGCGGCCGTTGCCGAAGCTCAGTCCCGGCGGCCCGGCCCTGACCCATGCGGAAGTGGAGCATGCCGTCGAGGCCCTGCAGGCGCATCAGCCGCTCCACGACCAGACGCGGGCGGTCCACGCCGCGGGGTTTCTGCTGCCGGGGAAGGGCATCGTCGCGGCGCGCGAAGATGTGGGCCGGCATAACGCGCTCGACAAGCTGATCGGAGCGATGGCGCGGCGGGGGCTGGACCCTAGCGCCGGCGCCTTCGTGCTGACTTCGCGGGTTTCGGTCGATATGGTGCAAAAAGCGGTGATCGCCTCCTGCCCGATCCTGATCGCGGCCTCGGGGCCGACCGTCCACGCCCTCAAGCTGGCGGAGGAGGCCGGCCTGACGCTGGCGGCGTTCGCGCGTGGCGGCGGGTTCGACCTCTACACCCATCCGCAACGGATCCATCCTGGAGTTTTCGATGTCGCCTGAAAAGCTGGTCATGATGGCCAATCAGATCGCCATCTTCTTCAGCACCCAGCCCGGCGCCGACCGGGCCGCGCGGGTGGCCGCCCACATAAACGACTTTTGGGAGCCGCGCATGCGCCTCCAACTGGCCGCCCAGTTCAACGCCGGGGGCGAGGGCTTCTCGCCATTGGTGAAGGAGGCGTTTGACCATATCCGCGTGCCCGACTGCTAGGCGGCGTTGACGGACTGGCCCGCCGTCCGGGTCCGGTTTGCGGGCGCTTCTGATGATGGCTCGAATGCCGTGCGATGCCCGTGGCCCTCGTCAACATGCGCAACAACCCGCATGCGCAACTCCATAGGGTGTGGTTTTCCCGCCAGCGCGCGGAAGCAGGGGCGCGCCATGCGCAGGAAAAACGCGGGCGCAGCGCCCGTTTTCTGGCGCATGATGACGAATTCGGCGTCCTCGATCTTGCGAAGGGACGCCTGCTTGCAGACCGGCCAGCGGCGATCGTTGCGGCGGAGAGGGGGGTGGCCAGATGCAACACGCAAGCGTTGACCGGCTGAAATCGGCGCTCCTGCTTCTCGCGCTGGCGGGCCTGCTGGCCGGGCTCGCCCTTTATCTGGCCGGGCGCGCCGACGCGGCCAACATCGTCTGGTTCACTGGCGTCGTTCCGGTTCTTGCGGCCCTTCTGGTCGATATATCGCGCAGCCTTTGGCGCGGCGAAGTCGGGCTCGACATCGTCGCGGCCTTGTCCATGACAGCGGCCCTGACATTCGGCGAGACGCTGGCGGCGGCCGTCGTCGCCGTGATGTATGCGGGCGGCGCGTTTCTCGAAAGCTTCGCTGAGGGCCGCGCGCGCCGCGAGATGCGCGATCTCCTGTCGCGCGTCCCGCGAAGCGCCACGCGGTATCTGGATGGCCGGCTGGAAGATGTCCCGCTCACTGAGATCGAACCGGGGGACCGGCTGCTTGTCCGGCAGGGCGACGTCGCGCCTGTCGATGGCGCGCTGGCGTCCGAAAAGGCCTTCGTCGACACATCGGCGCTGACAGGCGAGTCGCTTCCCGCGCGCCTGTCCCGAGGGGCCGAGATCATGAGCGGCTCGACGAACGCCGGCGAGCCCTTCGATCTGACCGCTCTGCGCCGGGCCGAAGAAAGCACCTATGCCGGGATCGTTCGTCTGGTCGAGGAAGCGCAGAGGTCCAAGGCGCCGATGTCGCGACTGGCGGACCAATGGTCGCTGGGGTTTCTGGCCGTGACCGTCTCCATCGCCTTCGCCGCCTGGTGGTTCACGGGCGATCCGATACGCGCCGTAGCCGTGCTCGTCGTGGCGACGCCCTGTCCGCTGATTCTCGCCGTGCCGGTGGCTCTGGTCGCCGGCCTCTCCCGCGCCGCGCATTTCGGTGTTCTCATCAAGGGCGCCGGCCCATTGGAGACGATGGCGCGTGTCCGCACGCTGATCCTCGACAAGACCGGCACCCTGACCGAAGGCCGCCCGCGGATCGTGGCGATCGACAGTCATGACGGCATGCCGAAGAGTGAGGTCCTTCGCTTCGCCGCTGCGCTCGACCAGGCGTCGAAACATCCCGTCGCACAGGCAATTGTCGCCGCCGCGAAGGCGCGGGAACTCACGCTGCCCGCGCCCTCCAGGGTCGTGGAGGTCCCGGGCGAGGGCCTCGCGGGTGAGGTGGAGGGGCGCCCGGTCATCATCGGGGGCGAAGGTTTCGTGGCGAAGCGACTGGGCCGGGGGGTGGGCGATCATCCGGCGCTCGCGGCGGGCTCCGTCGTCGTCTCCGTCGCGGTGGATGGGCACATGGCGGGGCGTCTCGTCATGGCCGATCCCCTGCGCGATGGCGTCGACGCCATGCTCGACAGGCTTCGCGGACAGGGCGTCCAGCGCATCCTGCTCGCAACCGGCGATCGGCGAACGGTCGCGGATGCGGTGACGAAGGGGCTTGGCCTCGACGGCGTCCGTTCCGACCTGACGCCCGATCAAAAGGTTCGGCTGGTTATAAGTGAACGCAGGAACGGGCCGGTCATGATGGTCGGTGACGGCGTAAATGACGCGCCCGCCCTCGCGGCGGCGGATGTCGGCGTGGCCATGGGCGTCCGGGGCGCCGCCGCCTCGGCCGAGGCGGCTGACGTCGTGCTTCTGGTCGACCGGCTCGACCGGCTCGGGCCGGGGATCGAGATCGCACGGGCTTCGCGGCGCATCGCGATTGAAAGCGTCGTCGCCGGTGTCGGATTGTCGGCTGCCGGCATGATTGCGGCGGCCTTTGGATTCCTGTCGCCGGTTCAGGGAGCGCTCCTTCAGGAAGCGATCGACGTGGCGGTCATTCTGAACGCGCTCCGTGCGTTGCGCATTTCGCCTCAATCGCCAATCGCGCAAGCGCCTGCGTTCGGCGCGGCCCCGCAGAATGACGAAGTGCATGTGCATTCGTCCGATACGCCGGCTCGCCCACACTGAAGCCGACATGGTTGATCGAGCGGGCCGGTTCTCGTCTCGGCCGCAATCCTCTGTGTCGAGGCCGCCACGGCGGAACCGGTGCAACTGCCGCCGGATTTCGAGTTTCCCGGATTTCGAATTTCCTCGAATTCTTCCGCCGGTGATCCCGAGGTCCCGTCCTGACGAGCGGCGCCTCCGTCAACCTGCCTTGATATCGGTCAATGCGGCGCCGCGAGGATCGCGGATGGTGCAGTCAGTGCAAGACGCATACCGATTCCTAACCGAGAAGGTCGTCTACATGCTGGAAGAATCCACACATGTGAAAGCGCAGCCCGCGCCGACCCTGCCGCGCCCGACCGTCGACATCGAGGCGATTTTCGATGCGAACCAACGTGTGCTGCAAGCCGCCGTCGAAACCCAGGCTCGGATGCTCCGGGGCATGGCGAAGGTCAACGGTGAGGTGCGGGGCTTCATCGGACGGCGCGTGGAATGTGATCGCGTGGCGGCGCGAAGGCTCGCCGCCTGCAGGACGCCGCAGGACGCGATCACTGTTTATCAGGAGTTCATCGAGTCCGCACTCAATGACTATTCCGCGGAGATAGGGCTCCTGGCCGGGATCTGTGTCGACCACGCCGGCGAGGCGGTGGAGGAAGCCGAACACCGGATCGAAGCGCCGGGCGGCCCCGCCGCCGCCCATGCCCCCGCCGCCCATGTCCCCGCCGCCCATGTCCCCGCCGCGCCTGCGCCCGTTGTCCGGCTCGCTCTCTCGAAGCGATCCGACGCCTGATCCGTCACGAAAGGACGCAACGATGACTTCCACCTTCAAATCGATCCTGACCTATTTCGACGCCGACCAGCTGTCGGCGTCGCGGCAGGAGGCGGCGATCGCGGTCGCTGCTGCTTTCGACGCCCATCTCTCCGTGCTCGCCTGCGGCTACGAGCCAGCGGTTCCGCCGGTCGCCTACGCCAACGCGCCGGGCGCGTTCGACCTCTACCAGAACTATATCGCCAAGGCGGCGGAGGAGGCCGAAGAGCAGGCGAAGAAGGCGGAGGCCGCGCTCGCCGCCGCAGGGGTTCTCTCGGATGTCGAGCGGCTCGCTCGCACGCCGGGTGAGTTCGCCCGCGCCTTGGCCGCGCGGGCGCAGTTCGCCGATCTGGTCGTGCTCAGTCCGCCTTACGGCTCCGACGCCGCCTCGGTCGCCACCGAAGCCTTCGAGAGCACGCTCTTCGACGGCGACGCCCCGGTCCTGGTGATCGGCGAAGGTCAGTCCGCCCCGAAATCCGGCGTCGCGCTGATCGCATATGACGGCGGACGCGAAGCGCTGCGGGCGGTGCGCGGCGCGACACCGTTCCTGAAGACGGCGGAAGCGGTGGAGATCTGCGTCGTCGGCGCGTCGGCCGAGCGGGAGGAACGAGCGGGGATGTTGGCGCAACGGCTTTCGCGCCTCGGCGTCGCGGTCGAGCTTCGGGTCGACCCGGGCGGCGACGTTACGATCGCTGAGACCTTGACCCGGCGCGTGCGCGAAACCGGCGCGGATCTTCTGGTGATGGGCGGCTACGCCCATTCCTGGCTGCGGGAATATGTTGTCGGCGGCGCGACGAGGGGCATAGCCGCCGCGCCGCCCGCGCCGACGCTTTTCGCGCACTGAGGCGCCCGAAACATCATCCGGCCGCCGGGCTTCGGCTCCGCGGCCGGATGACCACGCAGGCGCGGAACGCTCCGACCGCGCCGCCGGGCGCCAGGGCGATCGGATATCGATCGCCGCGCTGGCGATGCGGGCCTTCCCGAACACCGCGTGGCCTGGCGCGCGCTCATTCCGATTTTACGTTCCTCGGCTGTCCCATCGCTCCCCCGGCAGGTCTCGCACCCGCCGGGGCGGGTAGCTTGCCCCGGCCAGACGCATGGCGGCGGCGGCAGGCGCCGCGACCCCTTGATCCCCGGGTGCGCCTGCGATCAAGTGTCATCCTCCCTTGCTGATCAGGATCAGCGCGCACGCTGGAGCGAAGCGATGATGGACGACCCGATCTCCGCTGTGCAGCGATCCAAGGCCGAATTGCTGGAACTCGTGATCCAGACTGCGCCCGACGCGATCATCACGGCGGACGGACAAGGCCGCATTCTCAGCTTCAGCCCGGCGGCGGAGAAAATGTTTGGCTATACCGAGGACGAAATGCGTGGCCGCAATCTGAACTGCCTGATGCCGGAGCCATACAGATCCAGTCACGATGGCTATCTGGCGCACTACCACGAGACAGGCGAGAAGCGGATCATCGGCCTTGGCCGGGAGGTGCAGGCGATGCGTCGCAACGGCGAGATTTTCGTCGCCGAACTGGCTGTCGGAGAGCTCTCGACCGGGTCCGCGCATGTTTTTACCGGCTTCATCCGCGACGTCACCGACCGGGTGGTGGCGGTGGAGAACGCGCGCAGGCTTCAGCAAAAGCTC
This sequence comes from Paracoccaceae bacterium, assembly GCA_040904645.1. Lineage (GTDB taxonomy): Bacteria > Pseudomonadota > Alphaproteobacteria > Rhodobacterales > Rhodobacteraceae > Pikeienuella. Next base: position 14,240 of record JBBDTD010000206.1, read on the forward strand.
GACCAGGTCGCACGGGTCCGGATGCTCGGCGAAATGTCTACGGCGCTCGCCCACGAGATCAATCAACCGCTCTCGGCGATCGCCAATTTTGCGCGCGCGGCGGGACGGATGCTCGGTGACGCGGCGCCGGACCCGGTGCGGGCCGCCGCATATGTCGCGCGGGTCGCCGAGCAGGCGCAGCGCGCCGGCGAGATCATCAGACGGATGCGCCGCCTGGTCGACCGTGGCGAGATTGATCTCAAGCCCGGCGCGATCGACGAAATCATCCGCGAGGCGGTCAGCGCGAGCCACACCTCGGTGCGGGACGATCGGCTGAAGGTTCACCTCGATTTCGAGCCTGACCTCCCGAAGGTCATGGTGGACCGGATTCAGATACAGCAGGTGATCGTCAACCTTCTGCGCAACGCCGAGGAGGCGATAAACGAGGGGGCGCAGCGCGGGCCGAGCGTCGCGACGAAGCTGGCGCCGCCTGGCGGCATCAAGATGAGGTCCGACCTTCGTGGCGGCCGCGTCGTGGTGACTGTAAGTGATTGTGGGCCCGGGCTCTCCGCCGAAATCGCCCAGACGATGTTCGACCCGTTCGTCTCGACCAAGCCGAAAGGAATTGGCGTCGGGCTGGCGGTGTGCCGCGCGATCATCCTCGCCCATGGCGGCGAGATCTGGGCGGAGAACCTCTCGCAGGGCGGTGCGGCGGTGCATTTCTCCCTTCTGGCCGCGCCGGATGACTGACCGCGGCATCCAGGTGGTCGAAGATGACGAGGCGGTTGGCGCCTCGCTCGTCGCATTGCTGGAAAGTTACGGGCGGCGAGTGACGCTTCACCACTCGGGCGAGGCCTTTCTCGGGGCCGCATCGACCCCGGCGTCCTGCGTCATTCTCGACATGCGGCTGCCGGGCATGGACGGGTTCGCCGTCCTGTCCGCGTTGCGGGCGCGCGGCGACGCGACGCCTGTGATCGTCGTCACTGGCCACGGCGACGTCGCCATGGCGGTGAAGGCGCTGCGCGGCGGCGCACAGGACTTCATCGAGAAGCCGTATGATGACGCGGATCTGCTGCGGCGGATCGAGACGGTGGAGGTCGAGCGCGCGCCGCAAGATGAATCCGCCCGCCATCTGGAGCGGTTCAATCGCCTGACCCCCCGTGAGACGGATGTGATGCACGAGATCGTCGCCGGTTATTCCAACAAGATCGCCGCGCACCGGCTTGGCCTCAGCCCGAAAACAGTGGAGATCCATCGCGCGCGGGTGATGGAAAAGACGGGCGCGCAAAATCTCTCTCAACTTGTGCGGATGGCGCTGAAGGCCGGCCTGGATCCGGGCGACGGCGACAGTTGAAAGCGCGGCGTCCTGTCACAGGACTATCCCCTATACGGGTTTTCCCCGACTATGAAACGCACGCCCCTTGGGTTTTTCTTTCCTCGCCGCCGATGATCCGGCTACAGGAGGGAAGTTCCGATGCAGATGATTGCGAGACGGGCTACGCCGCGCTTCGCCTCGTGCGCCGCCGCCGGGGCGCAAGCGATTGCATTGGCGACTGGCCCGAACCCGCCGAAAACGGTCGAGGACCTGTTTGCCGGAAGCGCTCATTTCTCCCGCGCCGGGGCAGGGCGCGCGCTGCTGATCGAGGGCGACCCGGCGGATGTCGTGCATCAGATCGCCTCTGGCGTCGTCCGTTGCTGCACCTTCACGGAGAACGGCAGGCGGCAGATCTTCCGCTTCGCCATGGCTGGCGACATTCTTGGTTTCGCCGATCTGGAGCGGTGGCATTTCACCGCCGAGGCGGTGGACCCCGTCCTGTTGCGCTCGATCCCGAGAGCGCGGCTCGAGCGCGCGCTCGAGAAGAGCCCGTCGCTGCAACGCGATCTCAGACGTCGGATTTCCGAGGAGCTGACAGAGCGCGAGCAGCATATGGCGGTCCTCGCCTTCGAGCCGGCGGAGAAGCGCGTCATCTGGTTCCTCGCGGGATATTCGCGGCGCTGCGACCGGTCAGGGTTTCTCCCTCTGCCGATGACGCGCCAGGAGATCGGAGACTTTCTGGGGCTCACGCTCGAGACGGTGAGTCGCGCCTTCAGCGCGCTCAAGCGCGCCAACGTGATCGAGATGCAGGGCGCGGATCGCTTTCGTCTGATCGAAGCCGCGGCGCTCGCCACCTGACCGTCCTCTCGTCCGACTAATTCGACTTGGGCCAGGATGCGCTGGATATTTCGGCGTGTTCCGCGGCCCGTCGATACCGTTGACCGCAATCCGGGCAGGCCACTGCTTGATCCGGAGGAAGCGTGAAGCGCCGCGGCTGATGCGGCGCGTCGGCCGTTCCCGCGCATTCGGCCTCTCTTGCTCCAATCTCCAGTGTGATGTCGCGCTGCGCCATGTGTCGCCCTACCAAGACGCCTCACCCGCGATCCGCCGACCTGTTGCAGAAGAACCTGGCGGCGCAACCGTCTGCGTGGCGCTCGAAAAAGTCTCGCGTTCCGTATCGAGGGTGAAGTCTGCTGACATGCCGATCGTCCGGGACGGCGGCCCGGCGCGGAAATCGGCGGCGCGGATTGGCGCCGTGGTCGACTGGACGGCGGCCTGCGTTTCGTCCTCGTCCATCGAAACCTCCATTTGCAAGCGATGAGCTTGATGGCGCGATCCGTGCCGCACCATTCTCGATGGTTTGGAGCGGTGGGTATTGACGGATGTCAATTCCCCGGGCGCTGAAGCTCATCGGCGTGAACGACTGGACGTGGCGCAAGGGGCGTCGCGGCGCCGCGGCGTTCACCCCGAACGCGGTCCGCGCCCGGTCGAAGGATCAGCGCGCCGAATGGCGCCACATTGCGCCGGGCGACCGATGCGGAACGGCGAGTCGGGCCTTCAACAGCCGCAGGCGGGACGGCGAAAATTTGAACTGCGCGGGCGAAAACCATAGTCATCGCCTCCATAACAAGGCATTTGGAAAGCCTATAGTTTTATTATTCACGTGAATGGCAAAGATTCATGCAGGCCAACATAGATTATATTCTATAAAGTACGACAATTTTTGAATATTTTAAGAGATCGCCGAAATTTTCCGAAGGTCAGTATCCACGAATTATTGGCGAAACCTCCCTTGGTGTTGTCACGTTTCTGGTCGCCCTTGCGATAGCGGTCATTCGCAGCGTTGCGCGGGAATGATGGCGATGGGCCGGTTCTCATGATTGCCTCCTTCGCGCGTAGCGCCGCGCCCTGTCACCGCGTCTTCCCCCCGGCCGCGCAGGCCTCCACCCAGTCCGCCGCCAGCCGCACCCGCGTCAGGTTCTTCGCCGCCCCGGCGATCTCCAGCCAGAGGTCGCGCCGGCGCGTAAAGTTCCGGTCGCGCCGGATGATCCCGGGCGCGCTCGCCGCCATCCGCGCCGGCAGCCAGCCGCGCCCGATCCCGGCGCGAATCAGCGCCAGCGCCGTCGTCTCCTCCAGCGCCTCGGCCGTCGCCAGCCCGGCCGCGCCGTCGAAGCAATCGTCCAGCCATTCGCGCAGGTCGCCCCCCGGCGGGCCCTGTTCGATCCAGGGCGGGCCGAACGCCGCCGCCGCCCAGGCGCCGGGGGCCTCGAACACGCCGTATTCGATCCGCGCGATGCGCCGCGCGCGCGGCGCCGGGCCGAAGGAAAGCCTGATCTCCGCCGCGTCGCCGGGCGCGACGAACACCAGCCGCGCCCGTTCGCTGACGAAAAGATCCGCGAAGGGCGCCAGCATCCAGCCCGCCAGCCCCTCCGGCGCCGCCACGCGCACCGCGCCTGCGCCGGTTCCGGGGCCGGGCGCGTCCAGCGCCGCCGCCTGCCATTCGGCCGCCATCGCGTCGGCCCGCTCCAGCGCCCGCCGCCCCGCCTCCGTCAGCCGCACCCGGCGCGGGCGCCGCTCCAGCAGCGCCAGGCCGAGCGCCGCCTCCAGCGCCCGAAGCCGCAGGCCGAGCGTGACGCGGTGCATCCCCAGCCGCTGCGCCGCCGCCGAAATGCCTCCGCTCTCCGCAAAAATCCGGAAAAGCCGCAGGTCGTCCCAGTTCTCTTGTCGCATTTTCGCTGCACCCAAAGCCCGCCGCGCCGGTGGATGTCGATATCATGAACCGATTAACCCGGCCCTTACGTTCGCCTTTACGCCTTGCCCGGCAGGTTCAAACGCCGTAATCCGGAAGCACGAAAAAAACGAACGGAGACAGGCCGATGGGTGCGAATACAGGGCTTATGGCCGGAAAACGCGGTCTCATAATGGGCGTCGCCAACAAGATGTCGATCGCCTGGGCCATTTCCGAAGCCTGCGCCGCGCAGGGCGCGGAACTCGCCTTCACATTCCAGGGGGAGGCGCTGGAAAAGCGCGTCCGCCCGCTCGCCGCGACGGTGGGGGCGGAGATCGTGCTGCCCTGCGATGTCTCCGACCCCGACTCGATCGACGCGGTTTTCGCGGAGCTGGAGGCGAAATGGGGCAAGCTGGATTTCGTCCTGCACGCCATCGCCTATTCCGACAAGGCGGAGTTGACGGGCCGTTATGTGGATACTTCGGCAGGTAATTTCGCGCGGTCGTTGAATATATCCTGCTATAGCTTCACCGCCATCGCGCAGCGCGCCGAAAAGCTGATGACCGACGGCGGATCGTTAGTGACGCTCACCTATTACGGCGCCGAAAAGGTCATGCCCCATTACAACGTGATGGGCGTCGCCAAGGCGGCGCTGGAGGCTTCGGTCAAGTATATGGCGATGGATCTCGGGCCGAAGAATATCCGCGTCAACGCCCTCTCCGCCGGCCCGATGAAGACCCTCGCCGCCTCCGGCATCGGCGATTTCCGCTATATCCTGAAGTGGAACGAGCTGAACTCGCCGCTCCGCCGCAACGTCACCCAGGACGATGTCGGCAAGTCCGGCTTCTACCTGCTCTCCGACCTCTCCTCCGGCGTCACCGGCGAATGCCACCACGTCGATTGCGGCTACCACGTCGTCGGCATGAAAGCCGAAGACGCCCCGGACATCGACGTCGCCGTGGGGCGCAAACAGTGACCGACCGCCTGCCGCATGAGAAAGGATTCCACATCTCGTGGGAACAAATCCACCGCGACAGCCGAGCCCTAGCCTGGCGGCTGGACGGGCAGGGCCCGATCGACGGCGGCTGGAAGGCGGTGGTGGCGATCACCCGCGGCGGCATGGTCCCCGCCTGCATTATCGCGCGTGAGCTAAACCTCAGAATTGTCGACACAATCAGCGTGAAATCCTACGAGCATCAGGCCCAGGCTTCGGCCGAAATCCTGAAAGCGCCCGACGCGGCGCTGATGGGCGACGGCGACGGGGTTCTGGTGATCGACGATCTCGTCGACAGCGGCAGAACTCTGGAGGTGGTGCGCGCGCGCTACCCGCGCGCCCATTTCGCGACGGTCTACGCCAAGCCGAAAGGCCGACCGATGGTGGACAGCTTCATCACCGAGGTCAGCCAGGACACATGGATATTCTTCCCCTGGGACATGGCGCTCCAATATGTCGAGCCATACCGCGGCGCCTGAGCATTTTCGCGCCCCGGCGCAGTTCATGGCGCCTTTTCATCCCGCCCGGGCCGCGCTAGTGCTCGCGCCATGAATTCAACGCCGCTTCCTCCGCATCCTTCGGGCGCCTGGCCGGTTCTCGCGCCCGGCGCGGTCTGGCTTGTCGGCGGCGGGCCCGGCGCGCCGGGATTGCTGACGCTCGATGCGCTGAACGCGCTCGACCAGGCCGACGTCGTTGTCCATGACGCGCTGGTCGGTCCCGAGATCCTCAACTGGGCGCCCAGCGGCGCTGAACTGATCCCTGCGGGAAAGCGCGGCGGGCGGCCGTCGGCGAAACAGGCCGACATCACGGATACGCTGATCGCGCTCGCCCGCGCCGGGCGGCGGGTCGTGCGTCTGAAGGGGGGGGATCCTTATCTTTTCGGTCGCGGAGGCGAGGAATCTGAGGCGCTGGCCGCCGCCGGCGTTCCGTTCCGCGTTCTGCCGGGGATCACTGCCGGCATCGCCGGGCTCGCCGCTGCCGGGATTCCCGCGACCCATCGCGATGTCAATCAGGCGTTGACCTTCGTGACTGGCCACGACCAGACCGGCGCCGCGCCGGCGGTTGACTGGGCGTCTCTCGCGCGGGGCGGGCAGGTCATCGTCATTTACATGGGCATGAAACACCTTGAGGAAATTTCCGCCGCCCTGATCGCCGGTGGGCGCGATCCGGACGAGCCGGTGGCGATCATCCGCGAAGCGACGACCCCTCGCCAGTTCGTGCTGGAGACGACGCTGGCGGCCGCTGCCGCGGCGGCGGCGAAAAGCGGCGTTCTCGCGCCCGCGATCATCTGTATCGGCAAGGTGCGGCGGATCGAGACGCCATAGGGCGCGCGGCCGATATGTGATATTCTTTTCTCAGACGGCCCTGTATTTGGCCGCGCAATCCAGGATGCACATATGCGCCTGTTGATCCTTGCATTCGCCGCGTTGTTCCTCGCTTCGAACGCAGCGGCGCAAATCGCCGAGGAGGATCGCGAAGCGGCTCTTGTCGACGCTTTCCAGCGGCTCCGCGACGCGCCCACCGGCGACGCCGCCGAAACCGCGGAAGCGGAGGTCTGGGCGATCTGGTTCATCGGGCCCGATACTGACGCTACGGTGCGATTGAAAGACGCGGTTTCCGCACTGCAGAGCGGGTCCTTCGATGAGGCGCGCGTTCTGCTCGAATGGTTGACGGCGGAGCGCCCCGATTTCACAGAAGCCTGGAACCAACTCGCCTTCGCACGCTTCCTGCTGGGCGATCTGGACGGATCTCTCCTGGATATAGAGCGGGCGTTGGCGCGTGAGCCACGGCATTTTGGCGCGCTCGCCGGCAAGGCGCAGATCGAGATGCGACGCGGTGACGGCGCGGCGGCGGCCCGCACTGTGGGGGCGCTCGGCGTCTATCACCCCTGGATGGCGCGCTGGAGTCCGATTCTCGCCGACCCTCCTCCGCCGCCCGCGCCGCTTTGAGGTGAAGCTGTCTATATTTGCGCAGCTTTTCCCAAGGAAATAGTGATGATAAGCTGACTGATGAAGGAGCCTTGGAACTGGCGCTTTAGGGCGACGAAGCTTGAGGGAGGTTGCGATGACCGGGAACAGCGCGATGAGCTCCGGCCATCCGCATCTGTCGTTATCGCACCAGTTTGCGTCTATCTCCGGCCTCACCGCATTGGTGGCTGAAGATGACCCCTCCAACCGCCTGATCCTGGGCGCAATGCTGACGACGCTTGGCGTCGAGGCGATACTGGTGGGCGATGGCGATGAGGCTGTCGCGACATGGCGCCGGCGGCAGTTCGACGTGCTCCTCTTCGACATTTCCATGCCAAAGACCGACGGCCGCGCCGCGCTGAGGACGATCCTCAACGCATGCGAGGCCAACGGGGCGAAGGCGCCCCCGGCCATCGCTGTCACCGCGCACGCGATGCGCCATCAGCTTGACGAGTACCTCGCCGCCGGGTTCGCGGCCTGCGTCGTGAAACCCATCCGCATTCAGGGCATAGCCGCCGCCATCGCCAAGTCGACGGGCAGGGCCGGTTAGGCCCGCCCGTCCAGTTCGCAGACCTGACCTATCGGTGAAGGCGTCTTCGCGTCACTCAGCCGCGTCGCGATAGCTTTCGAGAGGCGGGCAGGTGCAGATCAGGTTGCGATCGCCGTGCACGTTGTCGACCCGTCCGACCGGCGGCCAGTATTTGTCGACCCGGAACGCAGCTGGTGGAAAGCACCCCTGCTCGCGTGGATAGGGCCGGTCCCATTCGGCGACCAGATCTTCCACCGTATGCGGCGCATGTTTCAGCGGGTTGTTGAGCGGGTCCATATCGCCGACCTCAATAGCGCGGATCTCTTCGCGGATTGAAAGCATGGCGGTGATAAACCGGTCCAACTCTGCCTTGGTCTCCGACTCCGTCGGCTCGACCATCAACGTGCCAGAGACTGGAAAGCTCATCGTTGGCGCGTGAAAGCCGTTGTCAATCAGCCGCTTGGCGATGTCGTCGACGGTGACATGCGCAGATTCAGCGAAAGGACGTGTGTCGAGGATGCATTCATGCGCAACCCGGCTGGCGTTGCCGCGGAAAAGTACGTCGAACGAACCCTTGAGCCGAGCCGCGATATAGTTGGCGTTGAGGATGGCGACTTTGGTCGCCTGCGTCAGCCCTGTCCCCCCCATCAAGAGGCAATAAGCCCACGAAATCAGAAGGATGGAGGCAGAGCCATAAGGCGCCGCCGAAACCGGCCCTTCGCCGCCGCCGGTTTCGGGATGGCCGGGCAGGAAGGGCGCGAGATGCCCTTTGACCCCGATCGGGCCCATGCCTGGTCCGCCGCCGCCATGCGGAATGGCGAAGGTCTTGTGAAGGTTGAGATGGCTCACATCCGAGCCGATTTTTCCCGGCTGGGCCAGCCCGACCATCGCGTTCATGTTGGCGCCGTCGAGATAGACCTGTCCGCCATTGGCGTGGGTGATTTCGCATATATCGCGAACGGTCTCCTCGAACACGCCATGGGTGGATGGATAGGTGATCATGCAGGCCGCCAGCCGTTCGCCCGCGGCTTCCGCCTTGGCGCGGAAATCGTCGAGGTCGATATCGCCGTTCCGGGCGGAATTCACCACGACGACCTTCATCCCGGCCATCTGCGCGCTGGCCGGGTTGGTGCCATGTGCGGACACCGGAATGAGGCAGACATCGCGCTCCGTATCCCCGCGTGAGCGGTGATAGGCGAGGATGGTCAGAAGCCCGGCATACTCGCCCTGCGCGCCGGAGTTCGGTTGCATTGAAATCGCGTCATAGCCGGTGATGACGCAAAGCCGTTCGGAAAGGTCCGCGATCGCCTCGGCGTATCCCGCCGCCTGATCGACCGGCGCAAAGGGGTGGATATGGGCGAATTCCGGCCATGTCAGCGGCGCCATTTCAGCTGCTGCGTTCAGCTTCATCGTGCAAGAGCCGAGCGGGATCATCGCCCGGTCGAGCGCGAGGTCGCGGTCGGAAAGGCGGCGCATATAGCGCATCATTTCGGATTCCGCACGGTTCATGTGAAAGACCGGATGCTCAAGATAATTCGTCTCTCGGATCATCGCATCAGGAAAGCCGATCGCTTTCGCTTCCGCCGCCGGCTCCGTCACGCCGAAGGCGCGCAGCAGCCGCTCGATCACGCCTTCGTCAGTAGTCTCATCCAGCGAGATCGCGACGCGATCACGTCCGACCTTCCTGAGGTTGATGCCTTCCGCGCGCGCGGCCGCGAGGATGCCGGACTGGCCGACGCCGACCTCGACCGTGATGGTGTCGAAGAACGCGTCCGGAGCCACTTTCGCGCCGGCGGCCTTCAGGGCGTTGGCGACGCGCACGGTGTTGAAATGCACCCGCTCCGCGATCGCCCGCAGCCCCGCCGGGCCGTGGAACACGGCATAGAACGAGGCCATGACCGCCAGCAACGCCTGCGCGGTGCAGACATTGGATGTCGCTTTTTCACGACGGATATGCTGCTCGCGCGTCTGGAGACTGAGCCGATAGGCGCGTGCGCCGCGCGAGTCGACGGAAACGCCGACAATCCGCCCCGGCATCGAGCGTTTCATGGCGTCCTTGCACGACATGAACGCTGCGTGCGGCCCCCCATAGCCCATCGGTACGCCGAACCGCTGCGAAGAACCGACCGCAATGTCGGCGCCCATGGCACCGGGCTCTTTTAGCATGGTCAGCGCCAGAAGATCGGTCGCGACGACCGCCACGGCCTTTGCGTCATGCAGCGCGGCGATCTCGCTGCTGAAATCGCGCACCGCGCCGAGCGTGCCCGGATACTGAAAAATCGCACCGAAAACCTGCTCCGGCTCAAGCGCCTCGACAGCGCCGGTGACGATTTCGATACTGAGCGGTTCTGCGCGGGTGCGGATCACGGCCAGGGTTTGCGGGTGGCAGCTCTCGTCGACGAAGAACGCGCGCGCCTTGGATTTGGAGGTCCGCTCGGCCATGGCCATCGCCTCGGCCGCCGCTGTCGCTTCATCAAGGAGGGATGCGTTGGCCACCGGAAGGCCGGTCAGATCCGCGACCATGGTCTGATAGTTCAAGAGCGCTTCAAGCCGGCCTTGCGCGATTTCCGGCTGATAGGGGGTGTAGGCAGTATACCAGGCTGGATTTTCCAGAATATTCCGTTGGATGGCCGGCGGTGTCACGGTGCCATAGTAACCTTGGCCGATCAGCGAAGTCATGACACGGTTCCGCGCCGCGACCTCCCGCATTCGCGCCAAGAGTTCGTGCTCGGCCAGCGGCACCCATGTCAGCGGTTCTTTCTGGCGGATCGACGCCGGCACCGTCTGATCGATCAGCGCATCGAGATCCGCAACGCCGATCGCCGCCACCATCTCCGCCATCTCGGACGGGGAGGGGCCGATGTGCCGGCGGTTCGCGAAATCGTAAGGGTCATAGGTGGAGCGCGTATAGGTCATCTTGGATCTCAGCCCACCAGGTCCTGATAGGCGTCCGCGTCCATGAACGCGTCGAGCGCGGTGGTGTCGGCGATCTTTATCTTGAAGATCCACGCCGCGCCCTCCGGGTCTTCGTTCACGGTCGCGGGGGTTTCGGTCAACGCCTCATTCACTTCGACGATCTCCCCGTCGAGCGGCGCGAGGATGTCCGAGGCGGCCTTGACGCTCTCGATCACCACGATCTCGTCCCCCGTGGAGACTTTCGCGCCCGTCGAGGGCAGTTCGATGAATACGACGTCGCCGAGTTGTTCGGCCGCGTGCTTGGTGATTCCGACGGTGACGATATCGCCTTCGGCGCTAAGCCACTCATGGTCTTCGGTGTATTTCATCTCTTGCCTCGTCAGCGCTTGTAGGTGGAGGGACGGAAGGGGAGCGGGGCGACGGTCGCGGGCATTCGCTTGCCGCGCACCTCACCGTAAACGGTCTCGCCGGGCGTCGCCAGCGCCGTCGGCAGGTAACCCATCGCCATCGGTGCGCCGATGGTGGGGCCGAAGCCGCCCGAAGTCACGGCGCCGACAGGCTCGCCACCTTCCGCCGCAGCGAAAAGCGCAGTGCCTTCGCGCATCGGCGCGCGGCCATCGGGAAGGAGGCCGACGCGGAGGCGGACCGGGCCGTCAGCGATCTCGTTCAGAATACGCACGGCTCCTGGGAAACCGCCCTCGCGGGCGCCGCCCGACTTGCGCGCGCCTTGTATCGACCAGACCAGATCCGCTTCGATCGGAGAAGTGGCGATATCCATATCGTGGCCATAAAGGCAAAGCCCGGCTTCAAGCCGCAGGCTATCGCGGGCGCCGAGCCCGATGGGCGCGACCTCCTCCATCGCCAGAAGTGCGTCTGCGACGGCCCCGGCCCGGTCGTTGGGGACGGAGATTTCATACCCGTCCTCGCCGGTATAGCCGGAGCGAGAGAGCCAAAGATCCGCTCCCTCCCAGGGCATCGTTGCGACATCCATGAACCGCATCGCGGTCGCATCTGGCAGTAACCTGGCCAGCGCCGCCTCTGCCGCCGGGCCCTGAAGCGCCAGCAAGGCGCGATCTGTGACCGGCTCAACGACGCAATCGGCGGGCAAGCGGGCGCGCATATGGGCGACATCGGCGTCCTTGCAGGCGGCGTTGACGATGATGGAGAGGTGATCGCCCCGGTTTGCGAACATGAAGTCGTCGAGAACGCCGCCTGCAGCATTTGTGAAGAGGCCGTAGCGCTGTCTGCCCTCTTTCAAGCCAATCGCCGCGGCGGGAGTCAGCGCCTCGAACGCGGCGGCGGCGTCCTCATAGCGGCCCGAAACGGGGCGAAGGATGACCTGTCCCATATGACTGACATCGAAAAGACCGGCGGCTGCGCGCGTGTGCAGGTGCTCTTTCATCACGCCGGCGGGATACTGGACCGGCATTTCGTATCCGGCGAATGGCGCGAATTTGGCCCCGAGCCGCTCATGGGTCTCGTGCAAGGGTAGCCGTTTCATCTGTGTCATCGTTTCCCCGTCGTATTCATCGGCGCTGCGGCCGCCCGAGAGCCTGCGCATACGCTCCACCGTTCCGATCAACTGTTAGAGCATGCCGAGCGGCCGGTCCATCATGTGATGCGCGCGTCGGGCCAGCCCCGCGGTGAGAAGCTGTTTCAGGAAGCTGAAGTGAATAAACACAGCTGATGGCGTTCCGGAGCGTGCTATCGTCAGATATCAGCAAGCGAACTCTTCCTTTGGGATCACGTACCCAGTCTGTATTTGAAGATAGGGTATCAAACGTATGTTTTCATTTCTTCTATTTCTTCTATTTTTTTAGAATTCTATCACCTGACTTCCTTGTATTTTTAGACGCGCTTCGCGTGTTTATTAAGATTACTTCAAGCCTGCTTGCGCAGACCACTGATTCGGCCGGCGGCGATCAGGTGGCGGAGGAAGTTGGCGCTGGCTTCCCTGCCGCGGTGCTTCGTCCGGATGCCCCAACTTCCGAGCCAAACTAGCGCTTGATGCCGCTGACGAAGGACGATCTTGCCGCGCTCGCCGCCGAATGGCTGGGCCTTGTCAAGGCGAAGACGCGGGAAGTCGCGGAAATTCAGATCGTGATCGCGAAGGCCGAAGGCGCGGTGGAAGACGCTGCGCGCCAACGTCTTCCCGGCTTGATTGATGAGCGAAAGTCGCTTTTCGACAGATACGGCAAGGTGGTTACCGCTTGGGAAGCGAAGGGTGATGATGAGGCGACGATAGCGAGTTACCGGGCATGTCTCAACGCAACCGCCGTCGGAGAGACGCAGGCAGCGGATTTCAAGACGCCGGTCGCACGGGTGGTGGGCTGGCTCAAATCCCCGAATGCGGCCATCAGCTGGTGATCGAGGCCGCGATCATCATCGGGGCGTACATCGTGCTGCTGTCGATCGCCGGCGTGTTCCAAGGCGCCGTGCGACGCTGGTTCGGTCGGGGGCCGAATCTGTCAAAGCTCCTTCAGGCGTTTCCTGCGGCGCTGGTGTTCTGGCTGGTGATGACAAGCGGACTGATGGTGGCGCTTTCCGCGACCGGGGTCGATATCTTTACCGTATTCGCGCTGATCAGCGGCGCATCCTTCATTCATCGCGTTCGCGTTTCAGGACACGCTCGCGGCGCATCCGTTGGTGATGAAGGACTCGACGCCGACGATCCGCGCGAACGAACTCCCCGATAGTTCGCTCAACTTTATTTGCCGACCTTGGGTGCGGACCTCTGATTATTGAGAAGTTTACTGGGACCTGATGCGCCAGATGAAAGAAGGTTGCGACGCCGCCGGGATCTCAATTCCCTATCCGCAGCGCGAAGTGCACGTCATCACGAGCGGCGGCGCGTCACCCGTAGCCGCTACGTCGCTGTCCGTGTCCGCAGGCAAATCGGCCTGCAGCTTCGCCGCAGGCGATGCCGGACCGGAGGCCGACAAGGGCGACCAGTCGCCGAAGCGTTCGGTTCGCGCAACAGGGTTTGCGATCATGGACGCGCCGGATAGCCTGCTCCCATCATAGAGAGGGAGCAGGCTATGGCTGAAGACGGCGTCCGTAGGAATGAGCCGCTGCGATCGCGCATCATTACCGATGGGTTGGATCGCACGCCGCATCGCGCCTTTTTGCGCGGCATGGGGTTGGACGAAGAGGCGATCGCCAAGCCGTTCATTGGCGTGGTGACCACGGAAGGCGAGATGTCGCCCTGCAACATGGGTCTCGCGGCGCAGGCCGAGCATGCCTATGCCGGGGTGAAGGAAGGTGGCGGCACGCCCCGCAAGTTCACCACGATCTCCGTCTCCGACGGGCTTTCGATGAACCATCAGGGCATGAAATGCTCCCTTATCAGCCGCGAGGTGATCGCGGATTCGGTGGAGTTGGTGGTGCGCGGCCACTGTTTCGACGGGCTGGTCGCCTACGGTGCCTGCGACAAGAATCTTCCTGCGATGATGATGGCGATGGCGCGGCTCAATGTTCCCTCCGTTTTCATCCATGGCGGGCCGACACTCGCAACTGGCTACAGGGGACGTATGGTTTCGGTCATGGACGCTTACGAAGGTGTTGGCGCCGTGCAGACCGGCAAGATGGAGCGCGCGGACCTCGCACATCTTGAAGAGCGGGCGATGCCAAGCGTCGGCGCCTGCCCGGGCCAGATGACCGCCAGCACGATGGCCATGGTGGCGGAGGTGCTGGGTTTTGCGCCGCCCGGATCGGCCACGGCGCCGGCCGTCTATTCCGAACGCCAGGGAATCGGAAGGCGCGCAGGCCTCGCCGTCATGGAAGTCCTGCGTCGCGGCGGGCCGCTGCCCCGTGACTTGATCAGCCGAGAAAGCCTTGAAAACGCCTGCGCCATCGTCGCCGCCACGGGAGGGTCGACCAACGCCGCGTTGCACATTCCGGCAATCGCGCATGAGGCGGGTATTCGGTTCACGCTCGACGACGTGGCGGAGGTGTTCCAACGCACGCCGCTGATCGCGAATCTCCAGCCCGGTGGGCGCTATTACGCGCAGGACGTGCATGAGGTTGGCGGTGTCGCCGTCGTGGTGAAAGAGTTGATCGCCGGCGGCTTCATGCATGCCGACACGCCGACTGTATTCGCCGCAACGCTTGGTGAACTGGTAAAGGATGCGCCTGCCCCGGATGGCGAGGTGATCCGCACCGTCGCTGATGCGATCTCTCCGACCGGTGGCGTCGTGGTGCTGAAGGGAAGTTTCGCGCCCGATGGCGCGCTTATCAAGGTTGCGGGCCTGAAAACGCTGGCCCATGAAGGCCCGGCGCGGGTGTTCGAGAGCGAGGAAGCCTGTGTCGCAGTGATCCGCAAGGGCGGGATCAATCCGGGCGAAGTGGTCATCATCCGTAACGAGGGTCCGAAAGGCGGCCCCGGCATGCGTGAGATGCTGGGCCCGACGGCGATGCTGTATGGTCAGGGGCTGGGCGAGAAAGTCGCACTCATCACCGATGGCCGGTTTTCCGGCGCGACCCGCGGCCTTTGCATCGGCTATGTCTCGCCGGAAGCTGCGGCCGGCGGACCGGTCGGGTTGGTGAAGGATGGCGACACTGTCCGCGTGGATGCTGCGGCCGGAATCATCGATCTCCTGGTCCATGAGACGGAGATGGAGCGCCGCCGGGCCGCCTGGAAGCCGCTGAAGCGCGCCGCGCCTTTGGCCGGCGCCTTGCAGAAATACGCGGCGCAGGTCGGCTCAGCGCATCTTGGCGCTGTCACTCACGACGGTGCGATGGTCTGGCCCATGGATGAGGTGGCTGATGACTGAAGCATTCACAGGGCCCGTCACGGGCCC
>JBBDTD010000207.1:0-5085 GCA_040904645.1 Paracoccaceae bacterium
CCCCGGCCCCCGGCCCGGGTATCGGATTTATCGGAATCGGCTTGATGGGCGAGCCGATGGCGGCGCGGCTCCTGGGCGCGGGATATCCGCTCACAGTCTGGAATCGGAGCGCGGCCAAGACGGAGAACCTCGTTGCAAATGGCGTAATGCTCGCGAAAACCCCCGCTCAAGCGGCCGAGGCTGGCGGGATCGTCTGTCTGAACCTGATGGATACGGCGGCGGTGGAGGCGGTGGTCTTCGGCCCCGATGGCGTCGCGTCGGCCAAAAGCGACGCGGTGCTTGTCGATTTCTCTACCATCCCACCTGAGGTGACGCGCGATTTCGCGGCCCGTCTGAAGGCTTCGAACGGGATGGACTGGGTCGACGCGCCGGTCTCCGGCGGCGCGACCGGCGCCGAGGCGGGAACGCTGGCGATCATGGCGGGCGGAGACGCGGCGGCGGTGGAGCGGGCCCGCCCGATCATGGCGCATCTCTCCGCACGCTTCACTCATATGGGGCCGTCCGGGGCCGGACAGTCCACCAAGCTGGTCAACCAGATCATCTCCGGCTGCACCATGGCGGTGGTGGCGGAGGCCGTGGCCTTCGCGGAGCGCACCGGGGTCGACCCGAACCTTCTGATGGAGGCGCTAGCCGGCGGTTTCGCCGATTCGAAGCCCTTTCAGATTTTTGGCGCGCGGATGGCGGCCGACATGTTCGACCCGCCGTTGGGCGCGACTTACACAATGATCAAGGATCTGGATCAGGTGGCGAGAACGGGCGCGCCGGTCGGCGCACATCTGCCGCTCGTCTCCGCCGCCCTCGGCGTGATGAGGGAGAGCGCAGACCGGGGGGAGGGCGGGCTCGACATCGCGGCGATCGTGAAGGTTTTCCGGGAGAGACCGTAACGTACGTCCCGGCGCCCGCCAGAAGGCGAATGATAAACCTCATCTTGGGAGGGTGATCCGAAAACGCGACGGCGGGCGGCGCATGCCCATTGTCAAGCCGCCGCGGCCCGGTAAGACTGCGGAGTATAACAAGGGCTCCAGCAAAATCGGTGGCCCAGCCAACAAGGAGAACATGATGAAGACGCTGAGATTCGTGGCGCTTGGCGCGCTGGCGCTCGCCGTTTCCGCAGCCACTGCGCCCGGCGCGCGCGCGGATGTGACGTTAACCTATTCATCCTGGCTTCCCTGGACCCATCCGGTCAACATCGCGATCTACATCCCCTGGATGGAGGCGATCGAAAAGGAGAGCGAGGGACGCATCACGTTCAAGCGCCTGCCGAAACCGGTCGCGTCGCCCCCGGCGCATCTCGACGCGATCCGCACGGGCCAGGCTGATGTCGGCTGGAGCGTACATGGTTACGCGCCGCAGCTGTTCGCCGCCTACCAGTTCGCCGAGCTGCCGTTGCTTGGCGACCGGGCGGTCAGCATGTCGATCGCGCTCCAGCGCACGCATGAGAAATTCCTGGCGGACAAGAATTACTACGAAGGCACGCACCTGATCGGCATGAACTCGCACGGGCCGGGCCTGATCCATCATTCGAAAAAGCATATCCTCAAACCCTCCGACATGGAGGGCCAGAAGATGCGGACGGGCGGGCCGGTTCCCCAGCAGATCGTCGAAGCCTGGGGCGGAGTTTCGATCCAGCAGCCGGCGCCAAAGAGCTATGAGATCCTTTCGACCGGCGTCGCCGACGGGATCACCTTTCCCTATGAAAGCCTTGGCAGTTTCAAGATCACCGAACTGGTGGCCTATTCGACCTATATTCCGGGCGGGCTCTACTCCTCGACCCATTATCTGATGATCAACGAAACCACCTATGAAGACCTCTCCGACGAGGACAAGGCCGTAATCGACAAGTTTTCGGGCGAGGCTTTCGCGAAACTGGCCGGCGAAGGCTGGGACAAGATCAATGATGAGGGCGAGGCGCAGGCACGCGCCGCCGGCAGCCAGATCGTCGTGGCCCCGCCCGAACTCGTCGCCGAGGTCGAAAAGTTGAACGAGGACTTCCTCGCCGCCTATTACAAGCTGGCCGAAGAGGCCGGCGTCGACGGCAGAGCGATGTACGCGTTCTTCAAGGCCGAGGTCGCGACGCTCGACGCGTCGAACTGATCAATGGAAGCTCCACAAAGCGCAGCGGGGCCACTTTCTGGCCCTGCCTATTGGCTTGGGGAGGCACCGGCGCGTGTGCTTTCGGTCACCGCCTGTCTTTTCCTCTTCGCCATGATGGCGTTGACATTGCTCGATGTGCTCGGTCGCTATCTGTTCGCCAGCCCGCTGCCGGCGGCTTATGAGTTTGTCTCCCTCGCCATGGCCGCGATAATCTTCTGCGCCTTGCCGCTGACCAACTTGCGCGAAGGCCATGTGACGGTGGATCTGCTCGACCACTTCGTGCCGGGCGGGTTGCGGCGGGCGCAATTGGTGGTGGTCAATCTGCTTTCCGCGGCCGCGATGGTCTTTCTTTCGTGGCGGCTCGCCATTCGCTCGGCGGATCAGATGCGGTTTCGTGAGGTGACGGAGGAACTCTGGATGCCGCTTTGGCCGTTTAGCGCAGCGATGTCGGCGCTGACAGCGATCGCCGCGCTCACCTGCCTGGTCGTCGTTGGGCTTTATCTTTCAGGGGCGCGCCGCGTGGCTGAACCGACATGAGCGAGGCGCTTGTCGGGCTCGCGGCGCTACTCGCGCTCGCCTTTCTTCGTGTGCCGATCGCCATCGCGATGATCGGCTGCGGCTTTGCGGGCATGGCTTGGGTCGGCTCGCTGAGGGGTGCGCTCGCCAATGTCGGGCAGACGGCCTTTGACGCTGGTGTCAACTATGAGCTTTCCGTGGTGCCGCTGTTCGTGCTGATGGGCAACTTCGTCGCTCGCGCCCGGCTGTCCGAGGAGCTTTACAACGCCTCCAACGCCTTTCTTGGCCACCGGCGGGGCGGCCTCGCCATGGCGACGATCGTCGCCTGCGGCGGGTTTTCCGCCATATGCGGCTCCTCGCTCGCCACGGCCGCGACGATGTCCAAGGTGGCGATGCCGTCGATGCGCCGCTTCGGCTATGATGACGGGCTTGCCTCGGGCTCGATCGCGGCGGGGGGCACGCTCGGCATCCTGATTCCGCCGAGCGTGGTTCTGGTCATATATGGCATCCTGACCCAGACCAGCATCGGCAAGCTTTTCGCCGCCGGCGTAGTTCCCGGCGTCTTCGCGGTGGCTTTCTATCTGCTCGCGGTGCGGTACGTCACCTGGCGGCGCCCGGAAGCCGGCCCGGCGGGGGAGCGCATGCCATGGCGCGCGCGGTTTCACCTCCTCCGCAGCGTATGGGGGGTTCTGACGCTTTTCGTCATCGTGATGGGCGGGATTTATGGCGGCGTCTTCAGCCCGACGGAGGCTGCCGGCATTGGCGCTTCGGGCGCGTTTCTTTTTGCGCTGATGCGGGGCGCGCTCAATTGGCGGGCGCTTTATGAGGTGCTGCTCGAAAGCGCGATGACCACGGCGATGTTGTTCACCGTGCTCATCGGCGCGCTTCTTTTCGCCAATTTCATCAACCTCACTGATTTTCCACAGGGGTTGCTGGAGGCGGCCGCCCGGTTCAGCGACCGGCCCTGGCTCGTGATCGTTGCGATCCTGGTCATTTACGTCTTGCTTGGCTGCGTATTCGAGAGCCTCTCGATGATCCTGCTGACCGTGCCGATCTTCTTTCCGCTGGTGATGGAGCTTGGCTACGATCCGGTCTGGTTTGGCATCATCGTCGTAGTGATCACCGAAATCAGCCTGATCACGCCGCCGGTCGGCCTCAATGTCTTCGTGTTGAGAGGGGTTCTGCCAGATGTGCGCACGGGCACGATCTTTCGCGGCGTGACGCCGTTCTGGATCGCCGATCTTTTCCGGCTCGCGCTTTTGGTGATGGTCCCGGCGATTTCGCTCTGGCTTCCCGCCTTCGTGCGCTGAGAGGGCGGTGCGGCTTTCACCGCTCGGCCGGTGAAAGCCGCATGGAGCCGAGTGCGCCGGGGCGGATGTCACCCTCGGCCATAGACATCGGGATATAGTCACCTGCGCGCCAAAGCTCCGCCAGATCGTCGTAATGACGCGATAGAAGGTGCCCGGACTCCCCAGTCGAGATGATGAAGACCGAACGGTCGAGATCGGCGAAGTCATAAACTGCACGATACCCCGCCGCATGCACGTTGAGATAAGGCTCCGGCCCGCGGCCACGGGATTTCGCGCGTTGTAAGGTATAATCCCCGCCGGATGTTTCGTGCTCGATATTGACAAATAGGTCGAAGGGCCAGCGTAGGCCGAGCGGCGTCGCGACGTGGCGTGCGTGGTGGGCCTCCCCCCAGCGCCACGCCTCCATGTCCGCGCCATAGGCGGCGACCAGCTCATCCAGCGCGTCGTCGAGCGCCAGTTTCGCGATTTCCGGGCAGGTCTCCACCCGCGTGGTCTTGTCCACGTCGCACCAGCGCCCGGCGCCGTCCACATCGTAAAACACCCGCTCGACGAAAAGCGGCTTCGGTCCTTCGATCTCGGAGAAGAGCTCGCCCAGCTCGTCGGCGGCGATGCGCCGCGTCAGCGCCCGCATCCATGCTGCGAAGATCAGCGGCTCCGCCGCATGCTCGCTCATCTCGCCATTCCAGGCGCCGAGGAGCTTCAGGGACGCGTCCCGCCGGTCACCGCGCGTATCGCCGATTCCTTCGTCCCGCGTCCACCAGAGGTCCGACGCGACGAGGGGCAATACCGCGCGCGCCATTTCGGAAACCGTGTCGTTCTGCAGCTCCATGAAGCTATCGGCGGAATGGAACTGGCGCGCGTTCAGTTTCTGCTCGATCCGCCTGATGCGATAGGGCGCCTCCCAGTCGAAAGAAATGTGGTTGGGGAAGGCCGCGTTGGTTGAGCGGTTGTTGGCGTTGGCCACGACACCGGACCCCGGCCGGATCGCGCGGGGCAGGGTCTCGAGTGGAGCCAACCCGACCCAGTCGTTCTCGGCAATCCACCCGAGAGAGGGCAGGCGGCCCTGGCTGCGGCTGTCGGAGCGGCGCTGCGGCGGGCGGCCGGTGACGAAAAGCCCGACCCCCGTTGCGTCTGCGACGGTCACGTTCTGCCCGGGGGCGAGCAC
>JBBDTD010000208.1:0-5025 GCA_040904645.1 Paracoccaceae bacterium
CGATCGTGGACTTTCAGGGCGGTCTGGACAGGATCGCGATCGGCGCCGGCGCCGGTCGGTTCTCAGCGCTTGAGATCAGCGATGCAGGGAACGGCGCGCTGATCCAGTTCGCGAATGTGGCGATCAGGGTGCTCGACACCGACGCGCACGACCTCGGCGCGGCGGATTTCCTGTTTTAACTCGGTTCAGTCCGGCGTGACGGATGAGGGTTCCGGCCTTCGCAGCTCCTCGATCGGCAGCGTCTCCGGCGCGTCTGTCCTGATCCATTTGCCGCCACGGAAAAATTCGAATGGCGTGAACTTCGCCTTGTAGTCCATCTTGCGCGAGCCGGGCACCCAATAGCCCAGATAGAGATAGGGCAACCCCGTCTGGCGCGCGATCGCGAGGTGGTCGAGGATCATGTAGATGCCGAGACTGCGCCGCGCCTGATCCGGGCGAAAAAAGCTGTAAACCATGGAAAGCCCGTCAGCCATCATGTCGGTGAGGCAGGCCGCGATGAGGCTTCGCCCCGGTTCCGCATCGAGGTCGTGATATTCGACGAGACGTGTTCTGACGGTCGTCTCTTCGATCATTGACGCGAATTCGCAGATATCCATCTCGGCCATGCCGCCATCGGCGTGCCGCGATGAAAGATAGGCGCGGAACAGATCGTATTGCTCCTCCGTCGCCCAGGGTGCGCAGGTGCGTCGCTCAAGCCGCGTGTTGCGCTTCAATATGCGCCGCTGCGAGGCGGAGGGGGTGAAGCCCGCCGCCGGCACCCTGACCGAAAGGCAGGCGCCGCAATCGGCGCAAGCCGGTCGGTAGGCGACCGACTGACTGCGCCGAAATCCGCGCAGGCTCAGCGTGTCGTTCATCGTTCGCGCATCGGGGCCGCGCAGGGTGGTGAACAGTTTACGCTCCTGCCGCCCGGGGAGATAAGGGCAAGGCTGGTTCGCGGTCAGAAAAAATTGCGCGGTTATCTTCGAATTGAGATGAGTCATCTCAGGTTTCCGGATCGATGAAATTCAAAGAATGGTATCAATGCTTTTCAGAGCTGTCACTCGGGAGAATTGATCATTGTCGAGCCAAATGGAATGTCATGCAAACCGCGCCCCATGGCGGAGCCGGCCATGAGTATGACGGAGACGAGCTGAAGCGGCGTGAACGCCAGCGCGATGTAGAAAGCTATCGTGTGGCCGGCCGCGTGGGCGAGGTCGAATCGCCGGCCGTTTCGCGCGCGGAGTTCGATCCGCGCCAGGCGCATTCCCCATGTGGCGGAGCGGTTGGAGATGGTGCTGACGCGATAGATGAAATCCACGGCCGCGAGCACGAAGCCGAGCATCAGGAACCCGATCCCGAGGGTCAGAACGCCGACGGCAAGCGTGATGCCCCAGACAAGGACAACATCGATCACGAAGGCGAACAGCCTCCGCGCCGGTACGCCTTCGTAGAATTGCCGGTCCGTTTCCGGGTCCGGCAATCCGCCAGGTTGGTCGATCCAGCCAAATCCGCCGCTGGCGCCGCTCATCGCATCACTCCTCTTCCGCTCGCCCGGACATGGGCGCCGGCGCGCCGCCGCGCAAGTCAGGGCGTCGCAAGCGGGATGGATCCGGCGGGGCCGCAGAGGGTGCGATCGGGCGGGCTTTCCGCTTCCTTGCTGCGGCTCGCATAGGGAGTGTCTGACAGCACCGCGCGGATCGCCGCGATCCGTGCGCGCCGCTTGTCGTCGGCGCGAATGAGCGTCCAGGGCGCGACCGTGCTGTTCGTGCGGTCGAACATCTCCTCTATCGCCGCCGTATAATCGGACCAGCGATCCAGCGATTTGTAGTCGATCGGAGAGAGCTTCCAATGCTTCAGCGGGTCGTCCTCGCGGGCGAGGAACCGGCTCAGCTGCTCGGCGCGTCCAACCGTAAGCCAGAACTTGAAGAGCCGGATGCCGTCATTCACCAGCATGTCCTCGAAATGCGGCGCCTGGTGGAAAAAGAGTTCGCGTTCTTCATCGGTCGAAAAACCATAGACCCGCTCCACCACCGCGCGATTGTACCAGGAGCGGTCAAAGAACACGATCTCCCCCGGTCCGGGCAAATGCTGGATGTAGCGTTGGAAATACCACTGCCCGCGCTCGGTGTCGGACGGTTTCGCCAGCGCGACTATGCGGGCGCCGCGTGGATTGAGATTTTGGGTGAACCGCCGGATCGAACCGCCTTTGCCTGCTGCGTCGCGGCCTTCAAAGACAATGACGACGCGCTCGCCTTTCGCCTTCACCCATGACTGGAGCTTGACCAGTTCGATCTGCAGCTCGTCCATTTCGCGGTCGTACTCCTTGCCGCCCATCCGTTTCTTGTAGGGATAGTCGGGGTCGAGGAATTCCCCCTTCTTCGCGGTTTCAATCGACTTGCGGACCTCATTCGGCGCCTTCCGTTCGAAATAATCCCTGATCTCGCCCATGTTCCACTCCGTTCGGATTTCAGGCGATGATGGGCTTCCGGCCGCCGCGCGTCCAGCGTTCAGGCGATCGCGTCGATCACTGTGGCGAGCTTGTCGGTCGCGGCATGGTGCGCCATGTGGCCGACGCCGGGCAGGGTGGTGAGCTGGGCGCCGGTGGCGGCGGCGAAGGCGCGCCCGTGTTGATCCAGATCGAGAAGCCAGTCGGCTTCGCCATGAATGGCGCAGAGCGGTACGCGCAGCTCTCCATAGCGCGCCGCAATCTCCGCGACGCCGCGATTGGTGTTCGCGAGGTCGTCTCCATTCGCCACGAGCGTCCCGTCTCGAAGCGCGAGCGGCGCGCCGACATAATCGAAATACCCTGTCGGCGGCGTCTGCGGGCGAAAGGCTCGTTCGATAAAGCGTTCCGCACCGCCGGACTCGGCTGTGCGAACCATGCGGCGGTTATAGGCGGCGGCGATCAGCGGCCCGAAGCCGAGCGCGTCGAACACTGGCGCGACGCCGCCCCATGGCATGGTCACGCCGGAAACCACGACGACGCCCGAAACTTCGTCCGGCGCGTCCAGGGCCCAGGCGAGCGCCACCGACGCGCCCCAGCTATGGCCGACCAGAACCGGCTTCGCCGCGCCCATTTCCCGCGCGGCGGCGCGAAGCTGGGCGGCCTGCGCCGAAGGGCGCCACGCCTCTTCCTCGGCGGGGCGATCAGAATAACCGAAGCCGGGGCGGTCCATGGCGATCACGCGGCGCGAAGCCGCGAGGCGCGGCGCGATGGAGAACGTCCAGTCCCTCAGATTGCCGCTCGCGCCATGGATGAGGATCAACGGCGGGCCTTCGCCCTCTCCCTGATCCGTCGCGTGGATCATACGGCCCGGTTCGCCATAAAGACGCCCGAGCGGAGGGAAGGCCGCCTCCGCCGTCGCCGCCGAAACGCCGCTTTGCGGGGCGGCGCAGCCGGTCAGCGCGCTGGCGCCGGCGCCGATCAGAAACCCGCGTCGCATGATGTTCGTTTGGCCTAACATGGCGAAGATGTAGGCGCGCGCGGGCCAGCGGCAAGGCGGTTCGTTATCGCTGGTCGTCCTCGCGGGCTTCGGGCGATCCGATCCCTTCAATATCGAAAGAGGTCGTCTGATAAATCCGGTTGATCCAGTTGCCGTAGAGCAGGTGCCCCTGACTCCGCCAGGTGTTTCGCGGCGGGCGGGCCGGATCGTCATCGGGGAAATAGTTCGCCGGCGCCGCGATCGGCGCGCCTGATGTCACGTCGCGATCATATTCCTGCTTCAGCGTATCCGCATCATATTCCAGATGATTGAACATATAGAGCGCGTTCAGCGCTTCGTCCCGCAACAGGCAAAGCCCGGTCGCCTCCGACGCCGCCAGCACCTCGATTCCGTGCGGGGTCACGTCTTCCTCCCGGATCTCGGTCCAGCGGCTGACGGGGGCGAGGAAACGGTCGGGAAAACCGGAAAGATACGGCGAAGACGGCACGGCGACCTGTTGCTCGTAACAGCCGAAAAGCTTCCCCGGCAGGTCATATTTCGGCACGCCGTAGAAATGGCGCAGCATCGCCTGACCGCCCCAGCAGACGCCGATGGTGGAATGGACGTTGGTGCGGACCCACTCGAAAACTTCGGTCAGTTCGCTCCAGTACCCCACGTCCTCATAGGCGAGATGTTCGATGGGCGCGCCGGTGATGATCAGCCCGTCGAATTTGCGGGCCCGCGCTTCCGCGAAGGGCCGATAAAAGGCGCGCATGTGTTCAGGCGGCGTGTGACGGCTTTCATGATCGGTCATGCGGATCAGCGTCAACTCGATCTGAAGCGGGCCGGCCCCAACCAGCCGCGCAAACTGCGTCTCCGCCTGCACCTTTTTCGGCATCAGGTTCAGCAGCGCGATCTGGAGCGGCCGGATATCCTGCCGCTCGGCGTCATCGTCGCTCATCACCATCACGCCCTCACGCGTCAGGACGCGATGGGCGGGGAGGGTGGATGGGATCTTGATCGGCATGGCTCGTCTCGGTTCCGGGATTGCGGAGTATGGGGCGGACGCGCCGCGGCGCAACCGCCCGTCGTCAGCTTTCAGCGCGCTTTCTGAGCGCCGCCGCTATCAGGCGGGTGAAATCCTCGCCGGTCTCGACGGCGGCGATATCCTCCGCCTCCACCGTCACGCCCCAACGGTCGGCGATGGCCTGATAGCGCGGGCGACGATGCGCGAGCAGCCGCGCGAAGCCGTAGCGGATGAAGGCGTCGGGATCGACCGAGGCTTCATCGGCGTCGGCCTCGGCCAGATAGTCGGCCCAGACCGCCTTCAGGAAGCTCTCCTGATAATACATCGGCTTCGGCGCCCGGTCGAAGCGCGCCTTGAGCGCGTCTTCATGCGCCTCTCCGCCACGGATCAGCACCGGCAGCATCGTCTGGTAGAGCGCGTTCAGCACCGGATCGTCGGGGTTCGAAGGCTCCACCACCTCGCAGACGGAGCCGGAGGTGTCGCAGATGAAATTGCGGTAGCCGTAGATTTCATCAGCGCGGTCGATGAAGCGGGCGGTGTCGAGCATGGCGGCAACCTCGGCCTGCCGATGCTGTTCCTGCCGCTTCATGTATTCGG
>JBBDTD010000209.1:0-5020 GCA_040904645.1 Paracoccaceae bacterium
TGGGAAGGCTCCGCGGCAGATCTCCGAAACGCGACTGGATCGTGCTCACCGGCAGATCAGCGAGCGCGACAATCGCCGACGTCAGCCCGACGGCCAGCACCAGCCCCGGAAACCTGGGCGCGATTCGGCGCAGCGCCACGATCAGCATCATCGTCGCCACGCCAACGCCGAGGGCGAATGGGTTGAAACTGTCTTTCGCCGCCCAGAGCGCGTCCAGCTTGGCGAGAAAATCCGCCGGTTCCGCCTCGATCGACAGGCCGAGCATATCCTTGAACTGGCTGGCGACGATGACAATGCCGATGCCGATAGTGAAACCGTCGACCACCGCCTCCGGCACATAGGCGACCAGCCCCCCCGCCCGCAGGACGCCGGCGATCACGAGGATCAACCCGGCCATGAAGGTCGCCATCACCAGCCCGTCATAGCCATGCGCGGCGATCACGCCGAAGACGACGACGATGAACGCGCCGGTCGGCCCGCCGATCTGGACGCGGCTGCCGCCGAGCAGCGAGATCAGGAAGCCTGCGACGATGGCGGTGATCAGCCCCTTCGCCGGGTCGGCGCCTGAGGCGATGGCGATGGCGATGCTCAGCGGCAAGGCCACCATCGCCACGGTCATGCCGGCGACCAGATCGGCGCCGAAAGTCTTGGCGGTGTAATCGGAAAGCGTGGTGAGCAGCTTGGGCTTCATGGTGCGATTCTGGACTGCCGGCCGCGCCTTGGCGGCGGCGGAAGATGGATAATGGCGCCGCGCGAGGTGCGAATCACGCTTTGCTGCCGTTCGGTGCGCATGATCAGCCTGACGCTGAGCGCTCGGGCGGGGCAAGCCTTAAATGACATTTTTTTTGTGGTAAACATCATGACGGACATGATTTCGGTGCGGTTACTGGGGGCGAAAGACATTCTGGCCACGGCCGCGCCATCGCTCTATCAAGGGGTCGCCAGCCGTAGCGCAGGAGCGATCCATTTTCCCGATCAGGCGCTTACGGTGAAGGTCGGTCCCGCGCCGATGAAGGAATT
The DNA here is from genome assembly GCA_040904645.1 of Paracoccaceae bacterium. GTDB lineage: Bacteria > Pseudomonadota > Alphaproteobacteria > Rhodobacterales > Rhodobacteraceae > Pikeienuella. The sequence continues at coordinate 1,021 of JBBDTD010000209.1, forward strand.
AACCACCATTGTCTTCGAACCCGATCGATTTTTTCGGGACATGGCGCGGGCGTGGAAGTAGATTCTTAACTGTTTCGATGGCGCGCCCGTCCACCCCGGCGCGACGGGAGGCGTGGGCCCGGTCGTTTTCGCCAAGAGGGAAAACGAGCGGGCCCATTCAAGCGCCAGTGAACCGCGCCGGACGCTTTTCGATGAAGGCCGCGACCCCTTCGGCGTAATCATCGCCGGTTTGCGTCAGCGTGAACTGGTCGAAATCCGCGTGGCTCGCGGTGTCCGCCAGCGCGGTCGCATAGGCGTCCACCGCCCGCTTGATCATCCTGACCGGCACCGGCGGCATCTCCGCCGCACGCTCCGCCAGCGCCAGCGCGGCGGCGAAGGGCGCTTCCGCGATTTCATCGACGAGGCCCCATTCGAACGCCCGCGCAGCGTCAAGCCGTTCCGCCAGAATCAGCAGCCGCTTCGCGCGCGCCGGTCCGACGAGATCGACGATGCGCGGCACGGAGCCCCAGCTCATGCTCATGCCCCGCTCAATTTCAGGCGCATAGAACCGCGCGCCCTGCCCCGCTACGCGCAGATCGGTCGCGACCGCAAGCGCGACGCCGCCGCCGACGCACCAACCCGAAACGGCGGAGATCGTCAGCGCCTCGATCGCAGCCCAGGCGCCGCACATCCGCCGGCCGGTCTGAAGCGCGAGCCGCCGCTCGCCCAGCGGCGCGGCGGCCAGCGCCTCGGTCTCCGGATCGCGAAGGTCGAAGCCGACGCAGAAATTCTCCTCCCGCCCCGTCAACACCACCGCAGAAAGCCTGGCGTCATCCTCAAACCCGCGCGCGACCGCCGTCAATTCCCGCATCGTCGAAAGCGCGAGCGGGTTGCCCCTGGTTCCCCTGTCGAAACGCACCACTGCGATTCGCCCCGCCGCGCGTCGCTCCACTGTCACTTCGCTCATCTCAAGTCCCTTCCCATCTTTCGATTTTTTTCTGGACGCGCGTTCCGCAGCCCATACTATCTCCGGGAGAGCGGACCCGCGCCAGCGGACATAAAACCGCCGCCGCCAACAAGGAGATGAGAATGCACAAGAACAGATGGAGCGGCGCTTCCGCGCTCGCGCTCACGGCGCTCTTGGCCGGCGCAGCCGACGCGCAGAACGTGCTGCGCTGGAGCAGCCAGGGCGATGCGCTCACCCTCGATCCTCATTCGCAAAACGAAGGGCCGACGATCGCGATGAACGGGCAGATCTATGAATCGCTCGTCACGCGCGACGCCGACCTCGAACTGCAGCCCGAACTCGCCACCTCATGGGAAGGCGGGGAGGAAGGCTGGGTCTTCACACTTCGGCAGGGTGTCAAGTTTCATGACGGCTCCGACTTCACGGCCGAAGACGTGGCTTTCTCCTTCGGCCGCGCGCAGGCGCCGGCATCCGACTACAAGGAGCAGGTGAAATCGATCACGGATGTCGAGATCATCGACGACTACACCGTCAGGCTGATCACCAACGGGCCGAACCCGATCCTGCCGAACGAACTCACTTCCCTCTACATGATGGATTCGGAGTGGGCGACGACCAACAATGTCGAAACGCCGCAGGATTACGCCGCGAAGGAAGAGACTTTCGCGGTCCGCAACGCCAACGGCACAGGCCCGTTCCGCGTCGTCAGCCGCGCCCCGGACGAATTGACAGTGCTGGAGGCCAACACCGACTGGTGGGGCAAGGGCGAATTTCCCGGCAATATCGACCGGATCGAATACCGGCCGATAAAGAACCCCGCCACCCGCGTCGCCGCGCTTCTTTCGGGCGAACTCGACTTCGTGCTCGACCCGCCCTTGCAGGATCTGGCGCGGATCGAGGGCGCGAGCGGCCTGCATGTGACGACCGTGGCGCAGATTCGTTCGATCTTCCTTGGCATGGATATGGCGTCGGCGGAGCTGCGCTCCTCCGATGTGAAGGGCAAGAACCCGTTCCAGGAACAGAAAGTCCGCCTGGCGGTGAACCATGCGCTGGACAAGGAGGCGATCAAGCGCGTGGTGATGGAGGATCTCTCCTTCCCTACCGGCATGATCACGCCGCCGGGCGTGCTTGGCAACACGCCAGAACTGGATGAACCTTACGCCTTCGACACCGAGATGGCGAAATCGCTGCTGGCGGAGGCCGGTTATGCAGACGGGTTCACCGTGCAGCTCGATTGCCCGAACGACCGCTATAACAACGACGAAAAGATCTGCCAGGCGGTGGTCGCGATGTTGGCTAAGATCGGCATCAAGGTGAATCTCGAGGCCGTGTCAAAATCGCAGCATTTCCCGAAGATTCAGAACAGAGAGTCGGATTTCTACATGCTCGGCTGGGGCGTGCCGACGCTCGACAGCCATTACGCCTTCGCCTACCTGGTTGAGGGTGGCGGCTCCTGGAACGCGACCGGCTATGACAACGCGCGTGTGAACGCCATCACACAGGGGATCGCGACCGAGATCGACGTCGAGAAGCGCACCGCGCTGATCGACGAGGCCTGGCATATCGTAAAGGAGGAGGCGCCCTATGCGCCGATCCATCATCAGGTGATCGCCTGGGGCATTTCCGACGATTTCGAAATCCCCATCGCTTCGGATGACGCCTTCCGCCCCCGGTTCGTCGTGAAGAAATAGAACCCGGCGCGGGGGCGCGTCAGGCGCCCCGGCCAAGTGTTCGATCCGGATGATCTCCTACATTCTCAGGCGTCTGGCCCAGTCGGTTCTGGTTATGGCCGTGGTTTCGGTCATCTCCTTCTCGCTGTTCAATTTTGTGGGCGACCCGGTCAACAACATGGTCGGCCAGGACGCCACGCGCGAACAGCGGGCGGAGATACGCGTGATCCTCGGCCTCGACGACCCGATCATCACGCAATACGGGCGCTTCATCGGCAATGTGCTTTCCGGCGATTTCGGGCTCTCGTACCGGATCAAGCGGCCGGTGGACGATCTGATCATGGAGCGGCTGCCCGCGACGCTGGAGCTCGTTTTCGTCTCCGCGATCATCGCGCTGGCCTTCGGCGTGTCCCTCGGCGTCTATACCGGCATCCGGCGGGACAGCTGGGTCAGCCGCATCGTGCTTTCGTCGTCGCTGATCGGAGTCAGCCTGCCAACATTCATCATCGGTATCGCGCTGATCTATCTTTTCGCCGTGGTGTTGCGATGGCTGCCTTCCTCCGGGCGCGGCGGGTTGGTCGACCTCGGCTTCTGGAAAACCTCGCTTCTGTCGGTCGACGGCTGGCGCTCCATCATCCTGCCGGCGATCACGCTGTCGCTCTTTCAGCTCACGCTCATACTCCGGCTCGTGAGGGCGGAGATGCTTGAGGTGATGCGCGCCGATTTCATCAAGTTCGCCCGCGCGCGCGGCCTCTCGGAGCGGTCGATCAATTTCGTTCATGCGCTCCGCAACACACTGGTGCCGGTGATCACCATCATCGGGCTGAACATCGGCGGGCTGATCGCGTTCTCGGTCATTACCGAAACTGTGTTCCAGTGGCCGGGCACCGGCCTCATGTTCATTCAGGCGGTCGATTTCGTCGATGTCCCGATCATGGCGGCCTATCTGGTTTTCGTGGCGCTCCTCTTCGTCATCATCAACCTGATCGTCGACATCCTCTATTTCGTCATCGATCCGCGGATCAGGCTGGGGGGGTCATGAGCATCCCGGAAAGGCTGGCGGCGACGCGCTGGGCGCGCCTGAAGGACAACGACATCTTCTGGTCCTTCATCACCACGCCGTCGGCGATGATCGCCGCGGCGGTGGCGGCGCTTGTGATCCTCGCCTGTTTCGCGGCGCCGCTGATCGCGCCCTTCGATCCCTTCGATCCGGCGCAGATATCGCTCTGGGACGGCAAGCTGCCGCCGGCCTGGGCCGAGGGCGGGCAGGCGCAATACCTGCTCGGGACCGACAATCAGGGCCGCGACATGCTCTCCACCATTCTCTATGGCGGGCGGCTTTCTGTGCTGGTCGGCATCGCCGCGGTCGGGCTCGGCATGGTGC
>JBBDTD010000210.1:0-4991 GCA_040904645.1 Paracoccaceae bacterium
TCCTCTCCTCGCGCGACATCCAGATCGGTCAGCTTCTGGCGAAACATCACCGAAGAAGCGTCAGGCAGCGCGAGAGAGAACCAGCGCCAGAGCCGCTCCACCTTGCGACGGACCCTGCGGTCCCGCTCGGCCTCGGTCTCGGGCGTAATCGTGGTGGCGGCGAACGCCGGCCCGGGCGGGCGCATCTCGTTCATGGCTCAACCCCCAATAAGTTAAAGTCGAGCGTAATCTATCATCAATTGTGTCCCGCGCGGAGTCCCGGCTGCGCCGAAGCGTGCCATCGCGCACAGACTGGGCTGTATCGGCGCTCAGGCGAGCAGCGCGCCGAGGATCGCGTTGAGGAGCGGGCGGCCCTTCGCTGTGGCGGCGAGGCGGCCCGCGGTTTCGTGGAGCAATCCGTCCGCGATCAGGGGCGCGACGCGCTCCGCCGCCAACGGCGCGCGGGCGAGCTTGGCGTAGCGGTCCAGCGCCATTCCCTCCACCAGCCGCAAGGACATCAGCGCGTATTCATCCGCCGGCGCGCCATCGGGCAGCGGCTCCGGTGCGATCGGCGCGCCCTTCAGCCATTCCGCCGGATCGCGCGGCGTTTCGGTCGCGAAGCGCCGCCCGTCCAGCGTCAGGCGGCCATGCGCGCCCGGCCCGATTCCGGCGTAATCGCCATAACGCCAGTAGATCAGGTTATGCCGGCTCTCCGCGCCGGGGCGCGCGTGGTTGGAGATTTCATAGGCCGGCAGGCCTGCGGCGGCGGTGATCTCCTGCGTCGCGTCATACATGTCCGCGGCGCGCGAGTCGGCGGGCAGGCCGCGCAGGCCGCCGCGCGCATGAAGCTCGGCGAAGCGGGTGCCGGGCTCGATGGTGAGCTGGTAGAGCGACAAGTGATCGGCGGCGAGGCTGATCGCCTCCGAAAGCTCCGCCGCCCAGGCCTCCGTCGTCTGGTCCTGGCGGGCGTAGATCAGATCGAAGCTGACCCGGCTGAAGGCGCTGCGCGCCACATCGAAGGCCGCGCGCGCCTCCGCCGCAGAATGCGTGCGCCCAAGGCGGCGAAGATCGGCATCGTTCAGCGCCTGCGCGCCCATGGACGCCCGGTTGACCCCGGCGGCGGCGTAGGCGCGAAGCCGCGCCGCCTCGACCGAGGTCGGGTTCGCCTCCAGGGTGATCTCCGCACCGGGGGCGAGGCCCCAGAGCCGGTCCGCGGTCTCGATCAATGCGCCGACCGTCTCCGCCGGCATCAGGGAGGGGGTGCCGCCGCCGAAGAAAATCGTATCGGCCCGGCGCGGCCCGGTCAGGGCGCGCATCGCCTCCATCTCCCGGATCAGCGCATCGCGCCAGCGCGGCTGGTCGATCTGGCGCGAGACATGGGAGTTGAAATCGCAATAGGGACATTTGGCGAGGCAGAACGGCCAATGGAGATAGACCCCGAACCCGGCCGCGCGCCAATCCTCGCGCCCGGTGGCGGGCGCCTTTGGCCGGGCGTCGGGAAGGATGTCGATTTCGGCCATGGTTCGTCTGGTTCCAGTCTCAATAGCGTCGCTTGCGGGGCAGGGCCGTCATGTCCCTACGCCGCCCCGGTTGCAAGGGCGCACCGCGGCGGACTCAGCGGCCGAAACAGGCGGCGACGAGCTTTTCGAACGCGCGGGCGCGGTGGCTCATGGCGTTCTTTCTGCCGGGGTCCATCTCGCCGAAGGTTTCACTTTCCCCGTCCGGGGTGAAGATCGGATCGAACCCGAAGCCGAGCGCGCCCTTCATCGGCCAGGTTACGCGCCCCGGAACCTCGCCGCGGAAAATTTCGTCATGCCCGTCCGGCCAGGCGAGGCAGAGCGTGGAGACGAAGCGCGCGCACCGCGGCTCCGGGGCGTTCTTCTCTTCCAGCGACGCCCAGACCCGCGTCATCGCCATCTCGAAATCGCGCCCCGCGCCGGTCTCCGCCCAGTCGGCGGTGTGAACGCCCGGCTGGCCGCCGAGCGCATCCACTTCGATGCCGCTGTCGTCGGAAAGGGCGGGCAGGTTCGCGGCCCGCGCGGCGGCGTGCGCCTTGATCCGCGCGTTGCCCTCGAACGTCTCCTCCGTCTCTTCCGGCTCAGGCAAGCCCAGATCGCCGGCGGAGACGGTCTCGATCCCGTAAGGCGAGAGGAGCGCGCCCATCTCGCGGACCTTGCCGGCGTTATGGGTGGCGACGATCAGCCGCCCGGGTGCGAGCCTGCGGCTCACCCGACCGCAGCTTTCTGCGCCGCGATCAGTTCAGCCACGCCCTTGCGCGCCAGTTTCAGCATCTCGAGGAATTCCGTCTCGGAAAACGGCGAACCCTCGGCGGAGCCCTGAAGCTCCACCAGCCCGCCCGAGCCGGTCATCACGAAGTTGGCGTCGGTCCCGGCGTCGGAATCCTCCGCATAATCCAGATCCAGCACCGGCTGGCCCTGATGCACGCCGCAGGAAATGGCGGCGATATGCTCCTCCACCGGGTTTTCCTTCAGCGCGCCTTCCGCGATCAGCTTGTTCGCGGCCAATCGCAGCGCCACCCAGCCGCCGGTGATAGAGGCGCAACGCGTGCCGCCATCGGCCTGAAGCACGTCGCAGTCGATGGTGATCTGCCGCTCGCCCAGCATGACGCGATCCGCGCCCATGCGCAGGCTGCGTCCGATCAGGCGCTGGATCTCCTGCGTCCGGCCGCTCTGGCTGGTTTTGGCCTCGCGGCGCATCCGTGTATTGGTGGCGCGGGGCAGCATGCCGTATTCCGCCGTCACCCAACCGAGGCCGGAATTGCGCATGAAGGGCGGCACACGCTCTTCCACCGTCGCGGTGCAGAGCACGTGCGTCTCGCCGCAGCGGATCAGGCAGGACCCTTCTGCGTGGCGCGAGACACCGGTCTCGATGGTGACGGTGCGCATTTCGTCGCGCGCGCGGCCGGATGGGCGCATGAGAGGCTCCTTCGCTCTGTTCGCGGCGGGTTTAACCAGAAGCCGCATCGCGGTCCAGCGGGAGAGGGGCGCCCCGCGCCATTGACCGCGAGGGCCGCGCTTCCTACCAGTGGAGTCATGCCGGAAACCGCACCTCTCGCCGATCTGAATGAGCGCAGCCGGGATATCTTCCGCCGGCTGGTTGAGTCCTATATCGAAACCGGCGAGCCGGTCGGCTCGCGAACCCTCGCGCGCGGCCTGGATACGCCGCTTTCCGCCGCCTCCGTGCGCAATGTGATGCAGGATCTCGAGCAGCTTGGCCTGCTTGAAAGCCGGCACGCCTCCGCCGGCCGCATCCCGACCCAGACCGGCCTGCGCATGTTCGTCGACGGGCTCCTGGAGATCGGCGACATCTCCGTCGAGGAACGCGCCGAGATCGAGAAGCTGAGCGACGACCGCGATGGCGACCTCGCGGATGCGCTTGACCATGCCGGCTCGATGCTTTCGGGGCTGAGCCAATGCGCGTCGCTCGTGTTCGCGCCGAAGCGTGAAGCGCCGATCCGCCATGTCGAGTTTGTCGGCCTGAACCCCGAATCTGCGCTGGTCGTGCTGGTGACGGAGGACGGCGCGGTTGAAAACCGCATGATCAGGCCGCCCCCCGGCATGACGCCTTCCGCGATGCGCGAGGCGGCGAATTTCCTCAACGCGATGCTGGTCGGCCGCACGCTCGGCGAAGCGAAGGAGGTGGTGGGCAGGGAGATCGAGCGCCGCCGCCAGGAACTGGACCAGACCGCCACCGCGCTGGTGGAAGCCGGCGTCGCCGTCTGGGACGGCGAAGGCGGAGTGGAGCCGGACAGGCTTCTGGTGCGCGGCCGCGCCAACCTTCTGAACGAAGCCGCCGCCGATCTGGACCGGATGCGCAAACTGCTCGACGATCTGGAGCGCAAGCGCGACATCGCGCAGCTGCTCGACCTGACCAAGGACGGGGAGGGCGTGCGGATATTCATCGGCTCCGAGAACAAACTCTTTTCGCTTTCCGGCTCCACTTTGGTGATCTCTCCCTATATGAACGCCGACCGTAAGCTCGTGGGCGCGATCGGCGTGATTGGCCCGACGAGGTTGAACTATGGCCGGATCGTGCCGATCGTCGATTACACCGCCCGAATGATGGGGGAGGTGATCGCCGGACGCGGCAAGCCGAATCGATCCGGCGGGAAGGTGTGAGAATGAGCGACAAGAAAACCGAAGCGACGGAAGAGGCGGCGATGGCCGGCGCAGAATTAGAGCATGATCTGGATTTCGCGGCTGACGCGCCCGAGAGCGAGGAAAGCGAAATCGCCTCCCTCGCGGCGGAGCGCGACGAGCTGCGTGACAAGCTGATGCGCGCGCTGGCGGAGGCGGAGAATATCCGACGCCGCGCTGAGCGCGACCGCAAGGACGCGGAGACATTCGGCGGCACCAAGCTGGCGCGCGATCTGCTTTCCGTCCACGACAACATGGCGCGCGCGCTGGCCGCCGCGGATGAAACCTCGCGGGCGAGCGCTGGCGGCTTGATCGAAGGCGTCGAGTTAACCCAGCGGGAGCTTCTCGCCGCCTTCGCCAAGCACAAGATCGAAAAGGTGGACCCCGAGCCGGGCGCGAAGTTCGACCCGCATCTCCATCAGGCGATGTTCGAGGCGCCGATCGAAGACGCCGAGCCGGGAACCGTGATCGAAACGCTCCAGCCCGGCTTCACCATTGCCGGCCGACTTCTGCGCCCGGCCATGGTCGGGGTGGCGAAAGCCGCGCCGAAAGACCCGGCGGGATAATGGGCTGACATGGGCGCCGCGCGATTGGGCGCGGCGTCTCCTGGTCCAGGGGGCGCACGGGGCCGGCCGCCGTCGAACTCCATTCTCCGGCTCTTGCTCGGCGGCTCGGTCACCCCACCCTCATCGAGGAGGCGGCGCCTGCGGCGAATCGCTTAGCGCGCTGACGGCGCGATTTTCGCTGGACGCGGCGCGCGCTGATCATGATGTTTCCGCTCGGGCGGGCCGCGCGGTTTCGAACCCGCCCGGCGCCGCCTGCTGGGGATGAGGGGCGCGCGTGATGAGTCCGGAA
>JBBDTD010000211.1:0-4989 GCA_040904645.1 Paracoccaceae bacterium
CCGCGCGCGCCTCGGCCTGAAGATTGCCCTTGCCGGCCCAGCCGCGCCACTCAAGCGTTTCATGCCGCCAGCCGAGCGCGTTGGCGGCTTTGGCGACGGCAATCGCCTCAGCGGCGCTTTCCGGGCGCAGGCGATGATCTACGGTGGCGACTTCCAGCGCCGCGCCGCGCGTCCGCGCCCACTTGTCTGCGATATGAAGGAGGGCGACACTGTCGCCGCCGCCGGATACGGCCAGACCGACCGGGCCGCGCGTGCGCTCCGCGGCCGTGGCCGCGTCCAGCGCGGCGAACGCTTCGCCCAGACAGGCGTCGTCAGGTCGTTCAGCCACAGCCGGCGCGGCTTGCTTCGCGGTCCGCCCGCGCCATCAGGTCCGCAGCCTGCGGATAGCGTTGACGCACCTCGCGCAGCGTCGAGCAACCTGCGTCCTGCCGCCCCAGCAGGCCAAGCGTCACGCCGAGTTTCAGGAGGCTCTCCGGCGCCATAGCGGCGCCCGGGCTGAGCGTCGCGCCATCGAGATAGCGTTCAGCCGCGGCGCGGTGATCGCCATCGATGAAATACGCCTCGCCCAGCCAATAGTGCGCGTCGCTGATCAGCGGGCTGTCGGGATAGTTCGAGATGAACGTCTCGAGAGAGCGCCGCGCCTCCTCCCCGCGCCCGGCCCTGACCGAGGCGACGCCCGCGTCATAGGCGGCGCGCTCCTGGCCGCCGACGGCCGCGCTTGAATTGAGCGTGCCGAGCGAGCCGACTTGCTGTTGCGGCGCGGGCTGCGCTATCGGGTCCGCCGGGCGCGCGGGCGCGGCCGGGCCGGGCGCGAGGCCGCCCTGCGTTCCCTCCTGCTGGAAAAGAATGCTCGGATCGCCGCCTTCGAGTTCTATGATGCGGTATTCCAGATCTTCCAGCTTCTGCTTCGCCGTCGCCTCATGCTGACGCTGCGCGAATTCGAGCCGTTCGATCTGGGCGATCAGGCGGGTGAGTTCGTCCTCCACCGTTTCGACCCGGCCTCCGCTCATCTGGCCGCGAAGCTGGCCGATTTCCTGTTGGAGCGCCTCCAGCTGCTTTTGCATCTGGACGAACTCGTAGCGATCCACGCCCTGAGCCAGGGCGGGCGACGAAAGGCCCGCCGCCGCCAGCAGGGCGAGGCTGATACGCGCCTGTGTCGTCATCGAGTCGTCTCCCCAATCATGCGTTGGCCGAACCTGTCCTGCCGGAACTGGCGGCGGCGCGGTGGCGCCGCCGCCCGATAGATCAGCTTGTCGGCGCGCCGGCGATCACGCTGACGGCGCGGCGGTTCGTCGACCAGCAGCTTTCCGCCGAGCAAAGCGCCTCCGGGCGCTCCTTGCCATAGGAGATGGTGCGCAGCCGGCTCGCGGAGACGCCTTGCGCCGCGAGGTAGACGCGCGCCGCCTCGGCCCGCCGCGCCCCGAGCGCGAGGTTGTATTCGCGTGTGCCGCGCTCATCCGCGTGGCCTTCGATCACCGCGTTGACAGCGGTGTTCTGGGCCAGCCATTCCGCCTGCCGGCTCAGCGTCTGCTGGCCTGCGGATGTGAGGCGGGTGCTGTCGGTCTCGAAGAAGACCCGGTCGCCGACCGTCTGCTGGAAATAGGCCACCGAAGCCGGGTCCAGCGTCGAGGTTGGCGCGCCGCCACCGGGCGCCGCCGCTTCGGGCGCATCGTCCGAGCAGGCCGCCAGCAGGAGCGCGGCCCCCATCGCGAGTGTGATTGCAAACTTGCTGATCATTTCAATTCTCCGCCTGTTATGAGCGGCTATCGCCGCGTCGATGAGTCAATCGTATCCGCCGATTCAGACGTCCACCGCCTCTAGTCGAGGAGCGGTGACCACGCCGGATCGGAGCCTGCCCCAGGCGCCGCCAACCTTTTCAGGTTCCGCCCGGTTATATCCACGCTCCAGAGGCTCGACGTCCCGTTCGCGCCCGCGCTTTCGCGGAAGAATGATAGCACACGCCCGTTCGGCGACCATGACGGACCTTCGGAAAGGAAGCTCGAGTCGAGAATCCGTTCCTCCGATCCATCGGCGCGCATCACCCCGACCGCGAACTGGCCGCCGCCGGATTTGGTGAAGGCGATCAGATCGCCGCGCGGCGACCAGACCGGCGTGCCATAGCGCCCCTGCCCGAAGCTGATCCGCGTCGCCGGACCGCCCTGCGCGCTCATCACATAGATCTGCTGCCCGCCGCCGCGATCGCTTTCGAAAACGATCTGCCGGCCGTCGGGGGAATAGGAAGGCGCGGTTTCGATCGCCGGCGAATCAGTCAGCTTCGAAAGCCCCCGCGAGGCGATATCCATCACGTAGATATCGGTGTTGCCGCCCTGCGAGAGCGAAAGCGCCACCTTCCGCCCATCGGGCGAAAACCGCGGCGCGAAGCTCATCCCCGGGAAATTCCCGAGGATCTCCCGCTGTTCGGTGGCGATGTTGTAGAGGAAGATCTGCGGCTCGCCCCGCTCGAAGGAGATGTAGAGAACCTCCTGATCGTCAGGCGAAAACCGGGGCGTCACCACCAGTTGCCGGCCATCGGTCAGGAAGCGGTTATTGGCGCCATCCTGATCCATGACCGCCAGCCGCTTCACCCGCGCGCCCTTGGAGCCGCTTTCGTGCACATAGACGATGCGGCTGTCGAAATAGGGGCCTTCGCCGGTGAGCTGACTATAGACCGCGTCGGCGATCTTGTGGCCGATGCGCCTCCAGTCCGCCGGATCGGCGTAGAACTGCAGCCCTTCCATCTGGCCGGCCGCGAAACTGTCGAAGAGCCGGAACTGCACGCGAACGCGGCCGTCCGATTCGATATTCGCCCGCCCGGTCAGGAGCGCGGCGGCGTTGATCGCCTGCCAGTCCGGATAGCGCGGCGCCGTGTCAAAATCGTCGATCTGCTGGATATAGGCCTCCGGCGGAATCACGCGGAAAAGCCCCGATCCGGCGAGATCGGCGAGCGCCACTTCGCGGATCTGCCCGGCGAGCGACGCCGCGTCCCCCGGCTCGGCGAAGAAGCCGGGAGCGGCGATCGTGATCGGCTCGAACTCGCCGCCGGCCACGGTGATCTCCAGCGAGCCGCCGGCGTTCTGGGCGTGCGAGCCCGATACGGCGATGAGCGCGAGGCAAAGCCCGGTCAGAATACGGATCATAGGAACTGAATCTCCCTCGGCGTGAAAGTCACATTCATGTTTCGCCAGAGATCATAGCGATCCCGCGGCAACTTGGCGAAGACTCCTGCGGCTTCGGCGCGTTTCAACGCCCGGACTCCGGCGCGATATAGCGCGTCATGCGCGGCGTCCAACCGGCCGGAGGGCTGAAGCAGTTCGGGGCCGGCGGTGATCTTGCCCGCCTCGTTCACTTCGATCCGAATCTTCACCGCGAGCGAATCCGCGTCAGGAAGCCCTGTCGGCGGACTGAAATACCCCCGGATGCCGACGCGAAGCGCGTCGCGGTCCCGGAAGGAAAGCTCCCCCACCGTCCGGGTCGAGCCGCCGCCGGACGGCGCCTCCGCCTGCTTGGTCGCGCCGGTGGTCTCAGGCGTCTGGGACGCGCGCGCCAGGCGTTCGGCCTTCTTGGCCTCGGCCACCTCGCGCGGCTTGGTCGGCGGCGGCGGGCTCAGCTTGGGCGCCGGCACGGTGGCGTCGTTCAGCTTTTCCGGCACAACCTCCTCGACCGGCGGCGGCTCCACCGCCGCGACCTCCGGCTCGGGCGCAGGCTCAGGCTCCGCCGCCGGCGTCGGTGCGGGTTCTGGCGTCGGCTCAGCCGTCACGACAGGCGGGGGCTCGGGGCTCACATCCTCGACTTTCGGCGGCGCCGGACGCGGCGCGGGGGCCGGCGCCGACGCGGTCGCCGCCGCTGGCGCGATCTCGGGCGAAGGCTCCGTGGCCGCGACCAGCGTGGACGCCTCAGGCGCCGGCGGGCCGGCGGGCCGCTCTCCGACGTCGGCGATCGAGGCGTCGGCGGGCTGATCCGGCAGCGGCTTGACCGCTTCGCCCCGCGCCGGGGCGTCGGGCGCGGCGGGTTCCGCGTGGGTGGTGGGGGCGGCGTCAGTCTCCGCCAGCGTCACGTCGGCGCGCTCCTCGCCGGGATTCGGAGCCTCCGGCGCCGGGGGGAGGTCGGCGTTGAACTCGGGCGCGGCGGAAAGCGCGGCCTCGAACTCGGCGCCGCTCATCAGCGTGACTTCGGCGATGTTCATCGGCGGCCGCGGTTTCGCGCCGAAAAGCGCCCCCGAAAAGATCGCGAGCCCGATCAGCGCCAGATGTCCGCCGCCAGAGATGCTCGCGCCCGTTTTCATTTCATTGATCCACCGGTTTGTCCGCCGGGGCCGCGACCGCCGCGTCCGTGACCAGTGCGATGGAGCTGAATCCGGCCGCGTTGAGCGCGCCCATCACCTTGGCGACGGAGCCATAAGGCAACCCCGAATCGGCGCGCAAATACACTTGCCCGCCCTCCCGTTCCGCCGCGATGGCGGGCAGGCGCTTCGCGAACTCGGCGAAATCCATCGAGGATTCCTGCAGATAGATGTCGCCGTCAGCCGCGAGATTGACGGTCAGCGGCGCTTCGGGCTCCACCGGCAGGGGGCGCGCGTCAGTCTCTGGCAGGTTCAGCGGCACGCCGACGGTCAGCAGCGGCGCCGCGACCATGAAGATGATCAAAAGCACCAGCATCACGTCCACGAAGGGCGTGACGTTGATCTCCGACATCGGCTTGCCGGTGCGCCGGCGCCTTCCGCCGCGCGACGGCCCGCCCGAACTGGCGAGATTGGCGCCCATCAGCCCGGCTTCCGGTCGATCTGACGAGAGAGGATCACGGCGAACTCGTCGGAGAAATTCTCCATCGACGAGGAAAGCCGCTCAGCGTCGCCGGTCAGCTTGTTGTAGAAGATCACCGCCGGGATCGCCGCGAGCAGGCCGAGCGCCGTCGCCACCAGCGCCTCGGCTATGCCGGGCGCGACGGTGGCGAGGTTGGTGTTCTGCTGGATCGCGATCTCTTCAAACGCGT
>JBBDTD010000212.1:0-4953 GCA_040904645.1 Paracoccaceae bacterium
TTCACCAGGATATCGACCGACCCCATCGCGCCTGCCGCCGCGCCGCACAGCGCATCGACAGCCGCGCCGTCAGACAGGTCGCAAGGAACCACATGCGCCCGCGCGCCAAGCTCCGTCGCCAGCGCCTCCAGGGGTTCAATCCTTGTGCCTGACAGCGCGACCGAAGCCCCCGCGCCATGCAGCGCGCGCGCGATCGCCGCGCCGATGCCGCCGGACGCGCCCGTGATCAGCGCATTCTTTCCCGTCAGGTCGAACATTCTTTGTCTCCTCATATCCCTGGCGCCGATGAAGGCGCCGAAAAACGATACTGGCCAGCGCCCGCGAGCGCCTGATCAGCCCCGGACCGCCGCCGCCGCCGTCTTCGCTTCGTCCGGGGTGGCGACCGCGACGCAGGTTAACTCCCGCGCGATACGCCTCGCCATGCCTGAAAGCGCTTTGCCTGCGCCAATCTCCACCAACCCGGTCACGCCCCGTCCCGCCAGCCAGCCAACGCTCTCGCGCCAGCGAACCGACCCGGTGACTTGTCTCACCAGCAACTCGCGTATCATGGCAGGGTCGCCCACCGCCTCCGCCAGCACATTGGCGACCAGGGGCGCTGCGGGCGCCCTGATCTGCACCTCCGCCAGCGCCGCCGCCATGCGGTCCGCCGCCGGCTGCATCAGCGTACAATGGAATGGAGCGCTGACAGGCAACATCACGGCGCGTTTCGCGCCCCTGGCCTTGGCGATCTCGATCGCGCGCTCCACGGCGCCCTTGTGGCCCGAAATCACCACCTGACCGGGATCGTTGTCATTCGCCGCCTGGCACACCTCGCCCCCGGCCGCTTCCGCCGCGACCTCCGTCGCCTCCGCGAAACTCAGCCCCAGAAGCGCCGCCATCGCCCCAATTCCAACAGGAACCGCCGCCTGCATGGCGTCGCCCCTGATCCGCAGCAGCCGCGCCGTATCCGCGACGGAGATCGCGCCCGCCGCCGCCAACGCCGAATACTCGCCCAGCGAATGCCCGGCGACAAAGGCCGCATCTGCGATGGACACTCCCTCCGCCTCCAGCGCCCGCATCGCCGCGAGCGAAGTCGCCATCAGCGCCGGCTGCGCGTTGGCGGTCAGCGTCAGCGTCTCGGCCGGGCCGTCCCAGATCAGCGCGCTCAGCTTTTCGCCCAACGCGTCATCCACCTCTTCGAAGACAGCGGCGGCGGCGGGGCAAGCGGCGGCCAGATCCCGGCCCATGCCGACCGCCTGCGCACCCTGCCCCGGAAAAACAAAGGCCCACGTCATGGTCACGTCTCCCTGATGGTTTCGGCCTCAATTCCCGTCGGGGCGCCCGAAGTCAAGCCGCGCTTGCGTCTTGCGCTTGCATCCCCTGCGCTGCGGCCCTATACGCCTCGCGCTCTCGAACGGATGGACGCGACGCCACTCGTATGCGGGATCGAGAGCTTTAGACCCCGCATTTTGAAGCGCGCATGACAGAGGTGAGACCCATGGCTCTTTATGAGCATGTGTTTATCGCGCGTCAGGATATTTCCAACGCGCAGGCCGAAGGCCTGATCGAGCATTTCACCCAGGTGCTGAAGGACAACGGCGGCGACGTCGTCGGGTTCGAGTACTGGGGTCTTCGCACGATGGCCTTCAAGGTCAACAAGAATCGCAAGGGCCATTACGCCTATCTCAAGTCCGACGCGCCGGCCCCGGCGGTGGACGAGATGGAGCGTCTGATGCGGCTGCATGACGACGTGATGCGCGTGATGACCGTCAAGGTCGACGCGCATGAAGAAGGCGAAAGCGCCGTCGTCCGCGCCAAGAACAGCCGTGACGATCGCGGCCCCCGTGGTCCGCGCGGGCCACGCCCGCCCCGGCACGACTGAGCGAGAGGATATAGATCATGGCCAAGAAACCATTTTTCCGCCGTCGGAAGTCCTGCCCGTTCGCAGCCACCGACGCGCCTGCGATCGACTACAAGGATGTGAAGCTCCTTCAGCGCTACATCTCCGAGCGAGGCAAGATCGTGCCCTCGCGCATCACCGCCGTTTCCGCGAAGAAGCAGCGTGAACTCGGCCGCGCCATCAAGCGCGCCCGGTTCCTCGCGCTGCTGCCTTACGCGATCAAGTAAGGGGACCGATCATGGATGTGGTTCTTCTAGAGCGGGTCGAAAAGCTGGGTCAGATGGGCGACGTCGTCGCCGTCAAGAACGGCTTCGCCCGCAATTTCCTCCTGCCCAAGGGCAAGGCGCTCCGCGCGACGAAGCGCAACATGGAGCGTTTCGAATCCGAGCGTGCGCAGCTTGAAGCCCGCAATCTCGACCTGAAGAAAGAGGCGGAGGCCGTCGCGGCCAAGCTCGACGGCCAGATTTTCGTCGCCATCCGGCAGGCCTCCGATGGCGGCTCGCTCTACGGCTCCGTCAACTCGCGCGACATCGCCGATCTGGCGACCGAGGGCGGCTTCACCCTGGCGCGCACGCAGATCGTGCTCTCCACCCCGGTGAAGGATCTGGGTCTCCATGACATCCGGGTGGTTCTCCACCCTGAGGTCAGCGCCACGATCACCCTCAACGTCGCCCGCTCCGCCGATGAGGCCGAGCTTCAGGCGCAGGGCAAGTCGATTCAGGAACTGCGCGCTGAAGAGGACGCCGCTGAGGCGTTCGACGTCGCCCAGCTCTTCGAGGATGACGAAGACGCCGAGGCGATCGCCGAGGATGCGCCCGCAGAAGAGATTGAGCAGCCCCGCGGCTGATCGATCCTTCGCCTTGAATATGAATGGCCGCCCCGGATCGGGGCGGCCTTTTTCATTGCGGTTGCTTTTCTTGCAGCCGCCCATGTTCGCGCGCCTACGCGGCCCAAAGACGCGCCATCCAGCCGCCGCCACCCGCCTTCCCCGCGAAAGCTTCCGGCGCCGCGTGCTTGCCGCCCGACCTCCCCGCCCCTAAAGAGTGGCCATGGATTCCGCACTCGCCCTCCTCAAATCGACATTCGGATTCGACGCCTTCCGCCCCGGGCAGGAGGAGATCATCGCCGCCGTGCTTGCGGGGGAGGACGTGCTGGCGATCATGCCGACGGGGGGCGGAAAATCGCTCTGCTACCAGCTGCCTGCGCTCAGGCGCGCAGGTCTGTCGCTCGTGATCTCGCCCCTGATCGCGCTCATGCGTGATCAGGTCGAGGCGCTGAAGCAGCTCGGCGTCGAGGCCGGCGCGCTGACCTCCGCCAACGAGCCGCATGAAACCGAGGCGGTGTTCGACGCCATCGACCGGGGATCGCTGAAGCTGCTTTACCTGGCGCCGGAACGGCTTTCCTCCGCCGCGCCGCTTTTGCGCCGCGCCGGCGTCAAGTTCATCGCCGTCGACGAGGCGCATTGCGTCAGCCAATGGGGCCATGATTTCCGCCCCGATTATCTGAAGATCGGGGCGCTCTGCGATCAGCTTGGCCGCCCGCAGATCGCCGCCTTCACCGCGACAGCGGATGATGAGACGCGGCTGGAAATCGCCGCCAAGCTCTTTGCCGCGCCGCCGCGCGTATTCCTGCGCGGGTTCGATCGGCCGAATATTCACCTCGCCTTCGCAGCCAAGGCTGGGCCGCGCCGGCAGCTGCTGGATTTCTGCACCGCGCGAAAGGGTCGCTCCGGCATCGTCTATGCGTCGTCACGCAACAAGACCGAGGTGTTGAGCACCGCGCTCCGCGACGCCGGCGTGCCGGCCCTCCCCTATCACGCTGGCCTCGCCCCCGAAGTCCGGCGGGAGCATCAGGACCGTTTCCAGCGTGAGGACGGCGTCGTGATGTGCGCCACCGTCGCCTTCGGCATGGGCGTCGACAAGCCGGATATTCGTTATGTCGTCCACGCTGACTTGCCCAAATCCATGGAGAGCTATTATCAGGAGATCGGCCGTTCCGGCCGTGACGGTGCCCCGGCCGAAACCCTGACGCTCTATGGACTTGACGACATCAAACTACAGCGCATGCGGATCGACGAAAGCCCGGCGCCGGATGAGCGCAAGCGCGCCGATCACACCCGCCTCAACGCGCTTCTGGCGCTGGCGGAGGCGCCGCGCTGCCGCCGGCAGATCCTGCTCGGCTATTTCGGCGAGGAAAGCACACCCTGCGGGAATTGCGATCTCTGTGACAAGCCGCCTGCGCTTTTCGACGGCACCGAAGCAGTGCAAATGGCGCTCTCCGCGATGTTTCGCACCGAAGAGCGTTATGGGCAGGATCATGTGATCTCCGTTCTCAGGGGCGAGAGCACCGAAAAGACCGCGCGGGCCGGTCATGACGCGCTGGCGGTTTTCGGGCGCGGCTCCGATCGGTCCAAGGACTGGTGGCGCAGCGCGATGCGCCAGATCTACGCGCTCGGGCTCGTCTGGATCGACCCGGAGCGCCACGGCGCCTGGCGGCTGACGGAGGCGGCGCGGCCCGTCCTGCGGGGCGAGGAACGAATAGAAATGCGCGAAGAAACACTGCGCGCCCGCGCCGCTGATCGCGCTACGCGCGCAGCGCCGGCGGCGCTGGTCGATGCGGAAGATGAGACGCTTTTCTCTCAGCTCCGGGCGCTCCGCGCGAAGCTGGCGCAAGAACAGGGTGGGCCAGCCTATATGGTCTTCTCCGATCGCTCGTTGATTGACATGGCGCAACGCAAGCCGCGCGATCTGGACCAGTTCGCCGCCTGTCATGGCGTTGGCGCGCAAAAGCTGGCGCGCTATGGCGCGGCCTTCCTGTCGGCGATCAATGAAACCGAGGCGGAAGAGACGCATCCTGCTCGTAGAAAGGCGGCGTTGAACGGCGACGGCGCGCTTTTCGAGGCTCTCCACGAAGCTCAGGTCGCGCTCGCCCGCGGCCCGGCCGGCGCTGATCGGTTCATGACGCTGGCGCGCCCGGTGCTGGCGCGGATCGCTGATGAACGCCCCCTCTCCCTGCCTGCAATGGAGCGAATCTCGGGCATGGGGCCGCAAAAGACCGAGCGTTTCGGCGTGTCC
>JBBDTD010000213.1:0-4937 GCA_040904645.1 Paracoccaceae bacterium
GGCCTTGGCCGATCGGGGCTTGCGGCGGCCCGCGCGCTGGCGGCGGGCGAAGCGGAGCCGGTGCTCTGGGATGACCGCGAGGCGGCGCGCGCCGAAGCCGAAGCGGCGGGGTTCAACGTCGAAGATCTCCGCCGCGCCGCGACATGGCGCGACACGCCGCTGCTTGTCGTCTCGCCCGGCGTCCCGCATCTCTACCCCGAGCCGCATGAAGCCATCGCCGCGGCGCGGGCCGCAGGCGCGCTGGTCGACAACGACGTCTCGCTGTTCTTTCGCGCCGTACAGATGACTGGCGCGGACGTGAAGATCGTCGCCATCACCGGCTCCAACGGCAAATCGACGACGACGGCGCTGATCGATCACATCCTCGGCTCCGCCGGGCGGCCGCGCCAGATGGGCGGCAATATCGGGCGCGGCGTTCTTGACCTCGATCCGCCCGCGGACGGGGAGGTGGTGGTGCTGGAATTGTCCTCCTACCAGACCGATCTCGCCCGCACGCTCGCGCCCGATGTCGCGGTGTTTCTCAATCTCTCTCCCGATCACCTTGACCGCCATGGCGGAATCGGCGGCTATTTCGCCGCCAAGCGCCGGCTTTTTGAGCTCGGCGCGCCCGATGCGATGGTGATCGGGCTCGACGATGACCACGGACGTTTCCTCGCGGCGGCGCTGTCCGACCCGGCGTCGGATGGCGGGCGGCTGACGCCGATCTCCGTCACAGCCAAACCGAAGGGCGAGGCGCGTTCGGTCTTCATGAACCGCTGGCACCTCACCGAATGGGCCAAGGGCAAGCAGGCCGCCGCGTTCGATATGCGTGAGGCGCCGGCGCTGCAGGGGCGCCACAACCACCAGAACGCTTGCGCGGCCTGGGCGGCGGCGCGCGCGCTCGGCCTCGGGCCGAAGGCGATCTCGGCCGCGCTCGTCAGCTTTCCCGGCCTGCCGCACCGGATGGAGCGGGTGGGGGAGGCCGGGGGCGTGGTTTATGTGAACGATTCAAAGGCGACCAACGCCGACGCGGCGGAAAAGGCGCTCTCAACCTATGAGCGGATCCGCTGGATCGCCGGGGGCGTCCCGAAAGAAGGCGGCATCGCGCCGCTGGCGCCGCTATTCTCGCGCGTCGCCAAGACCTATCTGATCGGCCAAGCGACGGCGGAATTCGCCGAAACGCTGGGCTCCGCGCCGCATGAGCGCTGCGGCGACCTCGCGACCGCCATCGCCCGGGCGGCGGCGGAGGCGGAGGCGGGCGACGTGGTGCTGCTCTCGCCCGCCTGCGCCAGTTTCGACCAGTTCACCGATTTCGAAGCGCGGGGCGACGCGTTCCGCGACGCCGCGCGCCGCATCATCGGGGAGGCGACATGACCGAGCTTACCTTCCGCAACACGCCCGCCGGCTTCGGCGATCCGTCCATCCTTGGCCGCTGGTGGCGGACGGTGGATAAAATGACCCTCGGCGCGCTGGTGCTGTTGATCCTGATCGGGCTTCTGATCAGTTTCGCCGCCTCTGTGCCGCTCGCGGAAAAGCGCGGCCTGCCGCCCTTTCATTTCGTGACCCGGCATGTGGTTTTCGCGGTCATGACGGTCGGAACCATAGTCGCGTTATCGGTGCAATCGCCCGACAGCGTACGCCGCAACGGGGTGCGGCTTTTCATTCTGGCGTTCGTAGCGGTGCTTTTCCTGCCGGCTTTCGGCACCGATTTCGGAAAAGGCGCGGTGCGCTGGTACTCCTTCGGGATGTCGGTGCAGCCCTCCGAGTTCCTGAAACCGGGGCTGGCGGTGATCACCGGCTGGATGATGGCCGCCGCGCTCCGCCCGATGGGCCCGCCTGGCGTGACCATGTCGTTTCTGCTGACGCTCGGCGTCATCGGCTCGTTGGCGATACAGCCCGATTTCGGTCAGGCGCTGCTCGTCGTCGCGGCATGGGGCGCGATGTTCTTCACCTGGGGCGCGCCAATCTGGTTGATGGTCATATTGGTGGGGATGGGCGTCGGGCTGATCTGGTTCGCCTATACGAATTTCGAATATGTCGCGAGCCGGATCGACGACTATTGGGCGGCGGATATCGATCCGACCAGCCAGATCGGCTACGCGACCAGCGCGATCCAGAAAGGCGGGTTTTTCGGCACCGGCGCGGGCGAGGGTTCGGTGAAATGGTCGCTCCCCGATGCGCATACCGATTTCGTCATGGCCGTCGCCGCTGAGGAATACGGGCTTTTGTTCTGCGTCGCTGTGATCGGGCTTTATCTCTTCATCACCTTGCGCGCGCTGACGCGCCTGACGCGGGAACGCGACGCCTTCGTGCGGGTCGCGGGCGCCGGGCTCGCGGTGATGTTCGGGGTGCAGGCCTTCATCAATATCGGCGTCACCTTCACGCTCCTGCCGGCCAAGGGCATGACCTTGCCATTCATCTCTTACGGCGGCTCTTCGATGCTTGCCTCCGGCATCACCATGGGGCTGTTGCTGGCGCTGACGCGGGACCGCCCGCAGGACCACGTGACCGACCGGCTGGGCGGCGGGCGATGACAGGAGCGGCGGCCCCGCTTCTGGTCATCGCGGCCGGTGGCACCGGTGGGCACATGTTCCCGGCGCAAGCGCTGGCGGAGGAAATGCTGACGCGCGGCTGGCGCGTCGCGCTTTCGACAGACGCGCGCGGGCTTCGCTACGCTGGCGGCTTTCCCGAAACGGTGGAGCGGCGCGCGCTCTCGGCGGCGACCTTCGCGCGGGGCGGGATCGCGGCGAAGGCGCTCGCGCCCTTTCGCATCCTGAAAGGCGTGATCGAGGCGTCGCGCTGGTTCGCGGGCGATCCGCCCGCCGTGGTTGCGGGGTTCGGGGGCTATCCCTCGCTTCCGGCGCTGGCGGCGGCGGGGCGGCGCGGAACGCCCCGGCTTATTCACGAGCAGAACGGGGTTCTGGGCCGGGTGAACCGGCTTTTCGCCGCGAAGGTGGAGGCGCTGGCTTGCGGCGTCTTTCCGCCGCTGAACGCGCCGAAGCGCGCCCGGCTTGAAGATATAGGCAACCCGATCCGCGCCGCCGCCGCGAAGGCGATGGCGACGCCCTATACGCCGCCCGGCGATGGGGCGGTCACACTCCTGATCTTTGGCGGCTCGCAAGGCGCTTCGGTGTTTGCGCGGTTGCTGCCTGACGCGGTGGCGGCGTTGCCGGATGCGCTTCGCGCAAGACTTCGCGTCACCCAACAGGCGCGCGAGGCCGAGGCGGCGGGGCTGACGGCGGCGTTCGACGCTCTCGGCGTCAAGGCCGAGGTCGCGCCGTTCTTCGCCGACATGCCCGAGAGGATCGCGGGCGCGCAACTCGTGATCTCCCGCGCCGGCGCCTCGACGGTGGCGGAACTGGCGGCGATCGGTCGCCCGGCGATCCTCGTGCCCTATCCGGCGGCGATGGACGATCACCAGACCGCGAACGCCCGCCCGCTGGCCGAGGCCGGCGCGGCGATCCTCGCGCCCGAAGCGGGGTTGACGGCGGCCGCGCTCGCGGGGCACATCCGCGCCGTCCTGCAAGCGCCGGACCGCGCCGCAGGGATGGCCGCCGCCGCACGCGGGATCGGCCGGCCGGCCGCCGCCGCCGCGCTCGGCGATCTTGTCGAGCGGCTTGACCTGGAGAGAAACGCACGATGATGACCACCGCCATGCCGCTCGATATCGGCCTGATCCATTTCGTCGGCATTGGCGGCATCGGCATGTCTGGCATCGCGGAGGTGCTGCTCAATCTCGGCTATCAGGTGCAGGGGTCCGATCTGAAGGCCAGCCCGATCACCGAACGGCTGGCCGGCATGGGCGCGAAGATCTTCATCGGCCAGAAGGCCGAGAACATTTCCGGCGCGCGGGTGGTGGTGATTTCCTCCGCCATCAAGTCGGGAAACCCTGAACTTGACGCCGCCCGCCTCGCCTCCCTCCCCATCGTGCGGCGGGCGGAGATGTTGGCGGAGCTGATGCGCCTTCGCTCCAATGTCGCGGTGGCGGGCACGCATGGCAAGACCACGACGACCTCGATGGTCGCGGCGCTGCTGGATGGCGGCGGGCTGGACCCGACCGTGATCAATGGCGGCATCATCCAGAATTACGGCTCCAACGCCCGGCTCGGCGCGGGCGAGTGGATGGTGGTGGAGGCGGATGAAAGCGACGGCACCTTCGTCAAGCTGCCGGCGACCATCGCCATCGTCACCAATATCGACCCTGAGCACATGGACCATTACGGCGATTTCGACAATCTCCGCGATGCGTTCCTCGCCTTCGTGAGCAATATTCCGTTCTACGGTCTGGCGGTCTGCTGCATCGACCACCCTGAAGTGCAGCGCCTGGTCGGGCTGATCGACGACCGGCGGGTGGTGACCTATGGCTTCTCCCGTCAGGCGGATGTGCGCGCCGAAAACCTCCGCTATGAGGATGGGCGCGCGGTTTTCGACGTGAATTTCCGCGCCGGCGCCCGGATCGAGGGGCTGGGCCTGCCGATGCCGGGCGAGCATAACGTCTCCAACGCCCTCGCCGCCATCGCCGTGGCGAAGCAGTTGGGCATCTCCGACGCCGACATCCACGCGGCGCTGGCCGGGTTTGGCGGCGTGAAACGCCGTTTCACGAATGTCGGAAGCTGGAACGGCGCGACGATCATCGACGATTATGGCCATCATCCGGTGGAGATCAACGCGGTGCTGAAAGCGGCGCGCGCGGCGTGCTCCGGCAAGCTGATCGCGGTGCATCAGCCGCATCGCTTCAGCCGCCTCGCGGATCTCTTCGAAGGGTTTTGCGGCGCCTTCAACGACGCGGACATCGTCGGCGTCGCCAATGTTTATGGCGCGGGCGAGGCGCCTATCGAGGGCGCTGACCGGGATGGGCTGGTCGAGGGCTTGCGCGCCCACGGCCACCACGACGCGCACGGCATCGACGACGAGGCCGGGCTGGAAGCCTTTGTCCGCACCCATGCCGGGCCGGGGGA
>JBBDTD010000214.1:0-4879 GCA_040904645.1 Paracoccaceae bacterium
CGCGCCGTTCACGGTCATGGAAATTTTCGGCATGTCTTCCTCCCTGGATCGTCCCGACCCCCTGGGGGCCGTCATCTTGGTTCAGCCCGCGCGCCTAGCTGGTTAGACGCTTGAGCCACGATTTCTTTTCGGCGGCCGGGGCGTCTTCCGCCGGGGCCTCTTCATCCGGTTCGCCCTCGACGACCTTCTGGAAGGTGGTGAAGAACTGGTCGGCCATCTTTTTCGCGAAGCCGTCGATCAGCCGCGCGCCGAGCTGCGCGATCTTGCCGCCAACCTTCGCGTCGACTTCGTAAGTCAGCTCCGTGCCGCCGCCCTCAGCTTCCGCGAGGGAGACGTTAGCCCCGCCTTTCGCGAAGCCGGCCGCGCCGCCCTTGCCTTCGCCGGCGATCCGGTAGGAGACGGGCGCATTGATATCCGACAACTCGACCGCTCCCTTGAAGGTGGCGGAAACAGGCCCGACCTTCTGCTTCACGGTCGCTTCGAACGATGTGTCGGAGGTCTTGGAAAGCTCGGTGCATCCCGGAATGCAGGCCTTGAGAACATCGGCGTCGTTCAGGGCCGCCCAGACCACGTCCCGCGGGGCGGCGATCGTTCGCGTGCCGGATAACTGCATCCTCTGGCCTCCTCATATCTCCGGTGGAACGCTAATCGAAAGCGTTTCACCTGAACAAGGCGTATTCGCGGAAAAGATGCGTTTCAGAACACCAATGAGAGCGTGTCGACCGTTGGCGGCTCACGTGGCGGCGGCGAGCGCTTCGTACCGGCCATCTGCGGCCTTCAGGGTCATCATGACTGCGACTGACACGGGTTCACTCCCGTTTCGCCCCGGATCCAGTTGGCGCCGCTTGGCCGCCCGCGTCAATGGGCCTGCGTTGATGAGGGGCCTATCCGGACCCGATCGCATAGGGCGTGACGCCCCGGCGGCGGTGGTCGATCTTCAGCGCCTTTTCCAGTGGCGGAACCGAACGCTGATGGCAATCGGAACGCGGGCAGATCCGGCAGGAGATCCCGATCGGCTGATAGGCGGCCCCGTTCCCGAGGTCGAGATCGTCGGCATAGACCAGCCGGCCGGCATGCGCGACCTCGCACCCAAGGCCGATGGCGTAGCGGCGCACCGGGGCGCGGAACGCGCCGCCCGGCTTGGCGACATCGCGGGCGAGGCAAAGGTAGCGCACGCCGTCCGGGGTCTCCGCCAGCTGTCGGATGATCCGCCCCGGCGTCTCGAAGGCCTGATGCACGTTCCAGAGCGGACAGGCGCCGCCATAGCGGGCGAATTGCAGGCGTGTCGCCGAATGGCGCTTGGTGATCGTGCCCGCCTGGTCGACGCGGACGAAAAAGAATGGCACGCCCTTCGCTCCGCCACGCTGAAGCGTTGAAAGCCGGTGGCAAACCTGTTCGGACGACGCGCCGAACTGGCCCGCCAGCACCTCGATATCATGGCGCGCCTCATCCGCCGCCGCGAGGAACCGCCCATAGGGCAGGAGCGCCGCGCCGGCGAAATAGTTGGCGAGGCCGATCTTCGCGATTTCTCGCGCTTCGGAGGCGCGGAAATTCGCGAGGTCGAGCACCGCCTCGATCAGCGGCTCCTGTTCGATCAGCGCGATCTGATGCGCGAGGTGAAAGGCGTGGGTCGCGGCGCCGGCGTTGGCGGCCAGCGTCACCTCGCGGCGCTCCGGGTCGAACGCCCGGAGCGCCGGGCCGCCGAGCCGCGTCTCAACGCCGTGGCGCTCCGACAGCCAGGCGGCGAGCGCGGCTGGCGCGTCCCGACCAAGCCCGGCGCGGGCGGAGAAATGCTCCGCCGCGCGGTCGATCGGATCGATGTAATTGTCGCAATAGTGGAAGAAATCGCGCACTTCCTCCCACGGGCTCGGCGCGAGGGCCATGTCCTCGCGCCCGATCCGGTCGTCGAGCGCCGCCAGCCGCTCATTCGCCGCCCGGTGCGCCCGATGCAGCGCGAGGAAGGATTTGGCGAGCCGGGGCGCGTTGGCGGCGAGGATTTCAAGGTCGGCCACGCCCGGTTTCGGATCGAACACCGGGTCCGCCAGCGCCTCCTTCAGATCGGCGACGAGGCGCACGGTCTCGTCCGACTCGAACGCGGAAAGATCGGCGTCGTAACGCTCCGCCAGCCCGATCAGCGCGGCGCGCGACAGCGGGCGATGATTGCGTTCCATCTGGTTGAGATAGGAGAGGGAGATGCCCAATCCGCGCGCGAACGCGGTCTGCGTAAGGCCGAGGCGCTGGCGCATTTCGCGAAGCCGGGCGCCGGCGTAAAGACGTCTGCTCATCTTCAACTCATTGGAAAATATGGGTGAAAAGTTACAGCAACACTGCCGAAGCGGGCTTTCGCCCCAGGCTGATCTTCGCAGCTTCGCAAACTTTCTTCGCAAAAGCGATAGCCTTCGCAGACGCAAGGTTACAAAAGCTTCACAAAGCCGCCGCATCTGGAGGATTCGTATGACTGATGTTCTTGCCGAACTTGATCGGCGCCGGGAAGCGGCGCGCCTCGGCGGCGGTCAACGCCGGATCGACAGCCAGCACGCCAAGGGCAAGCTGACGGCGCGCGAGCGGATCGAACTGTTGCTGGATGAGGGAAGCTTCGAGGAATACGACATGTTCGTCGCGCATCGGGCGACGGATTTCGGCATGGATGCGGAGCATATCCCCGGCGACGGCGTCGTCACCGGCTGGGGCACGGTCAACGGGCGCATGGTCTATGTGTTCAGCCAGGATTTTACCGTTTTCGGCGGCTCCCTCTCAGAGACGCATGCCCAGAAAATCTGCAAGATTCAGGAGATGGCGGTGCGCAATGGCGCGCCGGTGATCGGGTTGAACGATTCCGGCGGCGCGCGGATTCAGGAGGGGGTCGCCTCCCTCGCCGGCTATGCGGACGTGTTCCAGAACAATGTGCTGGCTTCGGGCGTGGTGCCGCAGATCTCCGTCATCATGGGGCCTTGCGCGGGCGGGGCGGTCTATTCGCCGGCGATGACCGACTTCATCTTCATGATCCGCGATAGCTCCTACATGTTCGTCACCGGCCCTGACGTGGTGAAAACCGTGACCAATGAAGTGGTTACGGCGGAGGAGCTTGGCGGCGCCGCCACCCATACCCGTAAATCCTCGGTCGCGGACGGCGCTTATGAGAACGATGTGGAGGCGCTGGCGGAGGTGCGGCGGCTGGTGGATTTCCTGCCGCTCTCCAACCGCGAAAAGCCGCCGGTGCGGCCGTTCTTCGACGATCCGGGGCGGCAGGATCTGAGCCTCGACACCCTGATCCCGGCCAATCTGAACACGCCTTACGATATGAAGGAACTGATCCTGAAGGTCGCTGATGAGGCTGATTTCTTCGAGATTCAGGAGGATTTCGCCAAGAACATCATCACCGGCTTCATCCGGATGGAGGGGCGGACGGTCGGCGTGGTGGCGAACCAGCCGATGGTGCTGGCGGGGTGCCTCGACATCGATTCAAGCCGGAAGGCGGCCCGCTTCGTGCGGTTCTGCGACGCGTTCGAAATCCCGATCCTGACCTTCGTGGACGTGCCCGGCTTCCTGCCCGGGACGGGGCAGGAATATGGCGGCGTCATCAAGCACGGCGCCAAGCTGCTGTTCGCTTACGGAGAGGCGACGGTGCCGAAAGTCACTGTAATTACACGCAAAGCCTATGGCGGGGCCTATGACGTCATGGCCTCGAAGCATCTGCGCGGCGACGTGAACTACGCCTGGCCGACGGCGGAGATCGCGGTGATGGGGGCCAAGGGCGCGGTGGAAATCCTCTATCGGTCCGAGCTGGGCGACCCGGAAAAGATCGCCGGGCGGGTTAAGGATTACGAGACCCGCTTCGCCAACCCCTTCGTGGCGGCCGAGAAGGGGTTCATCGACGAGGTGATCCGGCCGCAATCGACAAGGCGCCGGGTGGCGCGGGCTTTTGCGGCGCTGAGGACGAAACAGTTGAGCAATCCGTGGAAAAAGCACGATAATATTCCGTTGTGAGGGCCTGTGCGCAAGCATCCCGATATGAGCGATGTGGGCGCGCCGTGGCGGCGCATCTGTAAAATGGTTAACGTGGAATCCTGTAAATTCTTGACAAACCGGGGCGCTCGCCCCGGACGGGCGGGGTGTTATGTGCAGACATAATAATATGAGCAGACATAATGTCGGCGCCGCCGCCGGCGGGCGGGCGCCATGCTGAAGCACAAGGGCATGCCGGGGCGGTTCCCCGGCACCGACCACCAGTTCACCCTCCGCCGCAACGGACGGACGGTGACGCCGCTGATCGCGCGGCCGCGCTATGCGGACCGCAAAAAGGCCGATCTGGAGATCGACGCCTATTTCCTCGCCTCGCTGATCGACCTTTTCGGCGGTGAGCCGTTCGAGCGCGGCAATCTGGACGCCGGGAGGCTTTCCTGGCTTTTCGGGCGGGAGGTGGTGGCGGTGGAGCGGGATTTCGACCCGGAATCCTATGAGGCGCTGCTGCGCGTCGATCTTTCCGTCGCGGCGCGGAGCTTTCCGGAGGCGATGCCGCGATGATGTTTCGCTTCGTGACAATCCGGCGCCGACAATGTGAAAGGCGCGGGCATGTTTCCGCCATATTTACACATGATGACCATCCTCGGGCGAGATTGCTGTTAGAGGAGAGTATTCCATGCGTCTGGAACATGTTGTCGCGGGCGTCATCATCATCGTCGCGCTCGCGGCCTGCGGAACCAACCCTGAGCGCCGCGCGCTCACTGGTGGCGGGCTTGGCGCGGCGGCGGGCGCCGTCGGCACCGCCATCGTCGGCGGGCCGGTGCTGGCTGGCGCGGCCATCGGCGCGGCGGCGGGCGCTGTCGTCGGCGCGGTTTCCGACCCGCGCAAGATCAATCTGGACTGATTTCACCGACAA
>JBBDTD010000215.1:0-28113 GCA_040904645.1 Paracoccaceae bacterium
CAGGCCGGTGCCCGTGGTGCGGGACCGACCCGCTCTATGTCGCCTATCACGATGAAGAATGGGGCGTTCCGGAACGCGACGGCCGCGCGTTGTTCGAGAAACTGATCCTCGATGGGTTTCAGGCCGGGCTATCCTGGTACACGATCCTGAAAAAACGCCCCGCGTTTCGCGCCGCGTTCGACGATTTCACGCCGGCGAAAATCGCCCGCTACGGCGAAGAGGACATCGCCCGGCTGCTGGCGGACCCCGGCATCGTGCGCCATCGCGGCAAGATCGAGGCGACCGTGGCCGGCGCAAAGGCCTGGATCAAGATTGAGAACGAGGGCGGCTTCGACCGTTTCCTATGGGATTTCACCGACGGCGCGCCCCTCGTCAACGCTTTCGAGACGCCCGCGCAGGTCCCCGCGGAAACGCCGCTCAGCAAGGAGGTCTCGAAAGCGCTGAAAGCGAAGGGCTTCAAGTTCTGTGGGCCGACCATCGTTTACGCCTTCATGCAAGCGGTCGGCATGGTCAACGATCATATCACCACCTGCCCGCGCCATGCGGCCGTCACGCGCGGGGGATCTTAGCGCCGCTCTCCGAAGCGCCCTGCGAGCAGATCCTCAAGCGCTTTCATCAGCGCCTCCGCCTTCTCGCCGCGAGTGACGATTTCGATCTCCGTGCCCTGCGCCGCGCCGAGCATCAGGAGGCCCATGATCGAATCGCCGGAGACGGTCATGCCATCGCGCGTCACCCGCGCTTCGGCGTCAAATCGCTCCACCGTCTCCACGAAGCGCGCTGAGGCGCGCGCGTGGAGGCCCTTCTCATTCACAATCCGAAGTCGCTTTTCAGGCACGCGGCGCTCAGCCAGCCTTCGCCTGAAGCATGCGGCCGGCGGCGTCGATATATTTTCTCCCAGCTTCCAGCGCCGCTGCGGTCGAATCAGCAAGCGACAGCGACCGCGTCTTGGCCAGCTTCACCAGCATGGGCAGGTTCGCGCCGTAGATGACCTCCACGTCGCCAGACAGGCAGCCGATCGAAAGATTGCAGGGCGTGCCACCGAACATGTCGGTCACCACGATCACCCCGGCCCCGCTGTCAACAGCGGCGACCGCCGCGTTGATCTCCGCCTGCTTGGCCGAAAGGTCGTCTTCGGGGCCGGTGGAGATCGCCTTGGCGTTATCCTGCCGCCCAACGACGTGCTCCATCGCTGCGAGGAGTTCCCGCGCGAGGCCGCCATGCGCGACTATAACCAGTCCGATCATCCGCCTACCTGTCCACTTCCGACTCGGCGCCGGGGAGAGTTAACTTCTTCCGGACCGCCGTCCTGCGCAAGAGGGCGTCGAGCGGCTGTTCGGGATCTTCTGGCCCGCCAGCGCCGCAGGCGAGCAAAATCGCAGCCGGGGAAAGCGGAGACGGGCGGCGCAGGAGCTGCGTTTCGACCCCAAGGCGGCGCCAGAACCGGCGCTCCGGCAGCCGGTCCGTCTCAGGCTCATCAAGGTCGAGAACGAGACATAACGGCGCCGCCCCCGCCGAAGGCAGGCGCAAAAGGCCAACGCCCCTCGCCTCGATCAACACCTGATCGCCGCGATCAGCCGGCGCCGCGATCAGCCGGCCACCCTCCACGTCAATGCGCACCAGATCGTCGCCGATCAGACCCGCGCCGAGCGCGATCATCTCCAGCGCCAGCGCCGATTTTCCCGTCCTCGGCCGCCCCAGGATCAAAAGCCCCTTGCCGCGATACGCCACCGCCGTTCCTTGCACGAGCGCACCCGCGGTCACAGCGGCAGCTCGAACAGAAACCGCGCGCCAACCGGCGGCGAGCCGGGCATATCGTAGGGGCGTATGTTCTCCGCCCAGATGGTTCCGCCATGCGCCTCCACGATCTGCCTGGAGATCGAGAGACCGAGCCCCGAATGATCGCCAAACGCCTCATGATCAGGCCGTTCCGAATAAAAGCGCTGGAAGACCGTGGCGAGGTTGTCGTCAGGCACGCCGGGGCCCTGGTCCTCAACCGTCACACGCACGCCAGCCGCGCGGCGCTCAGCCGAAATGCGCACCACGCCCCCCGCCGGCGAGAAGGAGAGCGCGTTGCCGACGAGGTTCTGGAGCACCTGCCCGATCCGCCCCTGAAGGCCCTTGACCTCCAGCGGCGCCGGGCCGTCCGCGACCTCGATCGCGGCGCCGCGCCCTTCCGCCGCCGCGGCGTTCATGCCGGCGATGGCGCGGATCAGCTCCACCATGTCGAAACTCTCCATCTCCTCGCGCGTCAACTCCGCATCGAGGCGGGAGGCGTTGGAGATATCCGTCACCAATCGGTCGAGCCGGCCAACGTCGCTCTGGATCACGGCGAGCAGCCGCGCCTGCATTTCGGGGGTCTTGGCGATCCGTAGCGTCTCCACCGCGGAGCGCAGCGAGGTGAGCGGGTTCTTGATCTCATGCGCGACATCGGCGGCGAAACTTTCGATCGCGTCGATCCGGTCGTAAAGCGCCTCCGTCATCCGCCGCAGCGCGGAGGAAAGATATCCGATCTCGTCGGTCCGCGCGGTGAGGTCGGGAAAGCGGATGCGCTGCGGGTTGATCGGCCGCGCATCCTGCGCGCCGCCCGCCTCCGCCGCTTCCGCCAAACGACGGATCGGCTTGGCGATCGTATTGGCGAGCAATACCGAAAGCGCGAGCGAAATCGTGAGCGCGAAGAGAAACACCAGCAGGATCACCCGCCGCTCAGCACGCACGACATCGTCGATATCGCCGCCCTCGGTGGAGAGCATCAGAACGCCGAGCACAGCCCCGAACCGCCGGATCGGCACGGTGACGGAGACGATCAGCTCTTCCTCGGAGTTGATCCGCTCCCATCGCGCGACGCCGCCGCTGATGGCGGAAAAGACCTCCGCCTCCTCCGAGAGCCCGTTTAGCGGCGTCTCCCGGTAGATCGGCGGCGTGCCAATGAAGAATCGCAACACGTTCTGATACCAGCGTTCGACGGCGACCAACAAATCTTCATCGCCGCTTTCGCCGGGCGGCGGCAGGGGTTGGGTCTCGATCCGCCCCGAGCCGCGCAGAAGGCTGCGCGTATCGCCCGTCAGCCGCCCGGCGCGATCATAGATCTGCGCCCTGACCCCGGTCGGCTCGACCAGACGCTTCAGCACCAGATTGGCGCGAACCGGGTCGAAGCGCGTGCCCGACGGGCCGATGCCCGCGGCTTCGGCCACCGCGACGGCGATGATCTCCCCCTGCGTCTGAAGACTTTGCGAGCGCTGCTCGATCAGCCCGGAGCGGAAGGTGTTGAGCACCAGCACGCCGACGACCAGAAGGCCGAGGCCAATCAGGTTGAAGGCGACGATTCGGCGCGCGAGCGAATTGGCTGGGGAGATTCCGCCCCGCCGCAACCGGTTGCGGATCCGCCGATGACGGGCGCGGAGGCCCAGGCGGCCGCGCGACTGCTCCTCGGGGGAGAGGCCGAGCCACGCGACGACAGGCGACGCCAGCGCCTCGAAGCCGAGCACCGGCCAACTCTCACGCCGTCTCGGCCTCTTGCGCTTCGCGCCTTGCGCCATCGCGGGTCGTTCAGACCTCCTTGTACCGATAGCCGACGCCATAGAGCGTCTCGATCGAGGAGAAGTCGTCATCGACGGCGCGGAATTTCTTGCGCACCCGCTTGATGTGGCTGTCGATGGTCCGGTCGTCGACATAGACCTGATCGTCATAGGCCGCGTCCATCAACTGATCGCGGCTCTTCACAAAACCGGGGCGCTGCGCCAGCACGTTGAGGATCAGAAATTCGGTCACCGTCAGCACCACCTGCTGGCCGCCCCAGGTGCAGGCGTGGCGCATCGGGTCCATCACCAGCCGGCCGCGGGTCAGCACCTTGTCGGCCTCGGCCCGCTCCGCGCCGTCGTCCTGCGCTTCACGGCGGCGAAGCACGGCGCGGATCCGCTCGATCAGCAGCCGTTGCGAGAAAGGTTTGCGCACGTAATCGTCGGCGCCCATGCGCAGCCCGAGGACCTCGTCGATCTCCTCATCCTTCGATGTCAGAAAAATCACCGGCAGATCCGAGCCTTGCCGCAAACGCCGCAGAAGCTCCATTCCGTCCATCCTCGGCATCTTGATGTCGAGCACGGCCATGTCCGGCGGCGTCTGGGTCATCGCCGCAAGCGCGGAAACACCGTCGGTATAGGTCCTGACTTCGTAGCCTTCATTCTCCAGCGCCATCTGCACCGAAGTAAGAATGTTGCGGTCGTCGTCGACCAAAGCGATCACCGCCAATTCATCCCTCCCCAGGTTCACACCCGTTTTGCATTATGTTTAGTTTATAAGCGCGTGCCCCAAGCCGCAATCCGCCTGTCGCCTGATCCCTCCGCACAATGCTGCGCCAATCTTACCCATCTTGGCGGGCTTCGCAGAGTCGAGCACCATGATATAGCCCCTACACCTTCGGGTAGGTTCGCGAATCACCGGACGTGACGTGCGGCTCTGCTGGCGCCCCGGTTCCGGAAGCGTCACTTTGGCGCCGCGCGAATCATTTTTGAGATTGGTCGAGGAGGCGGCGCGCAGCCGCCGTCTGACAGTAAGGAGCGCCCGTTATGGACACAGGCCCGAAACACGCAACCGCCCACACGGGCGTATTCAACCACGAGGCTCCGCTCGAAGCGCTCGGCGCCGAGGGTCTCGGGGCTATCCATTACAACACGCTGGAGCCGGGCCTGGTCGAGGCGGCGATCCGGCGTGGCGAGGGCGAGCTCGGCCAGGGCGGCGCCCTTCTCACAACGACGGGCAAGCACACCGGCCGCTCCCCCAGGGACAAGTTCGTCGTCGACGAGCCGAGCGTGAAGGACAGCATCTGGTGGGAAAACAATCCGCCGATGGCGCCGGAGGCCTTCACCCGCCTCAAGGCGGACATGTTCGCCCATATGAAGGGTCGCGACTATTTCGTGCAGGATCTTTTCGGCGGTGCGGACCCGGCCTACCGGCTCAATGTCCGCCTGGTGACGGAGCTGGCGTGGCACGCGCTTTTCATCCGCCACCTTCTGCGCCGGCCCGAGCAGGCGGAACTTGCGGAATTCATCCCCGGCTTCACCGTCATCAATTGCCCGAGCTTCCTCGCCGATCCGGCGCGCCATGGCTGCCGTTCGGAGACCGTGATCGCCACCAGTTTTGAAGAAAAACTGATATTGATCGGCGGCACCTCCTATGCCGGCGAGAACAAGAAATCGGTGTTCTCGATCCTCAACTATCTTCTGCCCGCACAGGGCGTCATGCCGATGCATTGCTCGGCCAATCACGCGCCTGACGATCCGGAAGACGCCGCAATCTTCTTCGGGCTTTCAGGCACCGGCAAGACCACGCTTTCCGCCGATCCCGACCGCGTGCTGATCGGCGATGACGAGCATGGCTGGTCCGACGACGGCGCGTTCAACTTCGAAGGCGGCTGCTACGCCAAGACCATCTCGCTCAGCCCCGAGGCAGAGCCGGAGATTTTCGCCACAACGTCGAAATTCGGGACCGTGATCGAGAACATGGTCTACGACCCCTATGACAAGACGCTGGATTTCGAAGACGCCAGCCTGACGCAAAACATGCGCTGCGCCTATCCGCTGGAGTACATCTCCAACGCCTCCGCGACCGGGCGCGGCGGCGTGCCGAAAAACGTGGTCATGCTGACCTGCGACGCCTTCGGCGTGCTGCCGCCGATCGCCAGGCTGACTCCGGCGCAGGCGATGTATCATTTTCTCTCCGGCTTCACCTCCAAGGTCGCGGGCACCGAAAAGGGCGTGACGGAGCCGGAGCCGACCTTCTCCACCTGCTTCGGGGCGCCCTTCATGCCGCGACGGCCCGAGGTTTATGGCGCGCTCCTGCGCGACAAGATCGCGCAGAACGGATCGACCTGCTGGCTCGTCAACACCGGCTGGACCGGCGGCGCATATGGAACCGGCTCGCGGATGCCGATTCGCGCCACCCGCACGCTTCTGACTGCGGCGCTCAACGGCTCGCTGAACGAGGTGGAGTTCCGCGTCGATCCGCATTTCGGCTTCGAGGTTCCGGTGGCGGTCTCCGGCGTCGAAGGCGGCGCCCTTGATCCGAGAAGCACCTGGTCGGACGTAGACGCATTTGACGCGCAGGCCCGCAAACTGGTCAAGATGTTCATCGCCAACTTCATCCAGTACGAAGCCCATGTCGGCGGCGATGTGAAGGCGGCTGCGCCGAAGGCCGCCTGATTGGCCTCCGCTGTTGGCGTAGATGGCTGCCCTGGCGGCTGGATCGCGGTGACGGCGGAGTATGACGCGGCATCTGCTCGGCCCCAAGGCGCCAAGGCCGGGTTCTTTGCCCGCCTCGGCAATCTGCTCGCCGCGCATGACGACGCCATGATCGTTATCGACATGCCCATCGGCCTCGTCGCCGGCAGGGAGGAACGGGGCGCGGACAGGCCCACGCGCGCCCTGCTCGGGCCGCGCCGCTCTTCGGTTTTCACCCCGCCCTGCCGCGCCGCGCTGCAAGCGCCGGATTATCCCGCCGCCAACGCCGCGCAGCGACGTTACGCAGGGCGGGGGCTCTCCAAACAGGCGTGGATGCTGGCTCTGAAGCTACGCGAGGTTGATGGCGTGATGACCCCGGCGATGCAGGACCGGGTGCGGGAGGGCCATCCCGAACTCGCCTTCGCGCGCGCCGCCGGGGGGCCGATGGCGCATCCGAAGCGCAGCATGCACGGTCTTTTCGCGCGGATCAGGCTGCTCGCCGCTTTCGGCTACGATCCCATCGCGCTCAGCGCCGGTCTGCCGCCCGAAGTCGACGCCGCGCCTGACGATCTGGTCGACGCGTGCATCCTCGCCCATGTCGCCGCCCGCTGCGGGTACGGTGAGGCGCTTTGCGTGCCGGAAGCGCCCGCAAAAGATCCGCGCGGGCTCAGGATGGAGATCTGGTCCTGAAGATGTGCGGGCGCGCGCATTCGACTGTATAGAGACCACCGACCAGCTGATCGGAGCATGCTTTTGCCACGCCTTTCCACACCGCTTCGCGCCGCATGAGCCCGCGCCCCTCCTTCGCGGTGGCCGCCGGCCATCGACTGACCGCCGAGGCCGCGGCGGAGACGCTTCATGCCGGCGGCAACGTGGTGGACGCCGCCATCGCGGCGGCGCTGGTCGCCTGCGTCGCGGGGCCCGCGCTCGCGTCGCTGCTGGGCGGCGGCTTCCTGATGCTGAGAGAACCGACCGGCCGCGTCGGTCTGCTTGATTTCTTCGTTCAAACGCCGCGCCGCAAGATCGCTGCGGGGGAAGTCGACTTACGCGCGGTCGAAGCTGATTTCGGCGGCGCGCGGCAGGTCTTTCACATCGGCGCCGGCGCCATCGCCGCGCCGGGCGTCCCGCGCGGTCTGGCCCAGGCGCACCGCGAGTTCGGGTTGATCCCGTTCAAGGAACTCGCCGCCCCCGCCGCCAAGCTGGCGCGCGAAGGCGCCGCGCTGACCGCGTTTCAGGCCGATGTCCTCGCCATCATCGCGCCGATCGTCGCCGCCAGCCCCGCCGGGCTCGCGCTTTTTGGCGACGGAACCGCGCCGCTGAAAGCCGGGGCGCTCTATCGCAACCCCGAACTTGCCGATGTGATCGAGACTTTTGGCAGGGAGGGCGACCGTTTCTGCCACGAAGGCGAAGTGGCCGCCGCGCTGCTCTCCCTCGATGGCGGTCATCTGAGCGCCCTCGATCTTCGCCGCTATCAGGCGAAATGGCGCGAACCGCTGGAGGAAACGCGCGGCCGCGCGCGGATTTTCCTCAACCCGCCGCCAGCGCTTGGCGGCGTGCTCATCGCTTTCGCGCTGCGGCTGATCGAACGCGGTGATGGCCCCGACTCCATCGCCCGCGCGCTGGAAGCGACCGCCCGCGCCCGGCTTGAAGCGAATATTGACACAGCCCCCGCCGACGGCGCGGAGCGGCTTCTCGCGCCCGATCTCGTCGCCCGCTACGCGCGTGAGCTCAAGGGCCGCCGCGCCTCGCTCAAAGGCACCACCCATATTTCGGTCATAGACAGGCGCGGCATGGGCGCGGCGCTGACGCTCTCCAATGGCTCGGGCTGCGGGCTGATCGCGCCCGGAACCGGGATGATGCCCAACAACATGCTGGGCGAGGAGGATCTGGCTGGCAAGCACCTGAACGAATGGCCGCTCGATACCCGGCTTTCCTCGATGATGGCCCCGCTCACGCTGGAACGGCCCGATGGCGGCTTCGCCATGATGGGCTCGGGCGGTTCCAACCGGATACGGAGCGCGCTGACGCAGGTCGCGGCGCATGTGCTGGACCGGGGCGCCCGGCTCGAAGATGCGGTCGCCGCGCCGCGCCTCCATGTCGAAACCTGGCCAGAAGCGGATTTCGAGGATCGGCTGCGCGAGGATGAGCGCGCCGCCCTTGTCGCCGCCTTCCCCGAGGCGCGCGCCTGGGCGGAGGAGTCCATGTTCTTCGGCGGGGTTCACGCCGCCGCGCGCGATTCGAAAGGCGGGCTTGAGGCGGCGGGCGACCAGCGCAGGGATGGTTTCGCCATCATTGGATAGGCCGCGCAAGATAAATATCGCACCGCGTCATTTACGGTCATTTCATTGCGCGATCGTTGACTGACGCGCGCGCGGGCTGTAGATCTTCTCGCAACTGCACATGACATTCTTGCACCGCATCATCGCGGTTTCGGAAGGCCGCTGAGATGACCCAGACCGCGCGCGACGCCCGCCCATCCGACGATTTCGACGCCGCCGCGCTGCTGGCGGAGGCGCTTCCCGTCGTCGAAGCCGCGGTGGAGGCGGGCCGCCAGCTTTTGCGCGCGAAAGTATCAGCCGGCGCGCGGCTCTCCAACGCCGCGCTGCAAGAGGAACAGCACGCCGCGCACTGCCTCTCCTGGATCGCGACATACGCCGAGTGCCTTCGCCAGCTTGGCGGTTGGGCCGGGCGGCTGAAGAAATCTGGCGCCTTCGGAGAAATGGAAGCGTTGATCCTCGGCATCGGCGCGGGCGAATACCTCGCCCAACTCAAGGGCGGCCTGCCGATGAGCCAGGGAGAGATCGCGCGGCTCGCCGATATCGGCGTCGACCCCGCGCGTCTTTCCACCCCCGCCATCGACCGGTTGATAGCTGCGGGCTCCACGGACGCGGCCCGTCGCCGGCTTTGCGACCTGATGATCGAGCGCAAGGGCGCCGCCAGTTTCGGAGCCACCGGGCTGGATGCGGAATTCGAGATGGTGCGCGATCAGTTCCGCCGTTTCGCGGATGAAAAAATCGTCCCCCACGCCCATGGCTGGCATCTTCGCGACGAGTTGATCCCGCTGGAGATTATCGAGGAAATGGCGGCTCTCGGCGTCTTCGGGCTGACGATCCCTGAGGAATATGGCGGCTCCGGTATGGGCAAGA
The DNA here is from genome assembly GCA_040904645.1 of Paracoccaceae bacterium. GTDB lineage: Bacteria > Pseudomonadota > Alphaproteobacteria > Rhodobacterales > Rhodobacteraceae > Pikeienuella. The sequence continues at coordinate 9,359 of JBBDTD010000215.1, forward strand.
CGGCGATGTGCGTCGTCTCGGAGGAACTTTCGCGCGGCTATATCGGCGTCGGCTCGCTCGGCACGCGCTCCGAGATCGCGGCCGAACTGATCCTGAATGGCGGGACCGAGGCGCAGAAGGAATATTGGCTGCCGAAGATCGCGGCGGCGGAGATTCTGCCGACCGCGGTTTTCACCGAGCCTGGCGCCGGCTCCGACCTCGGCGGGCTGCGAGCCCGCGCGGTGAAGGAGGGCGACGACTACGTCGTCACCGGAAACAAGACCTGGATCACCCATGCCGCCCGCGCCGACGTGATGACCCTCCTCGCCCGAACCGACCCCGAGACGGACGACTATCGCGGGCTTTCGATGTTCCTCGCCACGAAACCTCGCGGCGCGGATGCGGATCCCTTCCCCGCCCCCGGCATGAGCGGCGGAGAGATCGAGGTGCTCGGCTATCGCGGCATGAAGGAATACGAGATCGGCTTCGACGGCTTCCGGGTGAATGGCGAAAACCTCCTCGGCGGAGTCGAAGGCCAGGGCTTTCGCCAGTTGATGAAGACCTTCGAGAGCGCCCGCATCCAGACCGCCGCCCGCGCCGTCGGCGTGGCGCAGGCGGCGATGGACATCGCACTCGGTTACGCGCTTGAGCGCAAGCAATTCGGCAAGCCATTGGTCGCCTTCCCCCGCGTCTATGGCAAGCTCGCGATGATGGCGGTCGAGATCATGATCGCACGGCAGATAACCTATTTCTCCGCGCGGGAAAAAGACGCCGAACGGCGCTGCGATCTGGAGGCTGGCATGGCGAAGCTGCTCGCCGCCCGCATCGCCTGGGCGAATGCCGATAACGGTTTGCAGATCCATGGAGGCAACGGCTTCGCGCTCGAATACCCGATCAGCCGCATTCTTTGCGACGCCCGAATCCTCAATATCTTCGAGGGTGCGGCGGATATTCAGGCGCAGGTCATCGCGCGGCGGCTCCTCGAAGGTAACTGAGCCACCGCGCGCGGCTCAAGCGTCCAGCTTGTAGGTTTCCGCCGCCGTAGCGCGGAAAAGCGCGTCCTTTTCCGCCTCCGACGCCCCGGCGGAGAGACGGAAGAACGCGTTCCAGCAATTGGTGTAGCTGACCTGCCCCTTGTCGACCGGGAAATTGCTCTCGAACATCGCCCGCTCCGGTCCCCAAAGCTCGATGCATGTGTCGATATAAGGTTTCCAGGCCGCCGCCAGCTCTTCGGATGTCGGCGGCAGATCGCGCGTCTCGAATCCGAACCCGCTGGAACGCATGGCGAGCCCACCCAGCTTGACCAGAGTATTTTCCCGCTTGGCGAGCGCGACCATCTTTTCGCGCCAGACCGGGAACAATTCCTCCCGCCGCCCGGCGTAGCTCTCTATGCCCATGACACCGCCGACATGGTCTACGACGATCTTCGTGTTCGGCGCCCGATCGACGAGAACCAGCAGATCGTCGAGTTGCGACTGGAACGACCATGTGTCGAGCACGAGCCCGCGCTCCCCCATCGCGCGCGCGCCGGCGGCGACGGATTCTTCCGCCATCAGGCCGGCTGGCGGATCGATCACCGAGCCGCTGATCGCCGGATCGTCCGCTTTAGCCATCGGAAAACGTATGCCCCGAAGGCGCCCGTTCGCCGCCGATCCGAGCGCGTCCAGAACCCGCCCGACATCCGCGCCGAGCGTCAGGTCGGCGGTCCCGACGATACCTGCGCAGATCTTGCATGGCCCATAATGGCCGCTATCCGCCATCGCCGCCGCGCCGACGACGAACTCCACCTCCCCGACCGGGCTCATCTCCGGCGGGCCTTCGGCGCGGTGCATGGAGCGGCACTGGATATAGACGGTGGCGCGCACATTATGCCCCGCGCTCACATCCTCCAGCAGATCATGAAAGAGATAACGCCCGCCCGGCCGCTCCCACAGATGGTGATGCGGGTCGATGATCGGTCGCTCCGGCTCGATCGGCGCCTCGATGCGTTTGGCCAGCCATTCAGGCCGCACCGGCAGATGCGGCATCTTCACGTCTTCCATTCCATTCCTCCCTGTTTCGGCGATAGAAGGGCCGTCGCTCGCCGACGTCAAATGAAAATCCCCTCCGCGACGCGCCCGCTTGCCCCCGGCTGCGGCCCATGCCACCACTTCGCCCATGATCGCTTTGATTTACCGCACCCCGAACGTGCTCCTCACGCTCACCGCCATAATGTGGGCGATGAACGCCATCATCGGACAACTCGTGGTCGGAGAGATCACGCCCTTCGCCATCGTGCTTTTGCGCTGGTTGATGGTCGCCGCGGTCATGTGGCCGCTCTACGGGCGGGAGGTCGTGGCGCACTGGCCCGCGCTTCGCCCAAGGCTTACATTCCTCATCGTCGCGGGCGTCGCCGGGTTCACCGGCTTCAACACGCTCTTCTACGTCGCGTCGGTCTACACGACCGGACTAAATGTCGGCATCATCCAGGGCGCGATGCCGGCCATGGTTCTGCTCGGCGCCTATTTCGCCTTTGGTGATCGGGTAGGCGCGACGCAGATTGTCGGCGTCGTCGTGACCTTGATCGGCGTGGTGCTGGTCGCCAGCGGCGGCGACGCGGAACGCCTCGCCGCGCTCGCCTTCAATATTGGCGATCTTCTGATGCTGGCGGCTTGCCTCCTCTACGCGGTCTACGCCGTGGCGCTTCGCAAGCGACCCAATGTGCCGGGCGCCGTGCTATTCACCGTTATCGCGATCATCGCCGCGTTCAGCGCCCTGCCCCTCGCGGTGTGGGAAGCGGCGCAGCCCGGCTATCCCTGGCCAACGACGAAGGGGCTGGCGCTGACGGTGATCGTCGCGATCTTCCCCTCCTGCCTCGCACAGCTTTTCTTTCTGCGCGGGGTGGATCTGATCGGCCCCGGCCGCGCCGGGGTCTATATCAATCTCGTGCCGATCTTCGCCGCGATCCTCGCCATTCTGGTGTTGGGGGAGTTGTTCGCGGCCTATCACGGCATCGCGCTGGCGCTGGTGATCGGCGGCATCTGGCTCGCGCAGCGCAAACCGACCTGAAGCTCAGCGCGTCGGGCGCCCTTCGCGGTAGAAGGTGAAGACGCCGGTGGCCACCACCAGCGCCGCGCCGAACAGAGTCAGGACCCCCGGCGCGTCGCCGAAAACCAGCCAGCCGAGAGCAAGCGCCCAGATCAGATTGGTGTACCGGAACGGGGAGACGAACCCCATGTCCCCGACCCGCATCGTCATCACGCTGAAAAGATAGCCAAAAAAGACGAAGACCGCCGAAAAAAGCAGGCTGAGCACAACCTCGAGGTCGATTGGCGTCCAGCCTTCCACAGCGACCACCAGCGCGCCAACCGCGGTGATCGCGACCGCCGTGATCAGCGTGATGACCAGCGACGGCGTGGCATGGGAAAGTTTTCGCGTCATGATATCGCGCAGGCAGACGAAAAAGACCGAACCGACAGCCCAGAGAGACGCGTCGTTGAACGCCTCCGCCCCCGGCTTCACGATCATGAGCACGCCGACGAACCCGATCAGGATCGCCGTCCAGCGCCGCCAGCCGACCCGCTCCCCCAGCAGCAGCGCGCCGATCATGGTGAGCAGAAGCGGCGATGACAGCATGATCGCGGTCGCGTTCGCGATCGGCATGTTGAAAAGCGCGATCAGAAAACAGACCGTCGAGCCGATCTCAGCCAAAGCCCGCAGCAGCGCATAACCCCGATCAGCCGGGGCGAGCGCCGAAACCCGCGCGACGCCGCGCCAGCACGCCAAGGCGCCGATCAGCACGGATGCGAAGATCCCGCGCACCAGCACCGCCTGAAAGATCGGGATCTCATCGGATAGCGACTTCATTATCGTGTCGTTGATGACGAACGCCGCCATCGCCACCACCATATACACGGCGCCGCGAAGATTTTCCTGTCGGGTGGCTGACTCAGCGGGCATGTCGGCGAGCTAGTCTGAAACCGATGCGCCGGTCAAAGCCTTTTCACTCGCGTCAGCGCCGAACTTGGGCCATCGTCCGGCGCATGATCACGCCCGACCTCGCCGCAATGACTCGCGACCTCGCCGCGATGGTTCGCATCCCCTCCATCAATCCCTATGACGACGCGCCGGGGCCAGGACGGCGAGAGGCGGAAATCGCAGCATGGCTCATCGCGGCGATGGACGCGATCGGGCTCGAGACCGGCGGCGCGGAGATCGCGCCGGGCCGCCCGAATGTCTGGGGCCGGCTGAAGGGCGCGGGCGGCGGGCCGACGCTGATGCTGGCCGGGCACATGGATACCGTCGGCGTGGACGGATATGCGGGCCCGCCCTTCGCGGCGGAGATCCGCGGCGGGCGGCTTCACGGGCGGGGGGCGGTGGACATGAAAGGCGCCCTCGCCGCGATGCTTGAGACGGCGCGGCTGGCGCGTTCGGAACGGCTGTCCGGCGATCTCCTGCTGATGTTCGTCGTCGATGAAGAACATCTGATGCAAGGCTCGCTCAACGCCGGGCGGGACGGGCCGCGCGCTGACGACTGCATCACTTGTGAGCCGACCGGCCACGCCGTCGCGCCGGCCCACAAGGGGCAATCGGCCTTCCCGATCACCGTCGAAGGGCGGGCGGCGCATTCCTCACGCTCCGAGTTGGGCGAGAACGCGCTCGCGGCTGCGGCGCGGCTGATCGGCGCCGTCGGCGAGCATGACGCCGCGCTCCGCGCGCGGCCCCCGCATCCGCTTCTCGGCCATGGCCGCGCCACCCCGGTTCTGTTGACCGGAGGGGAGAGCCATTCTGCGGTGCCCGCGCGCGCCGTCCTCACCGTCGACCGGCGCACGCTGCCCGGCGAAAGCGTCGCCATGCTCCGCGCGGAGATGGAGGCGTTGATCGCCGCCGCAGGCGTTCGCGCCACGGTTGGCGCTCCAGCGCCTGAGGTCGCGGGACTGGAGACGCCGGCCGACGCGCCGCTGGTGCGCGCTGCTTTGGAGGCGGCGGCGGAAGTCGGCGCGCCCGGCGCCCTCACGGCCTTTCCCGGCGGCACGGATGCGCCGAATTTCGGCTGCCCGGCGGTGATTTGCGGGCCGGGGGATCTGGCGCAAGCTCACGCGGCCGATGAATATATCGAACTCGAACAACTCGAACGCGCCGCGCGCCTCTATCTTGGCGTCGCGCGGCGGATGCTCAAAGGGAAGACGAAATGAACGACAGAATCGACGCCATCGCGCGCGAAATCATCCGCCAGCACCAGACCGGCGAGACATTCAGCATCTTCGAAGCCCCCATGGCCCCGCGCGACATGGACGAAGCCTATGCGGCGCAGTTCCACCTCCACCGGCTTCACGCGGCTGAGGGGCGCGGCCCGCTCGGCGGGCGGAAGATCGCGCTCGCCTCGAAAGTCCAGCAGGAGCTTTGCGGCGTCGACCATCCGATCGCGGGAGGTATCTTCGCGCGGGAAATCCATCAGAGCCCGGCGAAGCTGAAGCTTGCGGACTATCACGGCCTCGGCCTCGAATTCGAACTCGCCGCCGTTCTCGCCGCCGATATCGGGCCCGGGGACGGGCCGTTCGACAAGACCACGATCCGTGAGAAAGTCGCCTCGGTCCACCCGGCTTTCGAGATGATCATCGACCGCGGCGCGGATTACGCCAAGCTGAACGGGCTGACCATGGCGGCGGACAACGCCTGGTGCGCCGGAATCGTCCTCGGCCCGGCCATCGGGGATTGGCGCGCGCTCGATGTCGACGCGCTTCCCGTCTCGCTCCGCTGGAACGATGAGCCGGAGCAGACCGCGCTCGCCGGCGCGGCCGATCCCTTTGGCTCCCTCGCCTGGGTCGCCGGGGTGCTGACCGGTGCGGGCCAGGTGCTGAAGGCGGGCGAGGTCGTGATCACCGGATCGGTGATCCGCACCCGCGCGCCCGAAATCGGCGATCATGTCCGCTATCGGATCGGCGATACCGCCGAGGTGGAAGTCACGATCGGCTGAGCGAGCCTTCGCCCCGGGCTTGTCGCCCGGGCTTTGTCCCCGGGGGCGTTCGCCGCAGGAGCGCTTCTCCGGGGCCTTTGCCCGGCGGGGAATATCCGTTAAACCGCGCCCGACCCGACGCGACCCCGGAAGACGACCATGAAATTCACGCTGAACTGGCTGCAAGAGCATCTGGAGACGGAAGCCCCGCTCGATCAGATTCTCGACGCACTCACCGATCTCGGGCTCGAGGTCGAGGGGGTGAAGGACCCTGCGGCGGCGCTAGGGGCCTTCACCATCGCGCGGGTGATCGAAGCGGTTCAACACCCGGACGCGGATCGGCTGCGCCTTTGCCGGGTGGAGACATGGCCTGGCGGGCCGGAAAACCCTTCCGAAGAAGTGCAGGTGGTCTGCGGCGCGCCGAACGCCCGCACCGGGCTGATCGGCGTCTTCGCCGCGCCCGGAACCAATATTCCGGGCACCGGCGTCGACCTGAAGCCCGGCGTGATCCGCGGCGTCGCCTCCAATGGCATGCTCTGCTCCGAGCGCGAATTGATGATCTCCGAGGACCATGACGGGGTCATCGACCTGCCGGAAAGCGCGCCGCTCGGCGCGCGCTATATCGACTATGCCGGGCTGAACGATCCCGTGATCGAAATCGCGGTGACGCCGAACCGGCCGGATGCGCTTGGCGTGCATGGCATCGCGCGCGATCTGGCCGCGCGGGGCATCGGGCGGCTGATCCCCAGGCCCGCGCCGAAGGTGAAGGCTGGATTCGCCTGCCCGCTAGAAGTGACCATCGACGCAGACGCGCTGGAAAAGGCGCCCGTTTTCTGCGGCCGCCTGATCCGCGGCGTCAAGAACGGCCCTTCCCCAGCCTGGCTGCAAAAGCGGTTGCGCGCGATAGGCCTCCGGCCGATTTCCGCGCTGGTCGATGTGACGAACTTCCTCACCTATGACCGCAACCGGCCGCTGCATGTGTTCGATGCGGACAAGGTGAAGGGCGCGCTGCGCGTTCATTGGGCTGAAGCGGGCGCGAAGATCACCGCGCTCGACGACAAGGATTATGAACTGACGCCCGCCATGCTCGCGATATCCGACGATAGCGGCGTCGAAAGCATCGCGGGGATCATGGGCGGCGCCCAGACCGGCTGCACGGATGAAACCGTGAACGTCTTCGTCGAAAGCGCCTGGTGGGACCCGGTGACCATCTCCGCCGCAGGCCGTCAGCTCAAGATCAATTCCGACGCGCGCTATCGGTTCGAACGCGGCGCCGATCCGGCCTTCACGCCCGAAGGTCTGGATATAGCGACGCAGCTGATCCTCGACCTCTGCGGCGGCGAAGCCTCCGAAATGATCGTCGCCGGCGCCGTTCCCGACACGTCCCGCAGTTTCCGGCTCAACCCGGCCCGCACCGCGAGCCTTGTCGGCATGGAGATCGATGCGGCGGAACAGGTGCGCATCCTCACCGCGCTCGGCTTCGCGGCGACAGAGGCGGATGGCGGCTATGACGTCGCGGTCCCCTCATGGCGGCCCGACGTGAAGGGCGAAGCCGATCTGGTGGAGGAGGTGGCGCGCGTCGCTTCGCTCACCAAACTGGCGGCGCGGCCGATGACCCGCACGACGCCGGGCGTCGCCGGCGCGGTGCTGACGCCAATGCAGATACGAACCGCCCGCGCGCGGCGCACGCTCGCGGGCGTCGGGCTGAACGAATGCGTCACCTATTCCTTCGTCTCCAGCCGCGAAGCCGCGCTTTTCGGCGGCGGCGATCCTTTGATGAAGCTGGAGAACCCGATTTCCTCGGAACTCTCCGACATGCGTCCCTCGCCCCTGCCTGGCCTTCTGACGGCGGCGGCGCGCAATCAGGCACGCGGCTTCGCCGATCTCGCCTTCTTCGAGGTTGGCGCGGAATATTTCGGCGCCGAGCCCGGCGAGCAACGCGAAGTCGCCGCCGCGATTCGCGTCGGCGCCACCGCGCCGCGGGACTGGTCGGGTGCGCGCCGCCCAATCGATCTTTACGATGCGAAAGCTGACGCGGAGGCGGTGCTGGCCGCCATCGGCGCGCCGGTCGACCGGCTGAGCGCGGTCCGCGAAGCGCCGGACTGGCTGCACCCCGGCCGCTCCGCCGCACTGAAGCTTGGCCCGAAAAACACGCTCGCCGTGTTCGGGGAGCTTCATCCGGAAGTTCTCTCGGCGCTCGGCGTCAAGGGGCCGGCCGTCGCCATGGTCGTCTATCTGGAGGCTGCGCCTTTCCCCAAGGCGAAGGGCGGCGCGCGCGCGGCGCTGGCGCTTCCCGCCTATCAGGCCGTCGAGCGGGATTTCGCCTTCGTCGTCGATAAACAGGTCGAAGCGGAGGCGATCCTTCGCGCCGCGCGGTCGGCCGAAAAAAACCTGATCGAAAGCGCGGCGGTCTTCGACGTGTTCGAAGGCGCCAAGGCGGAGGCCCAGATGGGCGCGGGCCGTAAATCGGTGGCGATCACCGCGCGGCTTCAGCCGACGAAAGGCACGCTCACCGACGAAGATATCGAAGCTGTAGCCGCGCGGATCGTTGCTTCGGTTGAAAAATCGACAAAAGGCGTGATTCGTTCCTGAACGGCCTAATTAGCGGCGCATTTTAGGGTAAAAGGATGCGCACGCGGCGCACGCCGTATTTGGAAATGGGGAACAAACCATGCTCAAGGAATTTCAGGAATTCGCCGTCAAGGGCAATGTGCTCGACATGGCGGTCGGCATCATCATCGGCGCGGCCTTCACGACGATCGTCAAGGCGCTTGTCGACGGCATTCTGATGCCCGTTGTCGGCTACGCGACCGGCGGCGTCGATTTCACCGAAATCTTCACCGTGCTTGGGCCGGGCCAGTACGCCACGCTCGCCGCAGCTGACGAAGCCGGCGCCGCCGTGATCAAATGGGGAGTCTTCATCAACGCCGTCATCGCGTTTCTCATCGTCGCCTGGATCCTTTTCATGATCGTGCGCGCGATGAACCGCACAAAAGAAGCGCTCGCGAAAAAAGAGGAGATCGCAGCCGCGGCTCCCGCCGGGCCGACGCAGGAGGAATTGTTGGCCGATATTCGCGACCTCCTGGCTAAACGCGCCTGAAGGCTTTCCTTTTCGGCTGGGCCATCGCAGTTTCTCCCTAACGAAGAGGGAGAGAAAATGGCCCAGCCGCTGAACAAACCAGATCTGCCCGCGCATCTCGCGTCCTTCGCGGATTTTCGCGAAGGCGCCCGCCGGCGGATGCCGCATTTCGCCTTTGAGTATCTCGACGGTGGAATCGGGCGCGATATCGGCCTGGCGCGTAACTACTCCTCGCTCGACCGCGTTCTCCTGACCCCGCGCACCGTCGATGAAGGCGTCTCGCCCGACACCTCGGTGGAGATTCTGGGCGAGACGGCCGCTTATCCGTTCGGCGTCGCGCCGGTCGGCATGGGCGGGCTTTTCCACCCACAGAGCGCGCCGGCGCTGGCGAAGAAATCCGCGGCGCTGAACTTGCCGTTCTGCCTTTCCTTCGTCGCCTCGCACTCGGTGGAGGCGATCTGCGCCGCCGCCGGCGGCAAGGCCCCCTGGCATCAGTTCTACTGGCCGCGCCCCCTGGACGTGCAGGATGACATCATCGCGCGGATGAAGGCGCTCGGCGTCAAGGTGCTGATGCCGACGCTCGACATTCCGGGCCAGCAATGGCGTGAGCGCACGGTTCGCGCCGGCGTTGCGGCGAAACCTTCGCCGCTGGTGCTGGCGCGGGATCTGGCGGTCCGCCCCAGATGGTCGTTGGAGACGCTCCGCTATGGCAAGCCGGGCCTTCCGAACATCAACACCTATTCCGGCGGCGGAACTGCGGAGGCGGAGCAGTGGTTGCTTCAAAATTGCCTGCGCCCGATCGGGCCGGAGGAAATCAAACGCCTCCGCGACAAATGGGATGGCCAGATTGTGGTGAAGGGCGTGATGGACGCGCAGGACGCCGAAGATTTCGTGCGCGTCGGCGTCGATGGCATTGTCGTCTCCAACCATGGCGGCCGCCAGCTGGACGCGGCGCCGGGAACGGCGGACCTGCTTCCGCCCATCGTCGACGCGGTGAAGGGAAAGACCGCCATCCTGGTCGATGGCGGCGTGACCGACGGGCTCGACATCCTGAAACTCATGCGGCTCGGCGCCGATTTCGTCATGGTCGGGCGGATGCCCTATTACGCATGCGGGGCGCTCGGCGCACGCGGCGCGGCTGTGCTCGACTTGCTGGCGCTACAGGTCAGGACCGTGATGGTTCAGCTTGGCGTCCGCAATTTCGATGAGTTGATGAAGCTGAAGATGGATATCGCCTGAGGCGAGAGCGCCGCGCACCCGATCCCGACGGCGCCCGCCCGGCGCCGTCGGGGTTATCGCTCAATAATAGGTCAGGCTCGTCGCTTTGCCCCGGAACACCGTGTAGGCCAAGATTGTGTAGCCGATGATCGCCGGCAGCACGAAGAGCGCGCCGATCAGGATGATAAAGAGACTTTCGGGCGCGCTCGCCGCTTCGAAAATCGTCAGCTGATCCGGCACCACATAAGGATAGAAGGAATAGGCCAGCCCCGCGAAAGCGAGGATGAAGAGCGACGCCGCAAGGACAAAAGGCGTCCAGGAATACCGGTCCCCCTGCATCGGCAGACGATCGAGCAGGCGATAGAGTGTAAACGCGACGCCCGCCGCGGCGAGCGGCAGGGGCGAGAGCAGCACGAGTTCCGGGAAAGCGAACCAGCGGTCGAAAATTCGCGAACTGACCAGCGGCGTCGCGATCGAGATCAGCCCGAAGCCGCCGACCATCCCGACAAGACCGATCCGCGCCCAGCGGATCGCCTTCCATTGCAGCTCCCCTTCAGCCTTGAGGATCAGCCAGCATGCGCCGATGAACCCATAGGCCGCCGTCAGCGCCAGCGCCGCGACGACGCCGAAAGCGATGGTCACCGGGCTCTTGTCCAGCCCCATGATGTAAATCCCCAGCATGTAGCCTTGGGTCAGCGCCGCGCCGAGCGAGCCGCTGAAAAAGATCCGGTTCCAGCGCCGCCGCGCCGCGCCGCTGGTCTTGGCGCGAAATTCAAACGCGACACCGCGCAGGATCAGCGAGACGAGCAAAAGCGCGCAAGGCAGGTAAAGCGCAGTCAGGATCGCGCCATGCGCCGCCGGAAAAGCCACCAGAAGCAAGCCAACCGCCAGCACGAGCCAGGTCTCGTTCGCATCCCAGAACGGCCCGATCGAAGCGATCATCCTGTCGGTCTCCTCCTCCTCCGCGAAGGGCGTGAGGACGCCGACGCCCAGATCGAACCCGTCGAGCACGACATAGATCAGGATCGCGAGGCCCATGAGTCCGGCGAAGACAAAGGGCAGCCAGATCGCCGGGTCGCCGAAATAATCCATCACCCTACTCCCCCGCCATGGCGACCGCCGCCGCGCCCGAACGCTCTGGCTCGTCGGGCAGTTCGTGCTGCGCGGCGCGGCGCGCGAGCATGAAAATCATCGTCACATAGGCGATCAGGAACGTCGCGTAGACCACGAGATAAAGCGCCAGAGTCGAAGCGACCATGCCCGCAGGGTGATCGGCGACGGCGTCGCGCGTGGTCAGAACGCCCTGCACCAGCCAGGGCTGGCGGCCGATCTCGGTCGTGTACCACCCCGCCAGCGTCGCGACCCAGCCCGAAAACGTCATCGCGACGAAGCCGCGGAAAACCCAGGCGTTGAGGCTGGACGTGCCGCGTTTTCGCCAGATCAGAAACGCCGTTCCCCAGGAAAACGCCAGCATCAGCAGCCCTGTCGCCACCATCACCCGGAACGACCAGAACACCGGCGCGACCGGCGGGTGCAGCGGCGTTCCGTCCTCGGCGTAATAATCGTTGAGCCCCGGCACGACGCCGGAAAGGCTGTGCGTCAGGATCAGACTGGCGCCGTAAGGCACCGCGATCTCGAAATCGTTCCGGCGTTCCGTCTCATCCGGCCGCGCGAAGAGTAGAAGCGGCTTGGCCGGGCCGGTGTCCCAGTTCGCCTCCATCGCGGCGACCTTCTGCGGCTGATGCTTCAACGTGTTCAGCCCGTGCTGATCGCCCATGAACATCTGCGCCGGGATCAGCAGCGCCGCCAGCCAGACCGCGAGCCGGAAGGTCAGCCGCGGCTCGCGCCCCTTGTCGCCGATCAGGATGCGGAATGCGGAGATCCCGGCGACAAGGAACGCGCAGGTCAGCCCGCTCGCCAGCAGCATATGCGTCAGCCGATAGGGCATCGACGGGTTGAAAAGGATCGCCAGCCAATCGGTCGCGTGGGCGACGCCATCGCGCATCTCGAACCCGACCGGCGTGTGCATCCAGGAATTCAGCACGATGATCCAGAATGCGCTCATCGTGGTGCCGGTGGCGACGAGCACGGTCGCCAGCGTATGGAGCCAGCCCGGAACCCGGTTGAAGCCGAAAAGCATGATCCCGAGGAACGCCGCCTCAAGAAAGAACGCCGTCAACACCTCATAGGCAAGCAGCGGCCCGGCGATATTGCCGACCGTTTCCATGAAGCCCGGCCAGTTGGTGCCGAACTGGAAGGACATGGTGATGCCGGTGACGACGCCAAGCGCGAAGGAAAGCGCGAACACCTTCACCCAGAAGCGATAGGCGTCCATCCAGCGCGCATCCTCGGTCGCGATAAAGCGGAGCTTGAAGATCAGGAGCACCCAGCCCAACGCAATGGTGATCGTCGGAAAGAGGATATGGAACGAGATATTCGCGCCGAACTGGATGCGCGAAAGGATGAGCGCGTCCATGCCTGTCTCCTCTGCTTCTGGGCGTGCCTCTTACCATGAATTATACCAGAACATGCAACAATGGCGCGCCTCGCCGCCGCATGCGTCCGAATGGCGCGACATTTGAGGATGGGGAAGAAGACGCCCGGCCGCGGGAGAGGGGGGTCATCGCGACCGGGCGCGCGCCGAAACCTGCCTGGCGCTGAAACTCTAAGGCGCCAGCAGTGGGCTTCCGGTGCTCAGAAGATATTGAGAAAGATCGCCAGCGCGCCCAATCCGGCCAGAAAGGCGAGCGGCGCGCTGCGGCTCCACGCCCCGGCCGCGAGGGTGGCGAGCGCCGCCAGCAGCCGCGCCGGGTCCATCTCCCCACCCGTCGCCTGTGGCCAGACGATCGCCGGCGCGACCAGCGCCGGCAAGACCGAGACGGGAACAAAGCGCAGCAACCGCAGGGCCCAGGGCGGCGTCTCCCGCCCGGACATGAAGCCGATGAAGGAGAAGCGGATCAGATACGTGATGATCCCGAGGGCGACGATCACCGACCAGATCGTAAGATCGTCACGCATGGCGCCGCTCCCCCCTGATCTCCGCCCAGGCGCCGGCGCTCATCCCGGCCAGCGCGCCGACGACCAGATGCAACGAGTAGGGCAGCCCCGAGGAAAGCAGCGCGGCCCCGACTGCAACCGCCGCAGCGATCACCGCCGGGCGCCCCCGGATCATTGGCGCGGCGAGCGCGGTGAACATGATCGCGCCGGCGAAATCCAGCGGCCACTCTTCCGGAATCGCCGAGCCGAGCACCGCGCCCAGATAGCAGAAGACGTACCAGAATGGGCAAACCACGAGCGCGAGGCCGAAGAAATACGCGAACTTCTCCCGCATGGTGCGCTGGTGCGTCTCATAGTCGGCGAGGGCCATCGCATAGACATGATCGACGAGGAAATACGCCGCGCCCATCCGCCATGAAAGCGGCCCGGCCGAAATATGCGGCGCGAGCGAGGCCGAGTACATCGCCATACGCAGATTGACCGCCGCGCCGGCCAGCACCGCCATCGCCGCCGGCGCGTTGTCGCCGAGTAACTGGATCGCGGTCAGCGACGACGCGCCCGCAATGACGATGAAGCTCATCCCCATCACCTGGGCGAGGTCGAATCCCGCCTCCACCGCCACGACGCCAAAGAGCAGCGAAAAAGGAATCGAGGCGAGATTGAACGGCGCGCCGTCGCGAAGCCCGCGCCGGAACAGCTGCGCGCTATGATTGGTCGGCATGAACCCCCCTCTTCACGAACCTGAGAGGCAAAGACCACAGCCATGTGGGCGCGCCAAGGGGTGGCGGTGTCATAGCCGCCAATCCTGGTGGTCATATCATCGGCCACGCCTCCGCAGGCGCCGCGGAGCGAATGCGCCATGACGCCGCCGCGCAGCGACGCACTTGCGCGCGACGGGCCCCGCCCTGTAGAGAGTCGATAGAGATAAATGGAGGTCCATGATGCCCTGGAACCGAGATCAGATGGCCGCCCGCGCCGCGCAGGAACTTGAGGACGGCACCTGCGTCAATCTCGGCATAGGGATCCCGACGCTGGTTTCGAACCATATCCCCGAGGGAGTGGACGTCACGCTCCAGTCCGAGAACGGGATGCTCGGGATGGGGCCGTTCCCGACCGAGGACGCGGTTGATCCGGATCTGATCAACGCCGGTAAACAAACCATCACCGAACTCGCCCGCACCTCCTATTTCGACAGCGCCACCAGCTTCGGCATGATCCGCGGCGGCAAGATCTCCATGGCGATCCTCGGCGCAATGGAGGTGTCGGAAAACGGCGACCTCGCCAACTGGATGATCCCGGGGAAACTGGTCAAGGGCATGGGCGGCGCGATGGACCTTGTCGCCGGCGTCGGTCGCGTCGTGGTGATCATGGACCACGCCAACAAGGCGGGCGAGTCCAAGCTGCTGAAGGCCTGCACCTTGCCGTTGACCGGCGCGAAGGTGGTCGACCGGATCATCACCAATCTAGGCGTCTTCGATGTCGTGGCGGGGGGCCTGAAAGTCGTCGAGCTGGCCGACGGCGTAACAATGGACGAAGTGCGGAGCCTGACGGAAGCGACGCTGGTCGCCTAGGGCAGTTCCGTCATCACGCAGGGCGCCCGGGGGCCTCCGGGCGAGAAAAGGCAAAGCTGCTGCGCCTCGTGGTAGTAGCCGAGGACGATCGGCACATAGTCCCGCGTTTCGCCATAGGGCGGCACGCCCTTGTGGCGCAAAACCGCGTTTTCCCCCGCATTGTAACCGGCGAGCGCCAGAAGCGCGTCTTCATCAAACATGGTGAGCAGGGTGGAAAGGTAATCCGCGGCGCCGCGGAGATTCTCCGCTGGCTCGAACGGATCCGCGACGGCGAAGCGCCGCGCCGTGCCCGGCATCAACTGGCCGAGGCCCTGCGCGCCGGCCGGGCTTACGGCGCGCGGGTTCCCGCCACTTTCCGCCGCGATCACCGCGATGAGCAGCGCCTCGGAAATCTGGGCCGCACTGGCTGCGGCGGCGATCTCCGCGCGCCAAGTCTCGCCGATCTGCTTGACCAGATCCCGCCGCGTCCGCCCGCCAAGCCGCACTGCGGCTTTCGCCGCCATCGGTGCGAACCGCGCCGGATCAGCGGCGGCGAGCGCGGCGGATGCCTGAAGCCAGAACCAACTGTGGCGCGCGCCCCGTTTGACCGTCAGTGGCGGAACGCTTCGACCAGTTGTCGTGATCGTCATCCTTTTCCTCGCGCCGAGTGGCGGCGGCTTCACCACCTTGAAGCTCAGCGCGCCTGTGTCCGCCACCGCTCCGGGGCCCTGGCTGACAATTACGGCGATAACGACAATGATCGCCGAGATCTGTGCGTTGCGCCAACGAATCACCTTCGATTCGCCTTTCGCGGTCGCGATTCTTCTAGGAAATAATCGGCTGCAACGCCGCGCAAGCGACCTGGCTTACATCTATTCATGCATTCGTGGCGCACGCACGAATGGCGTGACTGGCGTATCTTGCCACCGAAAAATGATCTATCGCATTGATTTTCATTTATATAATATGAGTCAACCAATGCCAGCGCCTCCGTACCATCCATCCAGCTATGCGACTTGCCACTTACGGCCGCGTTTGTAGCATCGTGCATGAAGTGTTATTTGTCACTCAGGACTTATTTGAACGAACCAAGCGGATGGACTGACTGCTCAACCATCGCACCGGTTCGAAGCTGTACGGCATGTGGAGGAACTTGCATGCGCACGATTGTGAACGCCATTCGCCGCTTTGGCGCCGACGACTCCGGCGCGGTGACCGTCGACTGGGTCGCGCTCACCGCTGCTGTGGTCGTGATCGGCATCGGCCTCACCTATGCGGTCTTCGGCACCGGGTCTGACGGCGTGGCCGGTCTCGTGACCAATCTCACGAAAGAACTGGGCGACGCTTCGAGCAATATCAGCGGCGCAGTCAATTCGGCGACGCCACCGGGCCTTGGCGGGACGACTACCGCCACCACAGAGTAGAACCGGTAGTCGACGCTCACCTCGGCTCGTTTTTCGCCACCTTTGTGCGCTAAACGCACGCGCGAAAATAGTGTACAGGATGCGCCATGCGGGTCATAGCGATCGTAATCCTGATTTTTGGCGTCGCTCTCGCGGGCGGCGCCGTCTTTTTCGCATCCGAACGCTACGCTGCGGTTGAAGCCGCACTCGCCCGGCAGGCGGCGGAATCCGCGGCGCGCCCGGAGACCGCGCGGATCGCCACGGTCCCGATCGTGATAGCCGCCCGCCCGCTCCGGTATGGAGAGCCGCTTGGCGCGGACGCCGTCCGCATCGTCGAATTTCCCGAAGACGCCGCGCCGCAGAACGCCTTCGCTACGCTTGAGGACCTGTTCGGAACCGGCGCCCAGGCATCGCATCGAAGCGTCTTGCGCGCGATGGAGGCGAACGAGCCGGTGCTGAAGTCCAAGGTCACCGGCTTTGGCGAACGCGCGACGATCTCGGCGCAGCTCACGCCGGGCATGCAGGCTTTCACGCTACGTATCGACACAGTGTCGGGCGTAGCCGGGTTTCTGCTTCCCAATGACCGCGTCGACGTCTTTTTGACCCGCAATGAACAGAGCGGCCTGGCTACGAACCTGATCATGCAGAACGTCAAGATTCTCGCCGTCGACCAGTTTTCCGACCAGGACACCAACCGCGCCCGCGTCGCTCGCACCGCGACGGTGGAGGTCGCGCCAGAAGACGCGCAAAAGCTCGCGCTCGCCCAACAGGTCGGCAAGATCTCGCTCAGCCTGCGCCAGATAGACGAAACCGCCGTCCAATCTGACGCGGCGCCCATCGACATCCGCGACCTGATCGCCAGGGACGCGGACACGGCGCCAGCGCCGCCCGTCAAGCGGATCTGCGTCCGAAAAGGCATCGAATTGAGCTGCGAGTAAGCACGCGAGCGTCCTTCCCGCCCTCAGAGATATTCTTAAGTATAAGCGGTAACTTCCAGTTTACCTTGTATTTTCATGTTTTGTCGGTAGACTCGCGAACAAGCGCAAGATGGCGCGTCAGGTGAACGGGGTTCGGGCAATGCGCGCTCGCCAGGTTTTCGAGGCGATTTTCGCTGCTGCGGCGTTGATCACGCTCGCGGCTGGCGAAGCAGACGCGCAAGCCGGAAACATGCTTCAGGTCGCGCGGGGCGCCGCCTCGAACGACGTGAGCGTCTTCATCAATCGCGCCATCGTGCTTGAAAGCGCCAAGCCCTTCGCGGAAGTTTCGGTCGCCAATCCGGCGATCGCCGATGTCGCCGCGCTTTCCGACCGCTCCATCTACATACTTGGCAAAACGCCAGGCGCCACGACGCTGACTCTTCTGGGGGAGGGCGGGCGGCTCATCACCAATGTCGTCGTGAAGGTGACACCGGATTTATCCGAATTCAAACAACGGCTTCGCGAAGTGCTTCCCCGCGAAGGAATCGAGGTGCGGGAGGCGAATGGCGGCATGATCCTTTCGGGCACCGTTTCCGGCGCGCGAAAGATCGACACGGCGATGAGCCTCGCGCGCGCATATGCCGGCGACAACGTCTCCAACCTGATGAGCGTCGGCGGCACGCAGCAGGTGATGCTGAAGATCCGCTTCGCTGAAATGCAGCGCAGCGCTTCGAAAAGTCTCGGGTTCAACATCAATGCGGTTTTTGGCGGGAAAAACTTCCGCGCCGACGCGTTGAGCGGTTCCGATATCGGCTCCGCCATCGCCGATAACGGCCTGCCGACCGTCATCGGCCAACCCAACACCGGCAATGTCAGCGGCGTCGGCGTTCCGGCGGAGGCGTTCGGGCTTGGCCGCCTGATCTATTCGGCCGGCGGCGTTTTTCTCGATGTGCTGCTGAACGCGCTGGAACAGCAAGGCGTGGCGCGGACATTGGCGGAACCGAACCTGGTCGCGCTCTCCGGAGACACGGCGAAATTCCTCGCCGGCGGCGAGGTCCCGATCCCCGTCGCAGGCGAGAACGGCGAGGTCACGGTGGAGTTCAAGCCATTCGGCGTCGGGCTCTCCTTCACGCCGACTGTCGTGGATGACGATCTGATCAATCTTGAGCTGGAGACGGAGGTCTCGTCCCTCGACACATCAGTCCAGGTGGTGACCAGCGGCATCACCCTTACGGGCTTCTCCACCAGGCGCGCCAGCACCACGGTCGAGCTTCGCGACGGTCAGAGCATCGCCATCGCCGGCCTGCTGCAGGAGAGCTTCACCGACGGCAAGAGCCAGGTGCCGTTCCTCGGCGACATCCCCGTCCTCGGCACATTGTTCCGCAGCGCCAATTTCCAGCGCAACCAGACCGAGTTGGTGATCATCGTCACGCCGATCCTGGTGACGCCGGTGGACGGAAATCAGCTCGCGCTGCCGACCGACCGGATGCGGATTCCGAATGAGGACCAGCTTTTCTTCCTCGGCAAGCTTGAGGGCGACGTCCCCGCCCGCGAAGTCGCGGCCCAGGGGCTCGACGGCGCTTTCGGCTATGTGATGGAGTAGCGGCGATGCGGCTTCCTCTTCTCCTCGCCGCCCTTTCGCTGGCGGCCGGGTGCGCCTCGGAAGTCGGCGTCGGG
>JBBDTD010000216.1:0-4813 GCA_040904645.1 Paracoccaceae bacterium
TTCGCCGGGATCAGCTTCCAGTTCCGAGCGCCGCGCCACAGAAGGCGGCCGCGTTCACCGTATGAGCCGCGCCGCATAGAACCCGTCAGCGCCCTCGTCGGGCGCGCGAGACAGTTCCGCATCCAGCTTGAGGCCATGCTCCGCCGCCATCCAGCGGGCCTGCGCGCCGTTTTCCTCCGCGAGCAGCGCACAGGTGGCGTAGACGATCCGCCCGCCGGGCGCGAGATAGGCGAGCGCACCTTTGAAAGCGGCGCGTTGCTCGTCAAGCCGCGTCGCGAGGATCTGGGGCGTCAGCCGCCATTTCGCCTCCGGGTCCCGCCGCCATGCCCCGGAGCCGGAGCAAGGCGCATCGACGAAGACCAGATCGACCCGGCTGCGGAGGCCATCAAGCGCCGCGAGATCGGGCGCGATTTCGATGGAGGCGCCGGCGCGCGCGGCGCGGGCGGGCAGATCGCGCATCCTGCCGGGGGCGGAATCATGGGCGACGATGCGCCCTTCGCCGCCCATCAATGACGCGAACGCGAGCGATTTGCCGCCGCCGCCGGCGCAAAAGTCCAGCACCGTCTCTCCGGGGCGCGGCGCGGCGAAGGCGGCCCCCGCCTGGCTCGCCTCATCCTGCGGCTCGACCAGTCCTTCGGAGAAGGCGCGGCTCGCGGCGATGCGGGCGCCGGGTGGGCAGCGGATCGCGTCCGGCGCCTCCAGCGGCGCGGCCGCTATCCCCGCTCCGGCCAGCGCTTCGAGCGCGGCTACACGTCCGCCTTTGAGCCGGTTCGCGCGCAGATCAACAGGAGCGCGCACGCCAAGCGCCGCCATCGACGCAGCGTAGCGCGGTCCGAGCGCGGCCTTCAGCGGCGCCTCCAGCCAATCGGGATGATCGAAGCGGACCGGATCCGGCGCATCATCCGGCGCGCGACCCTCCAGCTCTTCCGCGCTCAGCGCGGCGGGCGCATGGCCTTCGCCGGAAAAGATCGCCCCGACGGGCCAGCCGGAGGCCAGCGCCAGGCCATGCGTCATCGCCCGACCGCCCACCGCGCCGCTCAGCCACGCGAGCGAGCGGCGCCTGCGCAGACACTCATAGACGATGTCGGCGAGCGCCCGCCGGTCGCCGGAGCCGGCGAAACGGTTCGCCCGGCCCCAGCGCCGCAGAAGCGGCTCCGCCCTGTCCTCGCCAGCTTCCCAGCGGTCGAGAACGTCGATTGCGGCGGCGACGCGGGCTGCGGGAGTCATCAGCTCATCCGGTAGTTCGGGCTTTCGCGGGTGATCTGCACATCATGCACATGGCTTTCCGAAAGCCCGGCGTTTGTGATGCGGACGAATTGGCAGTTCTTGCGCATGGTCTCGATATCCGCGCAGCCGGTATAGCCCATCGCCGCGCGAAGCCCGCCAACCATCTGATGCAGCACCGCGCCCGCCGGCCCCTTGTAGGGCACCTGCCCTTCGACGCCCTCGGGAACCAGTTTGTGGGATTCGGAAATCTCGCCCTGGAAATACCGATCGGCCGAGCCGCGCGCCATCGCGCCGACCGAGCCCATGCCGCGATAGGATTTGTAGCTCCGGCCCTGATAGAGGAACACCTCGCCCGGCGCTTCGTCGGTGCCGGCGAGCATCGAGCCGACCATGGCGCAATTCGCGCCCGCCGCGATGGCCTTCGCGAGATCGCCGGAGAATTTGATGCCGCCATCCGCGATCACCGGCACGCCGTTCGCGGCCTCCACGCAGTCGGAGACGGCGGTGAGCTGCGGCACGCCGACGCCGGCGACCATCCGCGTCGTGCAGATCGAGCCGGGCCCGATGCCGACCTTGATCGCATCCGCCCCGGCGCCGATCAGCGCGCGCGTCGCCTCCGCGGTGGCGACGTTCCCGGCGACGACCTGCACGGTGTTGGAAAGCCGCTTCACCCGCTCCACCGCCTGGGCGACGGAGATCGAATGGCCGTGCGCCGTGTCGATCACCAGAAGGTCGACCTCCGCGTCGATCAGCGCCTCCGACCGGGCGAACCCGGCGTCACCGACCGTGGTCGCGGCGGCGACGCGAAGCCGGCCGAGCCCGTCCTTGCAGGCGCGGGGGTTCAGCACCGCCTTTTCCATGTCCTTGACGGTCAGCAACCCGACGCAGCGGCCCGCGTCATCCACCACCAGCAGCTTTTCGATCCGGCGCTGCATCATCTTGCGCCGCGCTTCCTCACGGTCCGCGCCCTCGCGGATTGTGGCGAGGTTTTCGGCCGTCATCAGCGCGCGCACCGGGGTGGTGTCGCTTTCGGCGAACCGCATGTCGCGGTTGGTGAGGATGCCGATCAGCTTGCGGTCCGGGCCGACCACCGGAAAGCCGGTGATCTTGTAGCGCTCCTGCAAGGCTTTCGCATCGGCGAGGGTCTGATCGGGGCCGAGGGTGATCGGGTTATAGACCACGCCGCTTTCAAAGCGCTTCACGCGGCGGACCTGACTGGCCTGAATCTCAAGGTCGAGATTACGGTGAATGACCCCCATGCCGCCGGCCTGCGCCATGGTGATGGCCATCTCCGCCTCGGTCACCGTGTCCATCGCGGAAGAGAGCAGCGGGATGTTGAGGCGGATGGATCCGGTCACCATCGTCGCGACATCAGCGTTAGCTGGCAACACTTCCGAGGCGCCGGGAACGAGCAATACATCATCGAAGGTGAGCGCCTCACGAATCTCCATGGGAGAATCTCCTGATAGGGTCCGGTTGGCGGCCTCTTATTTCACCGGCGGGCGGCGATGGGAAGGGGGCGGCTTGCGGCGCTTTCGCGCGCATCCCGCGAGCCGGCGAAAGCGCCGCTCCGCGCCCCTCAATCGACTACCGCCGGACGGCGTGCTTAGTAGAAATCAACAGATCCAGTTTCGGGTGCGGCCAATGCCTTTCGTCGAAGATGTATTCAACAATGCCGCCTACCCGTTCAGCGCAGTGGTCAGCATCTTCGTGACTTATGAAAACGGGGAATCCTCGCGCGGCACCGGCGTCGTCATCGGCGAGAATGACGTGCTGACTTCGGCGCATGTCGTCGAGCCTGACGCGCGCGACGGCGATGTTCGCTCCATCCGCGTCGTGCCCGGTTTTGACGACGGAGAGGAGCCGTTCGGCGATTTCGACGCCAGTTTCTGGCGCTACTACCCTACCGACGATGACGGCGACGGCCTCAACACCGAGTTCGACGTGACGTTCGATTACGCAGTTCTGACGGTGGAGCAGCCGCGCCCGATCGGCGAAGTGGTCGGATTCTTCGGCCTCACCAGCAATATCGTTCAACCCGGGCAGGACGTGTTTCTTAACCTTGTCGGCTATCCCGCCGGGTTTGAAAACTTTTTCGACGTCCCGAACATGGTCCTCGCTTCGGGGACCGAGTTTTACAACGGCCGGGTCATCATTCACGATTACACGTTCGAGACAGGTATGGAATGGGCGGGAGCGAGCGGATCGCCGATGTTCATCGTGGACGGCGGCGACCCTTACGTCGCAGGGATCTTCTCCACTTCAGCCAGCGCGACCTTCATCTCGACGCGCGCTTTCAACGACATTCTGGACTGGGCGGCGGAAAACGACGCCATCGGACCTGTCGGGGGCGGCCGCCGCGTGGTTGGCGGGGCTGAGAACGACGTGATGTTCGGCGGCGACGGCGACGACACCCTGTTGGGCGGCGGCGGCTCTGACGATTTATCCGGGCGCGCTGGCGACGACCGCCTGCAGGGTGGTCGCGGCGCGGACAGGCTGGAGGGCGGCGGCGGGGCCGACGCGCTCTCCGGCGGCGGCGGACGCGACACGCTTCGCGGCGAGAGCGGCGCGGACCGGATCGCCGGCGGGAACGGCGCGGACAAGCTTGTGGGCGGGGCTGGCGCGGATCTGCTTTCCGGCGGCGCCGGGCGCGACATCGTCAAAGGCGGCGCGGGGGCGGACCTGCTCAAGGGCGGGGCCGGGCCCGATCATCTGATCGCCGGCGCGGGGAACGACACGCTCGACGGCGGACGGGGCGGCGACCGGTTGACCGGCGACGGCGGCGGCGACAGGTTTCTCTTCCGCGCGGGTGACGGGCGCGACGTGATCACCGATTTCGAGCAGCCCCGCGATTTCATAAAATTCGCATCCGGCGCGGACGGGATGGAAGATCTGCGGATATTTCAGGCGCGGGACAATGTCGTCATCGCCTATGACGGCGGCAGGATCGTCGTGCTCGACGATGTCGCCTCCGCCTTCGACGAGGTCGATTTCATTTTCTGACCGACGACACCCCGGCTCACCTGTCCGGCGGCGCCCAGTCCGACGGCGGCTCGCCCCGCCCGCGCAGCCGCAGCGCCAGGCCGAGCGCGACGCCGACGCCGATCGCCACCGTCAGATCGGCGAGCACGGTCAGCGTCAGCGTGATGCAGAGCAGCGCCACATCTGCGCGGGGGCGCGCCAAATGGCTCCGCCATTTATGCGGCTCGCACATGTTCCAGGCGGTAAGGATCAGGAGCCCGGCGAGCGCCGGCATCGCAAGCCCTCCGGCGAGCGGCGCCGCCGCCATCATCAGGACCAGAATAACCAGCGCATGGACGATCCCCGCCACGGGCGTCCTGCCGCCGGCGCGGACATTGGTCGCCGTGCGCGCGATCGCGCCGGTCGCAGGCAGACCGCCGAAGAGCGATGAGCCGATATTGGCGAAACCCTGCGCCAGGACTTCGGCGTTCGGCCGGTGCCGCCCGCCCATCATGCGGTCCGCGACCATCGCCGACAAAAGCGATTCGACCCCCGCCAGAAACGCGATCACCAGCGCGGAGGGCAGAAGTTCCGTCACCCGGCCAAGCGAGAAAGGCGCAACCGA
>JBBDTD010000217.1:0-4745 GCA_040904645.1 Paracoccaceae bacterium
CCGCCGAACGGCGCGGCGCGGCGATGACCGCCGGCAAGGTGATGATGGATCGCCACGCGCCGGCGGGCCTCATGGACGATGCGCAGACCGGTTATGACCAGTCGAAAGCACTGATCGAAAAATGGCGCGGGCGCGGGCGGCTTTCCTATGCGGTGACGCCGCGCTTCGCGCCGACCTCTTCGCCCGCGCAGCTCGAGGCGGCGGGCGCGCTCTGGGCGGAGCATCCTGAACTGGCGATGCAGACGCATCTCTCCGAGCAGCCCGAAGAGATCGACTGGGTGCGCCAGCTCTACCCGGACGATGAGGATTACCTCGGCGTCTATCAGCGCTTCGGACTTGTGGGCCCCGGCGCGATCATGGGTCACGCTATCCACCTGAGCGAACGCGAGCGCGGCGCGCTGGCGACAAGCGGCGCCGCCGTCGCGCATTGCCCGACCTCCAACACCTTCATCGGCTCCGGCCTTTGCGATGTGAGGGGGCTGAAAGCGGCGGGGGTCGAGGTCGGGCTGGCGACGGATGTCGGCGGCGGATCGTCATTTTCGATGTTGGCGACGATGAAATCCGCCTATGAGATCGCGCAGCTTCGAGGGCGCGCGCTGCACCCGGCGGAATTGCTCTGGCTCGCCACCGAGGGTTCGGCCCGCGCCATGCGTCGCCCCAACCTCGGGAGGCTTGCAGCCGGCGCGGACGCCGATATCATCGCGTTCGATCCGGCGGCGACGCCGGTCCTGGCGCAACGAACAGCACGGGCGGAAAGCGTTTTCGATCAGCTTTTCGCCCTCATCATACTCGGCGACGACCGCGCGATCGCGGAAACCTGGATCGCCGGCAAACCGTGGAAAGGCCGATACGCATGAACGAGAAACCCCGCCTGCCGCCCGGACAGGGCCTGCTTCGTCGCCCCGAGAACTGGCCGATTCTCGGCGAAAACGCGCCGCGCGACGACGACGCGCCCTGGACGATCCGCGTCACCGGCGCGGTGGAGCGCGAGTTGGAGATCCCGCTTATGGAGTTGATGGCGCGGCCACGCCGCGAGATCACCATCGACATCCACTGCGTCACCCGCTGGTCGAAATTCGATCGGGTGTTTTCGGGCTTTCCGCTGATGGACCTGCTGGCGGAGGCGGGCTTGAAGCCGGAGGCGCGGTTCGTGCGTTTCATCGCGCGGACGGAACGCGCGCATGACACCACGCTGACGCTGCCGCTTTGCGAAGAGTTGCAGCCGCTGATCACCTTCGACGCGGAGGGGGCGCCTTTGGAAGAAGTCCATGGCGGGCCGGTGCGGATGGTGACGCCGGGACGCTATTTCTATAAATCCGTCAAGTGGCTGGAGCATGTCGAGGTCCGCGAGGACAACAAGCTCGGCTTCTGGGAGGCCGGGCCCGGTTATCACGACAACGCCGACCCCTGGGCGGAGGAGCGGTTCACCACCGGCAACATTCCGCCCGACCTGCGCGAGCGGATGATCGAGCGCAAATCGCTCGGCAAGCGCGACCTGCTCGGCGTGGACTTTTCCGGCGAGAAACTCGGCGGGCTGGACGCGGCCGAAGCGGTGATCCGCAATTGCCGCTTCATCGGCGCGGGGTTGCGCTCGGCGAATTTTCAGGGGGCGATGGTTTCCGGCGGCAGTTTCGAGGATGCGGACATGGTCGATGCGGATTTCCGCGGCTCGAACTGCAATGGCACCAGCTTTATCGGAGCGGATCTGCGCTCGGTCGATTTCACCGGGGCGCAGGTGTTTGGCGCGCGGTTTGTGGCGGAGGACGGCGCGCGCGGCGTGATCGTCGACGGGCAGACGCTGATCTCGCCGGAGCAGATGGCCAGCATGACCGACGCCAACCGCGAGTATCTGGAAACGGCGCTGAAGGCGGCGCCCTGACCGGGCGTCAGCGCGCCCGAAACAGCAGCAAAAGCCCGAGGGTGACAACGCCGATCCCGACCCATTCGACCGGGGTCGGGATCTCACCCAGCACGGGCACCGCCAGAATCGCCGCCATCGCCGGCACCGTCGCCGAGACGCCAGCTGTCGGCGTCGGGCCAAGATGGCGCGCGGTGAGCGCGATGAGCACGACCGCCACGAAAGCCGGCCCAAGGCCTTGAAAGAGCGCCTGAAAGACGATGGTTCCGGCATCGGCCTCCGCCATTCCCGAAGGCAGGAAGAACCACCAGATCGGCAGGTAGATGGCCGCGCTTGGCAGGTTCACCAGAACCAGCGCCTGGCGCGGCGTCACGCCCCACCGGCGGAAGCCGACGAGATAGCACGAAAGCGTCGCCGAGGCCGCGAGGAAGAACGCGATCCCGGTCAGCACGTCGGGGCCGCCCTGCCGCAGGCCGCTGAAGCTGAGCAACCCCCCGCCGAGCACGATGACCGCCACCGCGAATATTCGGCCCCGCCCCGGTCGCTCGCCCGTCAGCGCCAACATCAGCATCATGGTGAAGATCGGCAGCGAGCCGTTCGCGAAGACGCCGCCGAAGGCTGCCGAAGCGTTCGCGAGCCCCGCATAGATCAGCAGCGAATAGATCGCGCCGGGCCCCGAAAGGGCCATCGCGATCTGCGCGCCGAGCGGTAAATGCCGCGGCCACCATGCGTGGGCGAACGGCAGAACGACGACGCCGGCGACGATGAAACGAAGCGCCGCCACATCGTAGGGCAGCAGGGCGGAAAGGACACCGGCGCGCGAGGCGACAACGAAGCCGGACCAGATGGCGATGACGCCGAGCGCGCTGAAAACACCGATCTTGAGGTTTGCTTCGGGCGTTTCCCGCATATCAGCCGATCAGCCCCACCGTCAGCTCGCCATGGCGACGGAGCGCGGCGGAAAGATCGAAGCTGACCACCCTGCCCGACCGCACCACTGCGCGGCCTTCGACATAGACGTCGCGCGCGCGGATCGGCGCGCAGAGCACCAGCGCCGCGACCGGGTCCCATGCGCCGGAGGTCTCCATGCCCCCCGTCGGCCAGATGACGAAATCGGCGCGTTTGCCGGGGGTGAGCGCGCCGAGATCGTCGCGGCCAAGAACCGCGGCGCCGCCCGCCGTGGCGAGGTGAAGCGCTTCGCGGGTTTTCAGAGCCTCGGCGCCCAGCACGACGCGCTGGAGCAACATGGCTAGCCGGGCCTCCGCCAGCAGATCGGCGGAATCGTTCGAGGCTGAGCCGTCGACGCCGAGGCCGACCTTCACCCCGGCGTCCAGCATTGCGCGGACCGGCGCAATGCCGCTGCCGAGCCGGCAGTTCGAGCAAGGGCAATGCGCGACGCCAGTGAGGCTGCGCGCGAAAAGCCCGATCTCATCCGCATCCAGCTTCACGCAATGGGCGTGCCAGACATCGGCGCCTGTCCAGCCCAGATCCTCCGCATATTGGCCGGGGCGACAGCCGAATGAGGCGAGGCTGTAGGCCACGTCCTCATCGTTCTCGGCCAGATGGGTGTGGAGCATGACCCCCTTGTCGCGGGCCAGCAACGCCGCCTCTCGCATCAGATCGCGGCTGACGGAAAAGGGCGAGCAGGGCGCGACGCCGACGCGGATCATCGCGCCGGCGCCGGCCTCGTGATGAGCGTCGATGACGCGGACACAATCCTTCAGGATCGCGTCTTCGTTCTCCACCAGAGTGTCGGGCGGCAGGCCGCCGGCGCTTTCACCGATCGACATGGCGCCGCGCGTCGCATGAAGACGGACGCCGGTCTCACGCGCGGCGTCGATCTCATCATCGAGCCGCGCGCCGTTGGGGAACAGGTAGAGATGGTCCGCGACAGTTGTGGCGCCGGAAAGCGCCAGCTCCCCCAAGCCGACGAGGGTGGAGATGCGAATATGCTCCGGCCCCATGCGCGCCCAGATCGGATAGAGCGCGTGGAGCCAGCCGAAAAGCTGCGCGTCGATCCCGGCGGGCACGGCGCGTGTCAGGTTCTGATAGAGATGGTGATGGGTGTTGACGAGGCCGGGCGTGACGACGCCCCCCGCCGCGTCGATCACTTCATCCGCCGTCGCGGGCAGCGTGGACGCGGGCCCGACCGCTTCGATCACCCCGTCGCGCGCAAAGAGACCGCCGCCGGCGATCTCCCCCGCGTCTGCTTGGGTCGCGAGGATTCCCGCGCCGCGCAGTAGCAGCGTCGCCATCTATTTGGTGCCGAACATCCGGTCGCCGGCGTCGCCAAGCCCCGGAACGATATAGCCCTTCTCATCCAGGCGCTTATCGACGGCGGCGGTGAAGACCCTCACGTCCGGGTGCGAGGCGGCGATCTTGGCCACGCCCTCCGGCGACGCGAGCAGGCAGATGAAGCGCACGTCGCGCGCGCCCGCCGCTTTCACGTTGTCGATCGCCGCGATGGCGGAATTGGCGGTGGCCAGCATCGGATCGACGAGCACCACCGGGCGTTCCGCGATTTCGCCCGGCAGCTTTTTGTAATATTCGACCGGTTGCAGCGTTTCAGGGTCGCGATAGAGGCCGATGAAGCCGATGCGCGCGGCGGGCACCAATTCCAGCAGCCCGTCGAGCAAGCCGTTGCCGGCGCGAAGGATCGACACGAACACCAGCTTCTTGCCAGCCAGCACCGGTGCATCCATCTCCTCCAGCGGGGTGGTGATGCGCCGGGTGGTGAGCGGCAGGTCGCGGAGCGCCTCATAGGCGAGGAACTGGCTGATCTCCCGCAGGAGACGCCGGAATTTCGCGGTCGAACAGCCGACATCGCGCATCAGCGTCAGCTTGTGCTGCACCAGCGGGTGATCGACGATGGTGAGAGTCGCGGGGG
>JBBDTD010000218.1:0-4718 GCA_040904645.1 Paracoccaceae bacterium
GGGGGGCGTTCACCCCCCCCCCCCGAAACCATTGATGGCGGAGGGCCCGCGTCTCTGCTATCTGAAACGTGGTAATCTGACGCACCGACCCATGAAGCGTCGGGTTTCGGGGCGAGAGGCAGGGCCTACGGGCCTTCCGCTCCCCGCGCGCATCCTATAAGCACAGCGTCTGAACCTGCCCATCACATGGGCCAAGAGGCGATTACTGATGTTCAACGGCCTATTCGGCATGTTCTCTTCGGACATGGCCATCGATCTCGGCACCGCCAACACGCTGGTCTATGTCAAAGGCAAAGGCATCGTGTTGAATGAGCCGTCCGTCGTCGCGTACCACATCAAGGACGGCAAGAAAGAGGTTCTCGCCGTCGGCGAGGACGCGAAGCTGATGCTCGGGCGAACGCCCGGATCCATTCAGGCGATCCGGCCGATGCGCGACGGCGTGATCGCCGATTTCGACGTCGCCGAAGCGATGATCAAGCATTTCATCCGCAAGGTGCACCGGCGTGGGTTCTTCACTGCGCCGCAGGTCATCGTCTGCGTGCCTTACGGAGCGACCGCGGTGGAGGAGCGCGCGATCATGGAGAGTGTGCTCTCCGCCGGCGCGCGCAGAGCCGCGTTGATCCCGGAACCCGTAGCCGCCGCGATCGGCGCCGGGATGCCCTTCGGGGAGCCGACCGGTTCCATGGTCGTGGATGTGGGGGGCGGCACGACCGAGGTGGCGGTGCTTTCGCTCGGAGACATCGTCTACGCCCGCTCAATCCGGGTTGGCGGCGACAAGATGGACGATGCGATCATCTCCTATCTCCGCCGCCAGCAGAACCTTCTGGTCGGCGAGGCCACGGCAGAGCGAATCAAGAAAGCCATCGGCACCGCCCGCACTCCCGATGATGGGCGCGGCAAGTCGATGGAGATCCGCGGCCGCGATCTGATCAACGGCGTTCCAAAACAAATCGAGATCACCCAGGCGCAGATGGCCGACGCGCTTCTGGACACCGTGCAGCAGATCGTGGAAGCGGTCATGGTGGCGCTGGAGGCGACGCCGCCTGACCTCGCCGCCGATATTGTCGACCGCGGCGTGATGCTGA
Source organism: Paracoccaceae bacterium (assembly GCA_040904645.1). GTDB lineage: Bacteria > Pseudomonadota > Alphaproteobacteria > Rhodobacterales > Rhodobacteraceae > Pikeienuella. The sequence goes on from JBBDTD010000218.1 coordinate 1,086, forward strand.
CCGGCGGCGGCGCGCTTCTCGGCGATCTCGACCGGGCGCTCCGCGAGCAGACCGGCCTTGCGGTGACGGTGGCGGAGGAATGCCTCAATTGTGTCGCGCTTGGCACCGGCAAGGCGCTGGAGCATCGCGCCGCTTTGAGGCATGTTCTGCGTGACAGCGTCTGACAGGCCACGCCCCCGCGAAGCCCTGAGCGGACGTGAAGAGGAGCGATCATGGCGTCCCGTGAACGTGGCGACATCGGCGCGGAATTCGGTCGGCTCGTCCGGCGCGGGATTCTGGTCGCGCTGGTGTTGCTGTCGCTGGCGCTTTTCGTGCTGTGGCGCGCGGACAATCCCCGGATCGAGCGGCTCAGGATGGAGCTGGCGGACTGGGCGACCCCGACCATCGAGCTGACCGCGAACCCGATCGGCGCGGTTTCCGACATGGCCGAGGATTTCGAGAATTTCACCGACGCCTACAAACAGAACAAGACGCTCCGCAAGGAGATCCAGCGCCTGCGCGCATGGCGTGAGACCGCGCAGCAGCTTGAGCGTGAGAACGCCAAGCTCCGCGCCCTGAACAATCTTCGTCTCGCGCCCCGCATCGGCTTCATCGCCGGCGAAGTGATCGCCGATAGCGGCAGCCCTTTCGCGCAATCCGCGCTGCTCAATATCGGCGCGGACGATGGCGTGACCGACGGCGCCGCCACCGTCGACGGCGAAGGGCTGGTCGGCCGGGTCGTCGGCGTCGGCGCGCGGGCCTCCCGCGTGTTACTCCTGACCGATTTCAACAGCCGCGTGCCGGTCAAGGTTCTGCCTTCCGGCCGGCGCGCCATCCTGAGCGGCGAAAATTCCGATGCGCCGCGGCTGAACTTCCTCGATACGATGGCCGGTGTCGCCTCTGGCGATCTGGTGGTGACGACCGGAGATGGCGGCGTCTTTCCGCCGGAACTTCCGGTCGGGCGGGTCGCTGTCGTCGGTGAATACGGCGCGCGGGTGCAGATCGGCGCGGATTACGAGCGCCTCGAATTCGTCCGCGTGCTGCTCTATCGTCCCTCGACTCGCATCGACACGCCCGGCGGCCTGATCATCACGCCAGAGGCCGGCGCGCCGCCGACGCTCGGCCAGGCGGTGGAGTAGAGTCATGGCTGATCGCTCCTCCGGCCCCATGCTCTACGCCAATATGGCGGTTCTGGTCAGTTTTGGCTGGCTGGCCATCCTGATCGGCCTCGCGCCGATCGACGCGCGAGCCGCCGCGCGGCCTTCGCCTGATCTCCTCTTTTGCGTCGCCGCGTTCCTCGCCATCCGGCGACCAAGCGCGACGCCGGCGATCCTGGTGCTGCTGCTCGGCCTCGTGCGCGATGTCATTGGCGGCGCGCCTGTTGGGCTTGGCGCGCTGACGCTCTGGGGCGCTGTCGAGTATCTCCGCTTTCACCGGGAGCGTCTGATCCGCTCCCTGCCCGCTGAAATCGGGGTCATCGCGGCGCTGGCGTTCCTCATTCCCGCGCTTCATCTCGCGGCGATGACCCTCACCCTCGCCCCGTCGCCGGCGCTTGAGGTGCTCGCCTCCGGCGCGGTCGCGACCATCGTCGCCTATTGCCTGGTAGCGCTGCTCTTTCGCTATGTTTTCCGCATTCGCGGCGAAGCGGAGGAAAACCTGCGGCTGATCGGGCGGGCGGAGCGTCGTCGATGAGCCGATTAAGCTTTCGCCGCGACGACCGCCGCCCCGGTGCGCCCCCCCGGATCACGCGCCGCGGCGCGATTCTGCTTGGCGCCCAGGCGGTGGTCGTCGGCGGGCTTTTCTGGCGCCTGAAATCGCTGCAGATCGACGCCGCCGACGAATATTTGCTGTTGGCGGAGGAGAACCGCATCAACATCCGCCTGATTCCGCCCGCGCGGGGCGAAATCACCGACCGCAAAGGTCGCCCCGTCGCGGTCAATCAGCAAAACTACCGCGCGGTGATGGTTCGCGAGCAGGCCGGCGATGTGGAGGCGGTGCTCGACGATCTTTCGCGCATAATCGACATCCCCGCCCATCAGCGCAGCCGCGCCCTGCGCGAGATCCGCTCCAAAAGCGCCTTCGTTCCCGTCACCGTGGCGGAGAATCTCGACTGGGCCGCCTTCGCGCGGATCAACGCCAACGCCCCCGCCTTGCCCGGCGTCACGCCGGAGGTCGGCCTCTCCCGCCGTTATCCCGAAGCCGAGGCGCTTAGCCATGTCGTCGGCTATGTCAGCCGGTTCTCGGAGGCGGATCAGCAACGCGAGGACGCGGACGACCCTCTCTTTCAGATCCCGGACTTTCATATCGGCAAGAGCGGTATCGAGCGCACGATGGAGCGCGCGCTACGCGGCTCCGCCGGGGCGAGCCGGATCGAGGTCAACGCGGTCGGCCGCATCATTCGGGAAATTGACCGGACGGAAGGCGATTCCGGCGCCGAGCTGGGCCTCACCATCGACCTCGACATCCAGCGCTATGCGATACAGCGCATGGCGGGGCTAAGCGCCGCCGCCGTGCTGATGGAGATCGAAAGCGGCGACATCATCGCGCTCGCTTCCACCCCCGGATTCGATCCGAACAAGTTCGTCACCGGCATCAGTCAACGCGAATGGTCCGCGCTGCTGGAGGACCCGTACCGGCCGCTCGCCAACAAGACCGTTTCCGGACAGTATCCGCCCGGCTCCACCTTCAAGATGATCGTCGCGCTCGCCGCCCTCGAAGCCGGCGTGGTCGGCCCCAACGAGAGCGTGTTCTGCAATGGCCGATACAAGCTTGGCGACAGCTATTTCCATTGCTGGAATCGCGGCGGCCATGGCCATGTCCCGCTGCGCGAGGCGATCAAGTCATCCTGCGACGTCTATTTCTACGAGATCGCCCGGCGCGTCGGCGTCGACCGGATCTCGGAAATGGCGGTGCGGTTCGGGCTCGGCCCCGCCCCGGCGCTGGAGATGACCGCAGTCAGGGACGGGCTCACCCCGACGCGCGCGTGGAAAGCCGCCTCGCAAGGCGAGAGCTGGCAGATCGGCGACACGCTGAACACCGGCATCGGCCAGGGCTTCGTGCTGGCGAGCCCGCTGCAACTCGCGGTGATGACCGCGCGGCTTGGCGGCGACGGAAGGCGGGTGGCGCCCCGGCTGATCCGCACCATCGACGGCGCGCCCGCGCCGACGCCCGAGGCGCCGCCGCGCAACGTTTGCGCGGCGCATCTGCGTCTGGTTCGTGACGGCATGTTCGCGGTTTCCTCAGAGCGCGGCGGCACCGGTTACCGGAGCCGGATCGCCGACGCTGCGATGACCATGGCCGGGAAGTCGGGCACCAGCCAGGTGCGGCGCATCACCACCGCCGAACGCGCGCGCGGCGTCTCCCGCAACGAAGACCTCCCCTGGGAGCGGCGCGACCATGCGCTTTTCGTCGCCTTCGCGCCGTATGAGCGGCCGCGCTACGCCTGCTCGGTGATCGTCGAGCATGGCGGCGGCGGCTCGGCGGTCGCGGCGCCGATCGTGCGCGACATCATGATGCGCGCGCTTTACGGGGCGGAGCCGCCGCTGCGCGCCTATCCGCCGCAAGAGCGCGAGGAAATCGAGCGCCAGCGCGACGAACAGCAGCGCAGCCCCGCCGACGCCGCGTTGTTGCGGATGCTGGCGGGATCCGGGTTGC
>JBBDTD010000219.1:0-4674 GCA_040904645.1 Paracoccaceae bacterium
AGACGGAGCCGGAGGTGTCGCAGATGAAATGGTCATAACGATAGAGCGCGCGCGCGCGCTCGATGAAGGCGGGCGCGTCAAGCATGGCGTGGATCTCCGCCGCACGGTGCAACCGCTGACGCGCCAGGTATTGGTCGAACGGAATTCCGCCCTTCGCGGGGTCGCCCGGTTTGCCGAGCCAGGTCGATAGCGGCGTCAGATTGTGGAACGACAGGTTGGAGGCGATGTAGATCGAATCCGAGCGCAGGAGGTCCCGCAGATAGGGGTTCTTCATCGCCTCGCGCTTGAAATCGTCGGTGATTTCTTCGTCCAGATAGCGCGTGCCGATCCGGTAGTCGGCGGAATAATGGAACCAGTCGCCTTCCTCGCGCAGAAGCTCGCTGATCCGGGTCTTGCCGACGCCGGACATGCCGATCAGCGCGACCGCCTTGCACGCCGCCCCGGTCCAGTCTTCCGCCGTCTCGTAAATCATTCTCGCCTCCGCGCCTCGCCGCGCCATTGGCGGGTGGTGAGAGCGTTAACGCGCAAAGGGCTCGCTGATCAATCCCGGCTTGCGCGCGCCGCGACGATGCGCGCCGTCATCAGAAGCCCGGCCCCCAGCAGCGCCAGCGCCGCCGCGGAGCGAAGCAGCAGTTCGTAGGCGCCGACCCGCCAGATGACGACCGCCAGATAGGGCGCGGCCGCGAACCCGGCGATAAAGGGCGTCGCCAGCGCCCCTGCGATGGCTCCGTAACCTTCCCGTCCGAGGAGTTCCATCGTTGTCAGCGGCTTGGCGATGGAGAGGACGCCGTTCGCCGCGCCAATGGCGATGATCGCGGTGTAGATCCGCCAGTCCGGCTCGCTCGCCGAAAGGAGGAGGAGATAGGCGACGCCGGCGGTGATGTAGCCGCCGATCATCAGCGACAACGCCGCGCGCCGCCGGGCGAAGATCGTGATCGCAATCCGGCCCGCGACCTGGGCCGGCCCGATCAGGGACGCCGCGATCACCGCCTCCGCGCCAAGCGCGCCGCGGCTGTCGAGGATGGGCATCAGATGGCTGATCATCGCGCCATGGGTCAGCGCGACCAAGGGAAACGTCACCGCCAGCAGCCAGAACGCCGTTCGCCGCCGCGCCGCCTTCGCCGCTTCGCGCGCCGCGACGCCGTCCGCCTTCGTTGGCCGGGCGGGGCCATCCGCCGAGAGGCGTCGGGCGGACCAATAGAAAAGCGGGGCGGCGATCAGGATCGCACCGGCCGCGAACACCTGGATGGCGGCGCGCCATCCGGCTTCCTGGGCGATCCAGTCGGCGAGGGGGAAGGCGAGGGTGGACGCGAACCCGGCGACAAGGGTGACGAGGGTGATCGCGCCGCGCGCTTCGACGCCCTTCACCCGCACGAGGAAGGCGAAGCACGGCTCATAAAGACAAAAGGCCGCGAAGAACCCTATCAATGTCCAGAGCGCGTAAAAACCGGTTCGGCTCTCGATGAGAGACAGGCCGATCAGGCAGGCCCCGCCCGCGATCGCGGCGAGCGGCAGCATCGCCGCGCCATAACCCCGATCCACCACCCGCCCCGCGAGCGGCGCCGCGAGCGCCTGCGCTGCGAGCGCGAGCGTGAAGGCCAGCGCCACTTCATCGCGCCACCAGCCGAAATCGGCTTCGAACCGCAGGAGCAGGATTGGAAACGTGTAGAAGAGCCCGGCCCAGACCGCGGTTTCCGCGATCGCCAGCCCGATGATCGGGCCGCGTTCGGAGCGGCTCATTGGGCTGGCCGGGCGAAGAACGCCCCGTTGGCCGGGGCCGTCGAAGCGCTCTCTCTTGTCATCGTCGGCGGCTTACTTCGTTACTGCGTCGACGGATTTCTGCAGGATGGCCTCGGCCTCGGCCTTGTCGCCCCAGCCGATGACCTTGACCCATTTGCCCTCTTCGAGATCCTTGTAATGCTCGAAGAAGTGCTTGATCCGATCGCGCGTCTTTTGCGGCACGTCGGTCAGGTCCTGGATATGCGCCTGGAACGGGTCGGTCTTGACGTGGGGGACGGCGATCAGCTTGTCGTCCATGCCGCCATCGTCCTCCATCTTCAGGACCCCGACCGGACGGCAGCGGATCACGACGCCGGGCTGCAGAGTGAAATCGCAGAGGACGAGCACATCCGTCGGGTCGCCGTCGTCGTGCAGCGTGTTCGGCACGAAGCCGTAATTGCACGGGTAGAACATCGGCGTGTTGACGATCCGGTCGACGAAGACAGCGCCGGAGTCCTTGTCGATCTCGTATTTCACCGGCTGGCCGCCATTGGCGCCGCCGGTGATCTCGATGACCACGTTGATGTCGCTGGGCGGGTTCTTGCCCGCCGGAATCGCGTCGAGGTTCATATCTTGCTCCTTGAATTTTCGAGCCGCCAATAGCATTGCCGAGCGCAGTGGAAAAGCCCGTCAGGCGCGGCGTTTTCGCGGCGCCCGCGCCCGGCCGCCGATCTCGGCCCGGATGTTGAGAAAGTTGGCCGCGAAGATGATCGCGGCGCCGAGGAACACTGTCGCCATAAGCGGCTCATCATAGAACAGCATGCCTACCACCGCGATGATCGGCAGGCGCGCGAAATCGAAGGGCGTCACGACCGTCGCGGGGGCATGGGAAAGCGCCGTGGTGATGCAGAAATGCGCCGTCAGCCCGCAAAACCCGACCGCGAAAACCCACGGCAGATCGCTGAGGGTGGGGAGCGCGAAGTCGAGATCCCATCCCGCCGCGACGATTCCGAACGCAAGCTGCATCAGCGTCAGCCAGAACATGATTGAAATCGTGGCTTCAGTGCGGGTCAGCAGCTTGGTGGTGATCGAAGCGGCGGTGAAGCCCAAGGCCGCGAGCGCGGCGGCGGCCACGCCGGGGCTGAGGCTTGATGCGTCAGGGCGCGCCACCAGCAAGATGCCGACAAAGCCGATGACCGCCGCTGCGATGCGGGTGCGGGTCAGCTTTTCGCCGAGAAAGAACGGCGCCGTCAGCGCCACCCAGAGCGGGACCGAGAACTCGAAAGCGAAGAGCTGGCTGAAGGGGATCAGCGCCACGGCGTAGAGCCAGAGATTCTGGCCGACAAAATGCGTAAGATTACGAATGAAGTGCAGCCCCATCCGCCGCGCTTTCACCTGTGATTGAAGGCCGCGCGCATAAATTATCGTAACAACGACGAAAACGCCGATCATCGACCGATAGGTCATGATCTCGAACGTATCCAGACGCCCGGCCAACTCGCGCGCCGCGACGGCCATCAGGGAAAACGACAGCGTCGCGCCCATCATGTAAATCAGCGCGAGAAGAGGGCGCGAGGCGGGCTCCTTCGGCGGGGTGTGGGTGGCGGGCCGGTCGATTTCGGTCACCGGCATGCATCCGCGCGGTAGCCGTCCGGCGGCGCGCATTCGCTGACTGCGGCCGCCGCGCCGACGAAGAGCGCCGGACCCGGAGCTGCGGCCGCGAAGCGGTAGAGGCGCGGGGCGCATGGAAATGAAACCAGATTCATGTTTTCTCGAGCCGGGACTGCATGCGAAAGGCCGATCAACCCGATACAGGGTTTTTCATGGTCCGGGAAGTCGCCTGGCTCATCGGGAGAGGGCGCACGCCGCGCGACTCGTTCCCACTCCGATATTTTTTCTGCCTGGCGTTTGCTTTTCCATTCTCTGGGTGCAAACCACCGGCTTCAGCCGGAGCGCGCCGTCCTTCAGGCCGCACTTCACTCATCCTCATCAGAAGCGCATGGTGATGCCGAACACGGGTCCATACATTTTCAGATCCAGGTCAGCATTGCCGGCGTCATAGTCGAAGGACATGTAACGGAACCCGGCATTGGCGCTGAATCGCTCGCTGAACGCATATTCCACGCCGCCGAAGATATCGAAGGACAGGTCCGACCCGACGCCGAAACCGCCGATGCTGGCAAAGCCGCCAAGAGACACCTTGTCGTTGATCTCGACACGCCCGCGCAGACCGATCATCGGATCGACCCAGGTCTTGTCGAACCTGGCGTCAAAAGCCGCCCCGACAGGGCCACCACCAACCAGGCCAACATCGGTCCGGACGTCGACAACGCGGATGCCGCCATATCCCTGAAGCAGCGTGCCGTTCTCTTCGTGAAGCACATAGCCAAGTGCGGCTGTCGCAAGCAGCATTTTGACATCGACTTTGGCCGTCCCGGCGAATGGCCCGCCAAGCGTACCGCTCTCGCCAAGATCAGTGTAGATGGCGTCATAAAGAAAACTGAACTTCCCAAACCGGCTCTCACCGGCGGCCATGAAACCGAATTCCAGTGAGTCCATGATGTCACCGGGTGTCACCGATGACTCGGCGGAATCGCCGCCGCTTCCCGTCACCTCTGTGTCGACCCAAGGCACGAGACCGTAAATCGCCAAACTGTTTTGATAGTCCTGCGCCATAGCTGCGCCCGCCGTCATGGCTATCGCAACGGTCGCTGCCAGAGCGGTTGAAACGGGCCCTTGCAGTGGCGGGATCTTCCTGATCGACCGTATCATCCTTCATCCTTTCTGAGGGCAACGTTTGAGCGGAGGTATTGGTCTGATCTGGCCTCAAGACATTCTGGCCCCGGCCGACAGGCCTGCTCCAGCGCCACATGCCTCGACCTCCCGGCTTTCGTCCGTGGGCGCCTGCATTTGCGGTCATGAGCATGACCACCGGAGCGATGCCGGCAGCGAGCG
>JBBDTD010000220.1:0-26897 GCA_040904645.1 Paracoccaceae bacterium
CGCCTGAACCTCCTCAACCTCCGCCACCTGTTCGGCGACGTGGATATGAACCGCACCGTCCCCCGCCAGCCCGACCGCCGCCGCCAATCCTTCCCGCGTCACGGCGCGAAGCGAATGCGGCGCCAGCCCGAGCGCGGCGTCGTCGGGAAGCGCTCTCAGATGCGCGCCTGCGCGTTCATGAAGGGCTGCGAAACTGTCGGGCGTGGACCCAAAGCGCCGCTGGCCGGGGCCGAGCGGGCGGCCGTCGCAGCCCCCGACCTCATAGAGAACAGGCAGGAGAGTCAGTCCGATCCCGGTTATCGACGCGGCGCGGACAACCGCCGCCGACATCTCCGCCGGGTCGTCGTAATCGCCGCCGTCGATCCGCCGGTGCAGATAGTGAAACTCCCCCGAAGCGGCGAACCCCGCCTCCATCATCTCGATCTGCGCCAATGCGGTGATCGCCTCGACATCGTCGGGGCCGAGCTGATCCAGAAAGCGGTACATCAGGCGCCGCCAGGTCCAGAAACTGTCCTGAGGGTCGGGGCCGCGCCGCTCCGTCAGCCCGGCCATCGCCCGCTGAAAGGCGTGCGAATGGACGTTGCCCGGCGCCGGCAGCAACGCGCCGACGCGATGCCCGCCTGGCTGGGCGCCCTCCGTCACGCTTTCGATCCGACCTTCGGCGTCGATCACCACACGCACGTCGCTGCGCCACCCTTCGGCGGTCAGCGCCTGTTCGGCCCAGATTTCCGGCATGGCGGCTCCTTGACAGGAATATTATGTGCAGACATATTTTTAATAAATCCAGACATAAGAAGAATCAACACCCATGACGAGATTGCTTCTGACCAACGCCGCCATCGCCACGATGGCCAACGGGCTCAACGCCGGACAAGCCCCTTATGGGCTTATCAACCGGGGCGCCATCGCGATCAAGGACGGCCGGATCCGCTGGGTCGGGCTGACAGAGGAAGCCGACGCTTTCCCCGATTTCGAGCGGCGCGACATGGAAGGCCGGCTCGTGACCCCGGCGCTGATCGACTGCCACACGCATCTCGTCCATGGCGGGCACCGCGCCTGGGAATTCGAGATGCGGCTCAAGGGCGCGACTTATGAAGAGGTCGCGCGCGCCGGCGGCGGCATCCTCTCCACGGTGAACTCCACCCGCGGATCGGACGAGGTCGCGCTGGTCGCCTCCGCGCTGCCCCGGCTCGACGCGCTGATCGGCGAGGGCGTGGCGACGGTGGAGGTTAAATCCGGGTATGGCCTCGATCTGGAGACGGAGTTGACGATGCTGCGCGCCGCGCGCCGGCTGGCGGCGCTGCGGCCGGTGCGGATCAGGACCACGTTCCTCGGCGCCCACGCGGTTCCTCCCGAATTCAAGGGCAGCCCGGAGGCCTACCTGCGCGAGATCTGCCTGCCCGCGCTCGACGCGGCGGCGGAAGAACGGCTGATCGACGCCGTGGACGGGTTCTGCGAAGGCATCGCCTTCAACCCCGACCAGATCGCCGCGGTTTTCGCACGCGCGGCCAAGCACCACTTGCCGGTGAAACTGCATGCCGAACAGCTTTCCAATACCGGCGGCGCCCGGCTGGCGGCGCGCCATGGGGCGCTTTCCGCCGATCATCTCGAATACGCCGATGCGGGCGACGCGGCGGCGCTGGCGCAGGCGGGCACGGTGGCGGTGCTGCTGCCTGGCGCCTTCTACACTCTGAACGAAAAGCGCCGTCCGCCGGTCGAGGCGTTCCGTGAGGCGGGAACCGCGATGGCGGTGGCGACCGATTGCAACCCCGGCTCTTCACCGCTCGCGTCGCTGCTGCTGGCGATGAACATGGCTTGCACGCTCTTCCACATGACGCCGGAAGAGGCGCTGACCGGCGCGACGCGCAACGCCGCCAAGGCGCTGGGCTTGCGGGACGCGGGAATGATCGCGCCGGGCCTTCGCGCCGATCTGGCGATCTGGGATGTCGGGCATCCGGCTGAGCTGGCCTACAGGATAGGCTTCAACCCGCTCCATGAGCGGCTTTTCGCGGGGGCTGAGACATGATCCTGACACCGGGCGCGACGACGCTGGCGCAACTGGAGACGATCTGGCGCGATGGCGTCGCGCCGAAGCTTGCGCCCGAGGCGCGCGGCCCGGTCGAGGCTGCGGCCGCGTTTGTCGCCCGCGCGGCGGCGGCGGACGAGCCAGTTTACGGCGTCAACACCGGTTTCGGCAAACTCGCGAGCCGCAAGATCGAAGCGAAAGACACCGCGACGCTGCAGCGAAACCTGATCCTCAGCCATTCGGCGGGCGTCGGCGCCACGCTGCCTGAAACCGAGACGCGGTTGATGATGGCGTTGAAGCTGCTTTCGCTCGGGCGCGGCGCCTCCGGCGTGCGCTGGGAGGTCATCGCCCAGATTGAGGCGATGCTGGAAAAGGGCGTGATCCCGGCCATCCCCGAGCAAGGCTCGGTCGGCGCCTCAGGCGACCTCGCTCCGCTCGCCCATATGGCGGCCGCGATGATCGGCGAGGGGGAGGCGATATTCGATAACCGCCGCATGAAAAGCGCGGAGGCCCTTGGCGCAGCTGGGCTATCCCCGATCACACTTGGCCCGAAGGAGGGGCTGGCGCTGATCAACGGCACGCAGTTTTCCACCGCCAACGCGCTCGCCGGCCTTTGGCGCGCGTGGGAGGCGGCGCGCGCCTCCATTGTCATCTCCTGCCTTTCGACCGATGCAGTCATGGGCTCCGACGCGCCGCTGATGGAGGCGATCCATCGTCTTCGCGGCCATCGCGGCCAGATCGACGTGGCGGCGGCGATGCGCCGGCTGATGAAGGGCTCCGCCATCCGCGACAGCCACCGGGAGGACGACGCGCGGGTGCAGGACCCTTACTGCATCCGCTGCCAGCCGCAGGTGCTCGGCGCCTGCGTCGATCTTCTCCGCCAGGCCGCGCGGGTGCTGGAGGTGGAGGCCAACGCCGTCACCGACAATCCGCTGGTGCTGGTTGAAGAAGGGCGCATCGTCTCCGGCGGCAATTTCCACGCCGAGCCTGTGGGTTTCGCCGCCGACCAGATCGCCATCGCCATAGCGGAGATCGGCGCCATCGCGCAGCGCCGCGTCGCGGTCATGGTGGACCCGACGCTTTCCTTCGACCTGCCGCCGTTCCTGACGCCCGATCCCGGCCTCAATTCCGGCTACATGATCGCCGAGGTCACGACGGCGGCGCTGATGAGCGAGAACAAGCACCTCGCCAACCCGTGCACGACCGACTCGACCCCGACCTCCGCCAATCAGGAGGATCATGTCTCCATGGCGGCGCATGCCGCGCTGCGGCTGCGACGCATGAACGACAATCTCGGCGTGATCCTCGGGGTCGAGGCGCTTTGCGCGGGGCAGGGGGTCGAATGCCGGGCGCCCCTGCAAACCTCTCCCGGCCTCGCGCCGGTGCTGAAGCGGCTGCGCGAGGCGACGCCAGCTCTGGCCGAAGACCGTTACATGGCACCGGAGATGGAGGCCGCGGCGGCGCTGGTGCGCACTGGCGCGCTATCGAAAGCCGCCGCGCTGGAATTCAGCCTTGAGGAGATGACATAATGAACACCCAGTCCCCCGGCCCACGCCACAACATACGCGACGTCTATCCGCCGACCGGAACCGAGATCACAGCGAAAAGCTGGCTGACCGAAGCGCCAATGCGGATGCTGATGAACAATCTGCACCCCGATGTGGCGGAAAACCCGCATGAGCTTGTGGTTTACGGCGGCATCGGCCGGGCGGCGCGGACATGGGCGGATTTCGACCAGATCGTCGCCAGCCTGAAGGCGCTGGAGGCGGATGAGACGTTGCTGGTGCAGTCAGGCAAGCCTGTCGGGGTCTTTCGCACCCATGAGGACGCGCCCCGCGTGTTGATCGCCAACTCAAATCTGGTGCCGCATTGGGCGACCTGGGACCATTTCAGCGAATTGGACAAGAAGGGTCTGGCCATGTACGGCCAGATGACCGCCGGTTCGTGGATTTATATTGGAACCCAAGGCATTGTGCAGGGAACTTATGAGACTTTCGTGGAAGCCGGGCGCCAGCATTACGGCGGCGATCTGAAGGGCAAATGGATACTTACCGGCGGGCTGGGCGGCATGGGAGGCGCGCAGCCCCTGGCGGCGGTGATGGCCGGGGCCTGTTGTCTGGCCGTAGAGTGCAATCCTGATAGCATAGAATTTCGCCTGCGAACCAGATATCTGGACGAAAAAGCTGATACGCTGGATGAAGCTCTGGAGATGATCCGGCGCTGGACCGAGGCGGGGGAGGCGAAATCCGTCGGCCTGCTCGGCAACGCCGCCGATATCTTTCCCGAATTGATGAAGCGCGGCGTGCGCCCCGACATCGTCACCGACCAGACCTCCGCGCACGATCCGGTGAATGGCTACCTGCCGCAGGGTTGGAGCATGGCCGAATGGCGTGAAAAGCGGGAAAGCGATCCGAAGGCGGTGGAGCGAGCGGCGCGGGCCTCGATAAAGATCCATGTCGCGGCGATGGTTGATTTCTGGAACGCCGGCGTGCCGACGCTCGATTACGGCAACAATATCCGCCAGGTCGCGCTGGAGGAGGGGCTGTCGAACGCCTTCGCCTTTCCGGGCTTCGTGCCGGCCTATATCCGCCCGCTCTTTTGTCGGGGCGTCGGGCCATTTCGCTGGTGCGCGCTTTCGGGCGACCCCGAAGATATCTACAAGACCGACGCCAAGGTGAAAGAGCTGATCCCCGACGATGAACACCTCCACAAATGGCTCGACATGGCGCGCGAGCGGATTTCGTTTCAGGGCCTTCCGGCGCGGATCTGCTGGGTCGGGCTCGGCCAGCGCCACCGGCTCGGCCTCGCCTTCAACGAGATGGTGGCGTCGGGGGAGTTGAAGGCGCCGGTGGTGATCGGGCGCGATCATCTCGATTCCGGTTCGGTCGCCTCGCCCAACCGCGAGACGGAGGCGATGAAGGACGGCTCCGACGCGGTTTCGGACTGGCCACTGCTGAACGCGCTTTTGAACTGCGCTTCCGGCGCGACATGGGTCTCGATCCACCACGGCGGCGGCGTCGGCATGGGGTTTTCCCAGCATTCCGGCATGGTGATCTGCTGCGACGGGACCGAAGCGGCGGCGAAGCGGATCGGCCGCGTCCTTTGGAACGACCCGGCGACGGGGGTGATGCGCCACGCCGATGCGGGCTATGAGGAGGCGATCGAGTGCGCGCGGGAGCAGGGGTTGAATTTGCCGGGGATTTTGTGAGGGGGGAGTATCAGAAATTCTGTGTATGGGGTTCAGCCCATGCGGTTAAAACGGATTATTTGTTGAACCGCTCTGGAACTGGACCAATTCCGACAGTGCGGTCAGACGGAAACTGCCGATCGGCGTCGCCTATGACACCGATCTCGACGCCGCGATTGCGCTGATAAGGGAGGCGGCGGCGAAGACGCCGCGCGTGCTGGAAAGCCACAAGGTGAACGTGCTGGTCAGGGGGTTTGGCGACAGCGCAATCGATCCGGTGGCGCGATTCTGGATCGCCGATCCGCATAACGGCGCCGCGAACGTCGCCTCCGATTGCTATCTGAACGTCTGGCGGGCGCTGAAGGAATCCGGGATCGAGATCCCGTTCCCGCAGCGCAACGTGCATGTGCGAAGCATGCCCGAGCGGCGGCGAAAACGTAAGGAAAGCTGAGGCGGCGCCGGTTCAGCGGCGGCGGGCCGCCCGCTCAGAAGTCCTTCTTCCATTTCAGACCGAACGAGGTGCCGACATCGGGGCCGACCTCGCTCTCGATATTGAAGTCTTCGTATATCTCGATCTCCACCACCACGCTGCCGGAGCCGCCGCCGATGGGCTGCTTGGCGCCGACGAACACATCGTCCGTGACATTGGAGCCGAGCGTGACGGCGGCGCCCTCTTCGGTGTCGTCTATGCGCAGCACGTCGAGGCCGACGGCGCCGCGCACCCCGCCGATGGCGCCGCCGGTTCCGTCCATCAACGTCGCGAGCCCAAGGGCGAGCGAAAGCGCCTCACCGGCGGAAAGCGATTGCTTCGAGCGGCCGAACAGCACGCGCGGCAACACTTCCTCCTCCGGCAGGCTCGGGCGGGAAGTGAAGCTTATGTCCGGCGCTTTCGCCGTGCCGGCGACGGTGACGCCGCCTCTGACGCCTTCATTTTCGTGGTAGAGTTGCACGTCCAGCGTCGGATCGATGCCGGGCGCGCCGGTGAAACGCACCGCGCCCCGATCGAGATCGAAGCTCCGCCCGAGGAAGGAAAGGACGCCCCGGCGTTTTTCCACGGCGCCCTTGATGATCGGCGTCGCGGCGGTGCCCCGGATTTCGAGGTCCACCTTCCATTCGCTGTCGAGCCCGCGCCCGCGGACGTAAATGTCCTGCGGCCCGGTCACGTCGACATGAAGCGTGATGTCGCCGCCGGCCGCCGCCGGTTCCGGCTCGATCGGCTGGCCCTTGATCCGCACCGGGCCGAGATCGGCGACGCCGGGCGGCGTCGCCGCGACTAGGCGCACTTCCGCGCGGTCGATATTGATGGTTCCCCTGACATCCGGGCCGGTCAGCGGGCCGACCGCCGCGATATCAACGCTCAGAACGGCGGTGACGTCGTCGCGCCGCACCAGTGTCGCGCTCGTCGCCTGCACACGGGCGTCTACATCGCCATCCTTCAACTCGATCCGCGCGGCGACCGGCGCGCCCGAGCCGTCATCGGCGTCGAGATTGATCGTCATGCCGCCGCCGAGCTCCATCTGCGAGCGGGCGGTGATGTTGACGAGGATGGTGCCGGTGTCGAGGTTCTCATAGCGCCCGTCGGTCAGCCCCACTTCGCCGCCGAATTCGGGTTTGGCGACGGTTCCGGAAAGCTGGAGCGCGATCCGCGCCACGCCGCCGAGCACATGGCCCGGCGCGGGAACCAGCGCCCAAAGCTCGCCGATCTCTCCGTTCCAGTCGACGGAGCCGGATAGCTGGCCGCTGGGCGGCGCCTCGGGCAGGAGCCCGCCTGTCGGGCGGAGCGGAGCGGAGGCCCGGAGGCGCACCGGATCGCCGAAGGGGCCGGAGATCGAGGCGGTCACATCCGCCTTCCGGCCATTCCAGTCGAGATCCGCCACGATGTCGAGCGCGCCGATATCGGTGACGCCTTCGGAAAACCTGAGGCCCGTCGCATCGACCGCGACATCGGCGCCAGCGCTGCCCGCGCGGGTGTCGAACTTCGCCGTGAGGCGCAGCGCGCCCTGATCGAGCGGCAACCCGGCGAGGTCGGCCACCGGGCGAAGATCAGGGGCGTCGAGCGCGAGGTCGCCGGAAATCCCGCCGCCATGAAGCGTCGCGGACCCGGTCAACCCGCCGCCGGGGAGCGAGAGGTCAAGCCCGCTGATGCGCGTCGCGCCATCCGCCGAGGTGACGCGGAGCGGGGTGCGAAGCGCGATTTCCGTCTCACCCGCAGCGAAGGAAAGCCGCGAGATGGTCGCCTCCGGCCCAGCTCCGGCGAGATTGGCTTTCGCCGCCATCGCGAGTTTGATCGGATCGCCATTTTCAAGCGCTCCATCGGCGTTGAGCGCAAGTGAGAGCGCGGAAAGCCGCCCCTTGGCCGTGAGCGCCGCGCCGCTGAGGCTGGCGGCGCCAAGATTGGCGGCGCCGAGCTTGAGGTTGGCGTCGATATCCGGGTCGCCCCCGAGCGCCTCGATCACCCGCGCGTCGAGCGCGGCGGTGGCGACGGAGACGCCGCCCGCGTCGATCGAGCGGGCGCGGAGCGTCGCGGTCAGATCCTCAAGATCGCCCTTGGCGGTGATCGTGGTCCCGGCGATGCGCGCGGCGCCGATCTCGGCGCCATCAAGCTCAGCCGCAACATCGAAAACCGGCGCGGAGAGCAGCGCGCTGGCCGAGCCGGACGCCTTCAGCCCGGCCAGGGCCATGCCGAAGCCGGAAACGCCGCTCGCCTCTACTTCGCCCACCGCCGCCGGGTCGCCAAGCGCGTCGGTGATGCGGGCGGTGAGGGAGAGAGCGGCGACCTCCGCATCGCCGAGCGTCTCGTCGGCGGCGATATTCGTCGCCCTCACAGCGGCGTCAAAGGCGGAAAGATCGCCCTTCGCGGTCAACGCGCCGGAGCCGACGCTGGCAGGTCCGGCGACGGCGCCTTCAAAATCCGCGGTCACGTCGAAGGCCGGAGTCGGGCTGGTCAGCGCGGAGCCTTCGCCTTTCAGCGCCAGCCGCGCGACGCTGGCGCCAGGCGTTTGCACCCCTGTGGCGGTCAGCGCGCCATTGGCGGCGGGTTTCCCCAGCGCGTCAGTGACCCGCGCCTCCAGCTTGGCGGAGGCGATGCGGATATCGGCGGCGTCGATCCCGTCGAGGTCAAGGTCGAGGTCGACGGATTGCTTTGCGTCCGCCGACGCCAGCGCCACGCGGCCCTTTACCGCGCCGGAGGCGGGCTGGCCAAGCGCCTCGCTCAGCGACGAGAGGTCGGGCGCGTCGATATCAACGGCGCCGTCGATCAGCATGTCGGCGAGATCGATCTCCAGCGCCCCCGCGATGCGGGCGCCAAGCCCGGTAGCGACGAGATCGCTGAGGGCCAGCGCCTGGTCCGCCATGCGGAAGTCACCGTCGAAGGTGACGGGGCCAAAGCGTGAGCCATCGGCGGAAAGCTTGACCGCGCCCTCCGGCGTTTCGCCGGAGGTCGCGTCATGCTCAAGCCGGACGGCGCCATAGCTTTCGCCCTGATAGCGCAGGCCTTCGAGCGCCATGAAACCGGCGAGGCGGGGCAGGGCGAAGGGGCCGGTGACCGCGCCTTCGGCGGCGATGGAGCCCTTCGCGTCCTGATCATAGGCGGCGGCGAGGGGGCCAAGTTCCGGCGCGGAAAGCTTGTAGGAGAAATTCGCGGTCTCCTCCACCAGATCGGCTTCGCCGCTCGCCTCCAGCGTCAGGGGCGCGGCGGCGATGCGGAAGGTGGCGAGCCGGGCGGTGGAGCCGTCATAGACGCCGTCGACCCTGATTTCCGCCTCGCCGAGCAGGTCGGGGCCGAGCCGGTCGAGGCGCAGGCCTTCTGCGCCGCCGCCGACATCCAGGGCGATCACGTCGCCCTTCACCGTGACCTTCGCGGCAAGATCGGCCGCTGCGATATCCACCGCCGCTGTCTTGAGCCCGGCGAGCGCGATGCGCCCGTCTGCGAGCAGGTCGTCGAGCGGGCCTTCGAGCGCGCCGGTGAAGCCGAAACTTTCGAATTCGACGCCATCGGCCAGTTCCGCGAGCCCGGAGCGGGCCTCGAACTCAACAGCGAGATCGGCGACCGCGGCGCGGCGGTCATAGGTTCCGCGCGCGTCAAGCGTGAGATCGGCGGCGACCATCCCGCCCTCGCGGATCGTCACCAACCCATTGTCGTCCTCCGCGATGTCGAAGCGAATTCTCGCGCTCGGCGACAACGCGGCGGCGACGGCCGGGCCGTAGGTCTCGGCCAGCGCCGGGCCGGGGATGACGGTGAAATCCGCGTTAACGGCGAGCGGGCCGATGGCGGCGACCTTGGCGGAACCCTCGGCGGCGAGCACCTCATCCACCCCGGCGTCCAGCGTCAGCGACCAGTCGGTGAGCGGTCCTTCGGCCTTGAGCCGCACCCGGCTCGCGCTTTCATTCGGGATGCCGGCCAGCGCGGCGACCAGTCCGCCCTGCGCTTCGTCCGCCTCCAGCGTCAGATTCAGCTCATTGGTGGCGAAATCACGGAGGAAATCCACCAGAATACGCCCGGCGACCGCGTCGGTGCGGGTGACTTCGAGTTTCAGCGCCTGCTCGTCGCCCTCATCGCGCAACGAGCCGGTCGCGTCGAAATCGACGCTCTGATCGGCGATAACGCCTGGGGCGATGGAGACGCGCAGAAGCTCCAGAAGCTCGATCCGGGTGGTTATGGGGGAGCGGGGCCAGTCGAACGGGTCGTCATCGGTTTGCGCGAGGGCGCTGTCCTCCTTTACCTCGACCGCAACCGCTTCGGATGCGGGCGCGCGCAGCACCTCGACCCCATTGGCCGCGAGGCGGTTGATTTCCAGCTGGCCGCGGAGGATGCGCGAGGCGTTCCAGCGCACCGACAGGCGCTCTACCCGCAGCCAGACGCCTTCGCCATCCGCAACCGCGAGGCCGACGATCTCGGTCGCGCCCTCTTCGCTGTCCTCCACCCCTTCGGCGGTGATCTCCAACTCGCCCGGCACGGAAATCTGGTCGAGCGCGAAATCGACCAGCGAGTTCTTGATCCCGAGGAAGGAGAACTGCGCCGCAGCCGGAACCGCGAGGCAAAGGATCAGCACAAGGGGAAGGAGCCGGCGCATCAGTAAGCCTGCCCGATGGAGATGTAGAACTGGAAGAAATCGTCCACGTCGCGCGGATTGACCGGGATACCGATATCGAAGCGAAGCGGGCCGATGGGTGAAAAATAGCGCACGCCGCCGCCGACGGCCACCTGCACACCCTCGTCGAAGGCCGGGAAAAGTTCGGTGGAAACCGTGCCGGCCTCAACGAAGCCGACGACGCCGAAGGTTTCGGAGACGCGGGCGCGCATCTCCAGCCCAAGCTCCGCGACGGAAAGGCCGCCGGTCGGATCGTCATCGGCGTCGAGCGGTCCGATGAACCGTTCCGCATAGCCGCGGACCGAGCCGCCGCCGCCGGAATAGAGCCGCCGGTTGGCGGCCACCACGTCGAAATCGCCCGCGAGGATCGAGCCGAGCCGCCCGCGCGCCGCGAGGATGTAGAGACGCTCGCCGGTAAGGTCGAAATAGGTCGAGGCGGAGCCGTCCAGGATGGTGAATCCCGCCGGGGTATCGCCCACCACCCCGGCGAAGGGCGTGGCGGAGACGCGGGCGCGAACGCCCTTGGATGGGTCGAGATCTTCGTTGGTGTTGTCAAAGGCGGCGTAGAGCGGCAGGCCGATCAGCCGGGAATCCTTGGTCCCGTCATCATCGGTGACCCGAGCGATCTCGGCGAGGCCGCCGAAGCCGATGGTCAGTTCCGGCGTCAGCTCCCGCTCGATCCCGGCGGTGACGGTGCCGCCATATTCCTCATAGGCGTCGTCGTCGATATGACGCAGCTCGAACCCGAAGAGCAGATCCTGCCCCGCGCGGCCCCATTGCGGCACCCGGTAGCGGGCGCCGAGCGATTGCTCCTCAAGCCCCACAAGGCCATCGACCGTCACCGTCTCGTTGGCGCCGAAAAGGTTGCGGTGCTCATATCCCGCGCTCACCGCCGGACCGGCGTCTGTGGAATAGAGCGCGCCGAGGGAGACGGTGCGCGGCTTCGCTTCCTCCAGCGTCACCGTCACTGGCGCGGCGGGGCCATCGGGCGGCATGGTGGGGAGGGAGGCCGAGCCGGCGTCAAAAAGCTCAGTCTTCATCAATTCGCGCTGGAACTCGACGAGCTGGTCGGGGCTGACCGGCTCACCTTCCTTGAAGGGGATGTAAGTGTCCAGATATTCACGATCAATCGTTTCCACGCCGACATAGGTGACCGGGCCAAAAACATAGGAGGAGCCGGCGGCGATGGTCGTCTCCACCTCGATCTCGGCCTTTGCGGGGTCGGCGACCGCATCGCGGTCGATACGTTTGGCATAGGGGCGCCCGGCGGCGCGAAGATTATCCACCGCCCTGGATTCCGCCGCCAGAATCCTGTCGGCCCGCGCGGCCTGGCCCACGGGTGAGCCCAGAAAGACCGGGTCCGGCGCGGCGGGCGCGACGCCGGCGCCGGTCTCGATCAGCAAGAAACGATGCGCCGCGAGCGTGTACCGCCGGCTCGGCTCCACGATCATCCGCACGAGGGCGAGGGAGGCGTCATCCGCGACGTCTTCGGTTTCGGCCGCTTCCGCGTCCGCCGCCGCACGCTTTGCGGCTTGATTGACGACGGCGCCGTCTTCGGGCGGCGCCCCCGCGGGCGGGATGATTTCGAACCGCGCGTCGGCTTCGAAATAGCCGTCGGAGCGCATGATCTTCTTCACGGTTTCGACGTCGCCTTCGGCGCGGCGGCGCAGGAACGCCACGCTCTGCGCGCCGCGGTCCTGCTGGCGGTAAATCTCAAGCGCTTGCTTCATCAGGTCGGAGATGCTTTCGCGCTCCACGCCGAGAAGTTCGACCCGGTAGTCGACCGCGGTCTCGGGGCGCGCGATCTCGATCTCGGTCGGCGCGGATTCGTCCGTGCAGGCGCCAATCAGGAAAAGCATGCAGAGGATGAGCGGCGCGCGACGATTCATCCGCCAATTCTATCGCGCGCAGTCTCCCATTCCGAGTCGCGCGCAGTTCACGTTTCCAGCAGGCTTTGGAAACAATTCGCCACCATTTCGCCACGCAGCTCAGCGCGGCGCATGCGCGACAACCCATTCGTCGAGCGCCGCGATTTCCGCCGCGCTCAGTCGTAGGCCAAGCTTGGATCGCCGCCAGACGATATCTTCGGCCCGGCGCGCGAATTCATGGTCGATGAGCCAGCGCGCCTCCCGCTCCGTAAGGGTGGCGCCGAAATCGCGGCCGAGATCGGCGGCGGACCTGGCGGCGCCCAGAAGCGTCGCCGCCTCTCGTCCATAGGCGCGGATCAGCCGCAATGCCCAACGCTCCGAAAGGAAAGGATAATCGAGCCGCAACTGATCCACGAGGGCAGGGGCGCCATCCACGGGGAAGTCCCCGCCCGGCAGCGGCGCGCCAGCCGTCCAACCGTCAGCGAGGCTGGGGAAATAGGGAGAGAGCTTCCCCACCGCTTCCTCCGACAGGCGACGGTGGGTGGTGATCTTGCCGCCGAATACGTTGAGAAGCGGCGCAGCGCCCGCCTCGTCGGAAAGGCTCAGCACATAGTCGCGCGTCGCCGCTGTGGCGGAGGAGGCGTGGTCGTCATAAAGCGGCCTGACGCCGGAATAGGACCAGACGATATCTTCCACCGTCACCGGTTTTTCGAAATAGAAGGAGGCTGCGGCGAGCAGGTAATCGCGCTCCTCCTCCGTGCAGATCGGGGCGCCGGGCGGGCCGTCGTGATCCTTGTCGGTGGTGCCGATCAGCGTGAAATCGGTCTCGTAGGGGATGGCGAAAATGATCCGCCCGTCCGGCTGTTGGAGGAAATAGGGCTGATCGTGATCGAAAAGCCGACGCGTGACGATATGGGAGCCGCGCACCAGCCGCACACCCTCGCGGCTGTTCTGGCCGAGCCGCTGGTTCAGCACCTCGCCGACCCAGGGGCCGCCGGCGTTGACCAGCGCGCGGGCGCGGAGCGTCTGCGCCGCGCCGTCCGGCCCGATCAGGCGCACGGACCAGAGCCCGCCTTCGCGGGTTGCGCCCTCGCAAAGGGTGCGGGTCAATACCGTCGCCCCCCGCGCCGCGGCGTCGCGGGCGTTGAGCGCGACGAGGCGCGCATCCTCCACCCAGCAATCCGAATATTCGAAAGCCTTGCGGAACTTCGGTTTCAGCGGTCGCCCCACCCGATGTGAGGCCAGATCCAGCGTCGCAGAGGCCGGCAATATCTTTCGCCCGCCGAGATGGTCGTAAACGAAAAGCCCGGCGCGGGTCAGCCAGGCCGGCCTGCGCCCCCGCAGATAGGGCGCGAAACGTGAGAGAACCTTGCCGAGGGAGGAGCTGTCGTCCAGATAGCGCAGCTCCGGATTGACCGGCAGCACGAAGCGCATCGGCCAGGAGATATGCGGCATGGCGCGCAGCAATGTCTCCCGCTCGATCAGCGATTCCCGCACCAGGCGGAATTCGAAATATTCGAGGTAACGCAACCCGCCATGGAAAAGTTTGGTCGAAGCGGATGAGGTGGCGCCGCCAAGATCGTTCATCTCCGCGAGCAGCACCGAAAGCCCGCGCCCGGCGGCGTCGCGCGCGACGCCGCAACCGTTCACGCCCCCGCCGATGACGAGGAGGTCGTAGATCTGGCTCGTCTCGCCGGGGCCGTCCGTCATTTCAGCTGCATTCCTTTCAGGCGAGGCCTTCGGCGTTTCTTCGGCAGCGTTCGCAAAGATGCGGCCGGAGTTCTGGCGCGGCCGTCGCCAGACGCTCCTCCTCCGGGCGCGCCCGTTCTGTTTCGCCTGAACATCTGTCGTTTTTCACCAGTATGTCCAGCAGCGTATCACAAGCGGCCAAGGGGAGGCGCCATGCGGGTCGGGCAGGTCTCACATCGTCGGCGCGTGATCCGTGTGATCTTTCCGGCGCGAGACACGAAAGGCTTTGCATGTGCTGGTGGTCGAAGAAGAGATCACCGGCAAAGGCCGGCTATGTGATCTGTCGCCGCCCGCCGGTTTCATCACCGCGTTTCTCAAGGTCACCGACCATATCAATGCTAGAGGGCGCAAATTCATCTCAGCGTCTTCGTTTGTCGTGATCGCCACGAAATTGTCAGAATGGCGGATCGACGTTTCGCCAAAGGGCGATGAATGACCGCCGGGGTTGATGGAGGCCCCGCTTTGCGCTCCACTGGCGCCGGCCCGAACCCGGGCCGGTCTCGGAATTCGGGAGGTCGTAAATGAGCGCGCATATCCTCGCCATAGATCAGGGCACCACGTCTTCGCGGGGGATCCTGTTCAATGCGGCGCTGAAACCCGTGGCGACCGGCCAACAGGAGTTCCGGCAGATCTTCCCGCGCTCCGGCTGGGTGGAGCATGACGGGGAGGAGATCTGGTCCACCACCGCCGCCATGTGCCGCGCCGCATTGGAAAACGCGAACGCTGGACCGGGCGATATCGCAGCCATCGGCATCACCAATCAGCGCGAAACCACGCTTGTCTGGGATCGCAAGACGGGGAGGGCGATCCACAACGCCATCGTCTGGCAGGACCGGCGCACCGCAGAGATGTGCGCCCGACTTAAGAAAGAGGGGCATGAGGCTGCGGTTACAGAGAAAACAGGGCTTCTTCTTGACCCGTATTTCTCCGGCACAAAGCTTGCGTGGCTGCTCGACAATGTGGAAGGCGCGCGGGCGCGGGCGGAGGCGGGCGAGCTGCTTTTCGGCACCGTCGACAGCTTCCTGATCTGGCGGCTGACCGGCGGAAAGGTCCACGCCACCGACGCGACCAACGCCGCGCGCACCATGCTCTATAATATCCGCGAAGGGCGCTGGGACGATGATCTTCTGAAACTCCTGAACATTCCGGCGGCGATGATGCCGGAGGTCCGGGACAGCGCCGCCGATTTCGGTGAAACCCGCGCCGATCTCTTTGGTCGGCCGATCCCGATCCGCGGCGTCGCCGGCGACCAGCAGGCGGCGACGGTCGGGCAGGCCTGCTTCAAGCCGGGCATGTTGAAATCGACCTATGGCACCGGCTGTTTCGCACTTCTGAACACCGGGGCGGAGGCGGTGACCTCCTCCAACCGGCTCTTGACCACCATCGCCTATCAACTCGACGGCAAGCCGACCTATGCGCTTGAAGGGTCGATCTTCATCGCTGGCGCGGTGGTGCAATGGTTGCGCGACGGGCTGAAGATCATCCGCGACGCGGCGGAGACCCAGCCGCTGGCCGAAGCCGCCGACCCAGAGCAGCGCATTTACATGGTGCCGGCGTTCACCGGCCTTGGTGCGCCCTGGTGGGCGCCGGATGCGCGCGGCGCGATCTTCGGCATCACCCGCAACACCGGCCCGGCGGAATTCGCCCGCGCCGCGCTGGAAAGCGTCGCGTTCCAGACGCAGGATCTTCTTGAGGCGATGCGCGGCGACTGGACCCCGGATGGGGAGACGGTGCTGCGCGTCGATGGCGGCATGACCGCCAGCGACTGGACCATGCAGGCGCTGGCGGATCAGCTCGGCGCGCCGGTCGACCGGCCAGTGGTGACGGAGACAACCGCGCTGGGCGCCGCCTATCTCGCCGGCCTCGGGGCCGGGATATGCCCGCCACCGGAGGAATTCGCCGCGAGTTGGGCGCTGGAACGAAGGTTCGAGCCACAGATGGACGAAGCCGAGCGGGCGCGCCGTTACGCCGGCTGGCGGGACGCGGTGGGCCGGCTGCTGTCGTAAAGGCGCGTCAGACGCGGCGCGCGCCGATGCGCTGGATGGCGCCGACAAGAATATCCATATCCGCCAGCCTTGTGCGGTGGTTGGTGATGTTGACGCGGATCGCCGCCCGGCCCCGGATCATCGTCGTCGAGGGCGCCGCGATCCCGCTTTCCTGAAGGTCCATCACGATTTCGCGGTTCAGCGCGTCCAGATCGCCGTCAAATCCGTCGGGCGCGTAGCGAAAGCAGACGATGTTGAGCGAAACCGGGGCGAGCCGCTCCAGATCATGCGCCGCATCCACCAGCCGGCCGAGATGCGCGGCCTGCGCCACGTTATCCTCCACCTTCTCGCCGAGCCGCCTGAGCCCATGCTCTTTCAGCGTGAACCACACCTTCAGCGCGCGAAAACCCCGCGAAAGTTCGACGCCGTAGTCGCTGAACCAGGGCTTCGCCGCGCCGAGGCCGCGCGGCATGCCGGAGAGATAATCGGCGCCATGCGCGAAGGCGCCGAGATGCGACGCGCCGTCGCGCACCAGCACGCAGCCGGCGTCATACTGAACATGCATCCATTTGTGGAAATCGAAGGCGATGCTGTCCGCCCGCTCGATCCCGGCGAGCCGGGGCTTCAGACGCTCGGACAGCGCCGCGACCGCGCCAAAGGCGCCATCGACATGGAACCACAAGCCTTCTTCGGCGCAGATGTCGGCGAGGGCGGAAAGATCATCGGTCGCTGCGGTGTTGACGGTCGCCGCCGCGCCGATCACGCAGAAGGGCTGCGCGCCGGCGGCGCGATCCGCGGTGATCATGGCGCGAAGCCGGCTCGTATCCATGGTGAAATCATCGCGCACCGGAACCAGCCGCAGCGCGTCGGTTCCGAGGCCGATCTGGTCGAAGCATCTGGCGATGCAGCTATGTCCTTCGGTCGAGGTGTAGCCGACAAGCGGCGCCTCTCCCTGCCGCGCGCCTTCGCGGCGAATGTCGCGCCCCGCCATTTTCGCGCGGGCGGAGATAATGGCGATCAGCGTCGCCATGGAGGTGCCGGAAAGGACCAGCCCGCTCGCCCCGTCGGGAAAGCCGAAAACCCGCTTCATCCAGTCGATCACCTGGCTCTCGACCAGATTGGCAGCGTGATCCCGGCCGCCGAGATTGGAATTCATCGCCGCCGCCATGACTTCCGCGATCATCGCGCCGGGCGTTCCGGCGCCATGCACCCAGCCGAAGAACCGTGGATGGGTGTTGCCGGTCGGATAGGGGAGGATATGGGTCAGCACGGTCTCGGCCGCGGCGTCGGCGCCTTCGCCCTCCCACGGCGGGGCGGTGCAAAGCGCGGCGCGCGTGGCCTCGGGCGTCGGGCGCCAGACGGGGCGCTCAGCCGCGCCTTCGGCATGGTCGAGCGCGCAGTCCAGCATCCGGTGCGCGAGGGCGCGAAACGCCCGCCAGTCGGCGGGATCGAGGCTGGGCCTGTCGGTCATGCTTCCCCCGGCAGCGCGGCGACGAGCCAATGCAGATAGGTTTCAATCGAAAAGACCGGCAAGCCCGTCGCCGCCGCCACGGCGCGTTTGTAGGGCGGCATGTTGGTGCATTCGAAAAGGATGGCGCCAAGCTCGGGATGCGCGGCCTGAAACGCTGTCGCGGCGGCGACCATGTCAGCCTCCGCCGCCCCGACATTCAGCTCCGGCTCGTCATTCAGGATCACGCGCTGCAATTCGCACCCCTCGGCGACACCCCAGACCGGCATGTCGGCCGGGCAGCCGGCGGCGGCGAGATGGGCGGGCGTCAGGTTTTTTGCGGAAATCGTCAGCGCGCCGACCCGGCGCCCCGGAGGCAGCAGCGCCTGAATGGGGGCCGCCTGCATCAGCGCCGATGTCGCGACCGGCACGGCCAGCGCCGCCGAAAGCTCCGCCTGAAAAAGCGAGAGGAAGCCGCAATTGGTGGTGATCAGCCGCGCGCCTTCCTCCACCAGGCGACGCCCCGCGTCGATGAAGGGCTGCAGCATGCCTTCCGCCCCGCGCCGCACCACGAGATCGGGCGAAGCGCCTTTGACCACCGCGTAACGCACCGGGAACGGCCATGTCCGGGCGTTGCCCATGTCGCCGATGATGCGCGGGAAGCGCGCCTCCAGCATCAGGACGCCGACATCGACGCCATATATCGATTTACCGCCTTTTGCGATCATCTGCGGCCTTGCTCCCGTTGACCTCGACGTTCTTTCCACGGACGGTTCATCGAAGGCAATGGGCGCGAAGCGAGGATGAACAGTTGAAATCAGAGTCTGGCGGGCAGGGCGGCCATGTCGTGGTGATCGGCGCCGGTATCGTGGGGGTCTCAACCGCGATCTGGCTCCAGCGGGCGGGCGCGCGGGTGACGTTGATCGACAGGGAGGGACCGGCGGCGGGCGCTTCATACGGCAACGCAGGAATTCTCGCCGCCGCTTCGGTGGTTCCGGTTCCCGTGCCGGGGCTGCTCGGCAAGGCGCCGGGAATGCTGTTCGATCCGATGAAGCCGCTCTTCCTGCGCTGGTCCTATCTGCCGCGGCTGATCCCGTTTTTGCGCCGCTATCTTTCCCACGCCAATGACCGCGCGGTGGAGCGGATATCGCTCGGGCTGAGTGATCTGCTGGGCGATACGGTCGATCAGCATCAAAGCCTCGCGGCGGGGACGGGCGCGGAACGCTTCATCAAGCCAGGCGATTATCTCTTCGGCTACAAGGACCGCGCCGCTTACGATGCGGAGGCTTACGGATGGGCGATCCGGCGCAAGCGCGGTTTTGAGTTCGAGGAAATGGGGCCGGAAGCTGTCGCCGCGTTCGATCCGGCGCTGAAGGGGCGGTTCGGGTTCGTCCTGCGCGCCCCCGGCCACGGCATGATTTCGGACCCCGGCGCCTATGTGCGGGCGCTTCATGCGCATTTTGTCGGGCGAGGCGGCGCGGCGATGACGGCGAGCGTCACGGATATCCGCATCGAAAGCGGGGCCGCCACCGGAGTGGATACAGATCAGGGACATATCAGCGCCGATCAGGTGGTGGTGACCACCGGCGCCTGGTCCGGCCTGCTGGCGAACCGGCTCGGCGTCTCCATGCCGCTGGAGACCGAACGCGGCTATCATATCGAGTATTTCGCGCCCTCAATTCAACTTCGCTCGCCGGTGATGATCGCGGCGGGGAAGTTCGTGGCGACCCCGATGGACGGGCGGCTCCGCTGCGCGGGCGTCGTTGAATTCGGCGGGCTGGAGGCGGGACCGAGCGAGGCGCCCTTCCGGATGATCGAGGCCCAGGTGAAAGCGGCGTTCCCCGACCTGACCTATGAGCGGACCGAGCGCTGGATGGGCCACCGGCCCGCGACGAGCGACAGCCTGCCGGTTATCGGCCGCGCGCCAGCGGCGGCGAATGTCTGGCTCGGCTACGGGCATCAGCATGTCGGGCTGACCGGCGGGCCAAAAACCGGGCGGTGGCTGGCGCAACTGATCCGGGGGGAAACGCCCAATGTCGATCTTGGCTCTTTCGCTCCGGACCGGCCAGCGATTATGAAGGTGTGAAGAAATAAACAACAAGGAGGTCTGAAAATGATGCGGATGACAATCGCGGCGGCGTTGCTCGGGACAGCGATGGGCGCCGGGCCGGCTGCGGCGGAAAACTGGGATATGCCGATGGCCTATCCCGATTCCAACTTTCATAGCCAGAATGGCAAGCTTTTCGCCGAGGCGGTCGGAATTTGCACCGGCGGCGCGCTGACCATCACCATCCATGCGGGCGGCTCGCTCTTCGGTGGCGCCGACATCAAGCGCGCCGTGCAGACCGGGCAGGCCCAGATCGGAGAGCGTCTGCTTTCCGCCCACGCGAACGAGAACCCGCTTTTCGGCGCCGACAGCGTGCCTTTCCTCGCCACCTCCTTCAAGGATAGCGACAAGCTCTGGAACGCCGCGAAAGGCAAACTTGGCGCGGTGCTGGAAGCGCAGAACCTCGTTCTGCTTTACGCGGTGCCATGGCCGCCGCAGGGTCTGTACTTCAAGAAGCCTGTCGAAAGCGCCGCCGATATGGCGGGCGTGAAGTTCCGCGCCTATAACGCCGCCACCGCGCGGGTGGCGGAGCTGACCGGCATGCTGCCAGTGCAGGTGGAGGCGGCGGAGTTGACGCAGGCCCTGGCGACCGGTGTGGCGGAGGCGTTCATCTCCTCCGGCTCGACCGGCTATGACAGCAAGGTGTGGGAGCAACTGACGCATTTCTACGACACCCAGGCCTGGCTGCCGCGCAACGTGGTTTTCGTCAACAAGGACGCGTTCGACGCCCTTGATGTGCCGACGCAGAACTGCCTCAAATCCTCGGGCATGATGGCGCAGGCCGCCGGCGCCGCGCGCTCCGAACAGCTTACCGGCTGGTACACCGAGCAGCTGGCGGTCAATGGCATGACGGTCGGCGCGCCGGGTGAGGCGTTGAAGGCCGATCTGGCCAAGGTCGGCGCGACGATGACGGCCGAGTGGGCCGAAGCCGCCGGCGCCGACGGCGCGGCGGTGATCGAGGCCTACAAGGCGCAGTGACCGGGGCAGGGGGGCTCTGACCCTCCAAGCCGCCCGCCCCTTTCCTCCGCCGAGCGGGGGAAGAGGTGGGCGGACGAGGAATAGATGATGGTGCGGATCACGCGGCGGGCGCTCGATGCGCTCTATTTCGCCGGCGGCGTCGCTGGCGCGGTTTTCATGGTGGCGATCCTTGCGATCATCGTCGCGCAGATGGTCGCGCGCTGGACCGGCATGGTGTTTCCGGGGGCGACAAGCTACGCGGGCTATTGCATGGCGGGGGCGTCCTCGCTCGCGCTCGCCTATGCGCTGAACCGCGGCGCGCATATCCGTGTCACGCTGCTGCTTTCCGGGCTCGGCCGCTGGCGACGCTGGGGGGAAATCTGGTGCCATGGCGTGGCGGCGGTGACGGCGACATACTTCGCACGATACGCGATAAAAATGGTGTACTGGTCTGAAAAACTTGGGGACGTGGGGCAGGGGCAAGACGCCACTCCACTCTGGATTCCTCAACTGACCATGGCCGCCGGCGCTTGCCTGCTCGCGCTCGCGCTCTGGGATCACCTGATCCGCATTCTCGCCTCCGACCATCCTGGCGTGGCCGAGCCGGATGCGGCGGGGGCGCGGGAGTGATGGATCAGATCTGGCTCACCGCCGTATTCCTTTGCGTGCTTTTCTTCCTCCTTGGCTCCGGCGTCTGGATCGGGCTGGCGTTGATGGGCGTCGCCTGGGTCGGGATGGAGCTCTTCACCTCGCGTCCGGCCGGCGACGCCATGCTGACGGTGGTCTGGGCCTCGGCGTCTTCGTGGACGCTGACGGCGCTTCCGCTGTTCATCTGGATGGGAGAGATCCTTTACCGGACCCGGCTATCGGAAGACATGTTTCGCGGCCTGGCGCCGTGGCTGGCGCGGCTGCCGGGCGGGCTCTTGCACACCAATGTCGTCGGCTGCACGATTTTTGCTGCGGTTTCAGGGTCTTCCGCTGCGACACTCACTACTGTCGGCAAGATGTCGATACCGGAGCTGCAAAAACGCGGCTATCCCGATTACATGACCTTCGGGACGCTGGCGGGCGCGGCGACGCTGGGTCTGATGATCCCGCCATCGCTGACGCTGATCGTCTATGGCGTCACCATCAATGAATCGATCACGCAGCTTTTCATGGCCGGCGTGTTGCCCGGCCTCGTGCTGGCGGCGATGTTCATGGCCTATATCGTCGGCTGGCATTACTTGCGCCCCGATCAGCGCCCGGCGCCGGAACCCCATATGGCGCTTCGCGACCGGCTCTGGAATTCGCGGTTCCTGATCCCGGTGATCTGCCTTGTCCTCCTCGTCATCGGCTCGATGTATATGGGCTTCGCGACGGCGACGGAGGCGGCGGCGTTCGGCGTGCTCGGCGCGCTGGTGCTGGCCGCCGCGCAGCGTTCGCTGACGCCCGGCACTTTCTTCGCCAGCCTGATGGGCGCAACCCGCACTTCGGCGATGATCGCGCTTATCCTGATGGGGGCATCGTTCCTGTCGCTCTCCATGGGATTCACCGGGCTGCCGCGCGCGCTGGCGGAGTTCATTGGCGGGTTTGGCCTGTCACCGGTGGTGCTGATCGCGGCGCTGACGATTTTCTACATCGTCATCGGCATGTTCCTCGACGGCATTTCCTCCGTCGTCCTGACCATGGCGGTGGTGGAACCGCTGGTGCGGCAGGCCGGGATCGACATGATCTGGTTCGGGATCTTCATCGTCGTCGTGGTGGAGATGGCGCAGATCACACCGCCGATCGGATTCAATCTCTTTGTCATGCAAGGGCTTACGCGCCGCGAGATCGGCTATATCGCGCGCACCGCGTTTCCGATGTTCCTGATCATGGTGGTGATGGTGGGCGTGCTTTGGGCGGCGCCGGAACTGGCGACATGGCTGCCGGAACAGTTGCGAAGCCGGCCGCAGTAAATCCGAGCGACGCTCGCGATCCTTGGGCTGGTGTCTAGAAAAGCGTCGACTCTGACGGGGGGCGGCGCCTTTCTTTTCTGAAGGCCACGTTCAATTGGCGCATAATCAATATTATGTCAAATTACAGCACATGGTAATCAGCCTGAAATCGTTGCGAAAGCCGCTCCAGAACCGATGCCGAAGCCGCAACCTCCACATCGATCCCATCGTCATGGTCGCGCCGCTCTCGAATATCGCAATGCCGGTAAAGCCAGGCCAGCGCCTCGCCCGATTCCGGATTGAGGCGCAAGCGTCGTACGATATCGGCCGCGCCAAGCCGCACCGAGATCATCTCCATCGCGTGTTCGACGCCTTCGCCGGTGATCGCAGAGATCGCATCCTCATTGTCGCGCCGGGCGCATTGTTCGATCAGCGCCAGCCGATCCTCGATCGCCAGAAGATCGATCTTGTTATGCACCGTGATGACGCGCGCCAGCCGTTCTTCTTCCAGGCCGAGCGCACGCAGCGTCTCCATCACGTCTTCGTCCTGCGCCGCGGCTTCAGGATGCGCGGCGTCGCGCACATGGATGATGAGGTCGGCTTCCAGCACCTCTTCAAGCGTGGCGCGGAACGCCGCGATCAACTGCGTCGGCAGATCGGCGATGAATCCGACCGTATCGGACAGGATGATTCGCCTTGCGCCAGGAAGGTCCACGGCGCGCATGGTCGGGTCCAATGTCGCGAAAAGCATGTCCTTCGCCAATACTTCCGCCCCGGTCATGCGATTGAACAGCGTGGATTTTCCAGCGTTGGTGTACCCGACAAGCGCGACGATCGGAAACGGCACCCGCGTCCGCGCGCTGCGCTGAAGGCCGCGGGTGCGGACGGTTTTTTCAAGCTGGCGGCGAATGCGGATCATACGCTCATCAAGCGCGCGGCGGTCCGCCTCGATCTGCGTCTCGCCGGGCCCGCCGACGAAGCCGAGCCCGCCGCGCTGACGCTCGAGATGGGTCCAGCTGCGGACCAGCCTGCCCCGCTGATATTCAAGATGCGCCAGTTCCACCTGTAGCGAGCCTTCGCGGGTTTGCGCCCGCTCGCCAAAAATCTCGAGAATCAGACCGGTTCGGTCCAGTATCTTGACCTTCCACGCTTTTTCGAGGTTCTGCTGCTGCTTGGGCGTGATCGCGCCGTTGATGACGACCAGTTCGGCCTCCGCCGCCGCGATGGCGACCCGAAGCTCCTCGATCTTGCCGGACCCGAAGAGCCAGCCAGCCTTGGGCTTTGACAGCAAGACGGTCGCCGCGCCGACCTGTTCAAGGTCGAGCGCAACTGCGAGGCTCACCGCCTCCTCCAACTGGGACGCCGCCGTCCTCGTCTTCATGTCGCCGGATTTAAGCTCCGGATGAATGACGTAAGTGCGGGTGCTCGGCGTGTCAGGCAGTTTCTTCTCCTTCGTAGAGCGTGATCGGCTGCGACGGCATCACAGTCGAAATCGCATGCTTGTAGACGAGCTGGGACTGCCCATCGCGCCGCAAAAGCACGCAGAAATTATCAAACCAAGTGATAACACCCTGAAGTTTCACGCCATTGACCAAAAAGGTCGTGACCGGGATCTTGTTCTTGCGCACATGGTTAAGGAATGCGTCCTGCAGATTCTGTTTATCGCCGGCCATTTGTTGATCCTTCTTTTTTCGCCTGTTTCAGCACGGGTCTTCCTTGCGGCGGCCTTGCCGTTCGGTATTGGGCGAATGTGTGCGCTGCGGCGCAGCATTTCCAGTGCTAAATGCGCCGCAGTCCCTGATTCATCGCCAATTCTCGGTGTTGAGCATAGCGATCAGGGCCAGGATTTCCACCCGGCCCAGCACCATGGCCACGATCAGCACCGCCCTGCCCTCCGGGGTGACCGAGGTGAGCCAGCTGCCGCCGGTCGCCGCAGGAAAGAGCGGCCCGGTGTTGGCGAGCGCCGCCACGGCGGCGGCGAGCCCAGTTTCAAACTCGATTCCGGTAAGGCTCAGACCGATCATCGTCAGCGCCAGGGTCAGCACGAAGAGCATCACGAACACCCAGGCGATCTGCGCCCCCTCCCGGCGGAGACCGCGCCGCCCGGCGCCTGATCCGCGGATCGAAGACGGGCGCACCAACCGCTCCAGCTCCCTCACGCCGTGCTTGAAAAGCGCATAGGCGCGCAAGAGCTTTACGCCCCCGGCGGTCGTCGCGATCCCGCCGCCCATGATCGCGAGCCCGAAAAACACCAGTGACGGGTTGTCGAGCCCGCTCCAAACCCGCGCAGCTCCCCAATATTCCGAAAGATAGCCAGTAGTCGTCGCGAAGGAGAGCGCGGTGAAAAGCCCGCCCCAAAGCGCGCGGAGCGACCCTTTCGAGTCGCCCTCCGCCAGTTCCAGCGCGCCGATCCAGTGGCGCAGAAAGAGCCAGAGCCCAACCGTGAGAACCACGACCAGAAGCAGCCTGACCTCCGGGTCGGCGGGCATGGCGCCAAGCCGCATCGGTCGCTGGCCAACGCCGCCATAGGCGTGCCGCGTCGCCGCGAGAACCAGCGCCAGCGCGGCCACCGCCTCTCCACCGAAGCCTGATTTGGCGAAGGTCGCTCCATCGGCCGCGCCGACGCCGCTGGTGGAGAGAAGCCCGGCCGCGATCACCATCGCGTTGAGCGTCGTGTGCCCCATCGCGATCAACGCCAGCCCGACGACGAGGGTCAGGCCGGCGTAAACCGGCAGGACCGAACTGATCGCGGCGGCGAAGCGGTCGCCCGCCGCCTCGCTCTCGCGCCCGCCTGCCCAGGCCGGATCGCCGCGAAGCCGTCCGATGGCGGCGCTTCTTTGCGTATCGCCCCGGACTTCGAACCCGCCGAGGCTTCGCGGCGCCAGGATCGCCCAGGCCATGACCAGCGCGATAAGGCCGCCGAGCCAGGCGACGATCCCCCGCCAGAGGATCACCGCCGGATGCGCTTCGGCAAGCCGGTCGAACACCGTCGCCCCGGTGGTGGTGATCATCGACACCATTTCGAAATAGGCCGCTTCGAAGCTCAGGAACGGCGTCGCGATCACAACCGGCGCCGCCGCCGCGACCGGGGTCAGCACCAGCGTGGCGAGAAGCGTGGCGAACTCGCCCGTCGCGCCGCGCTCGGTTCCGGGGCCGTGGCTGCGCATGGCCACGATCAGCAAAAGCCCCGCCGCCGCCGTCACGATCGCGCTATAGCCGAAGCCCGCCGCGATTCGCATGTCGCCAAGGCGGAGCGCGAAGAGCGCCGGGCAGAGCATCAGGAAGGCCACGGCCAGCAGAACCAGCCCGAAAACCGGAACGCCGCGCCAGCTCATCCTAGAAGAATTCGACGGAGACGCGGAAAAGCTGTTCGATTTCCCGCACCCTCTTGGAAAGGGCGAAAATCACCACGCGATCATCGGGGTTGAGCACCAGATCGCCCTGCGGAAGCTTCACCTTGCCGTCGCTCAGCACCGCGCCGACCACCGCGTCGGCGGGGAACCCGGCCTCCCGAATCCGCTTGCCGGCGATCGGCGAGGTTGAGAGGATCTGCGCCTCGACCACCTCCGCCTCCCCTTCACCGACCATGTGGACGGCGCGCACCCGCCCGCGTCGTACGTGCCTGAGGATGGTGGAGACGGTGGTCGCCCGGGGATTCAGCGTCACATCGACGCCGATCACCGCAGCGAGATTGGCGAGCGCCGTGTCTTTCACCAGCGCGATGGTCAACCCGCAGCCCGCCTGCTTGCAGAGCGCGGCTGAAAGCAGATTGACGCGGTCGTCATCGGTCAGCGTGATCACCGCCTCGGCCGAGCCTACGCGGGCTTCTTCCAGAATCTCCGGCTCAAGACCGTCTCCCATCAGCACGACGGTCTCATCCAGCCGATCGGCGGCGTACTCGGCCCGCGTGCGGTCGCGCTCGATCATTCGCACGCGAATTTCGGGCGCCGTGGACTCCAGCAACTGCGCAACTTCGAGGCCGATATTGCCGCCGCCTATCAGAACCACATTCCTCACCGGTTTGCGCTCACCGACGAAGATCGCGATGGTCCGGTCGAGATCGGCGGCGGTGGAAAGCACATGCACCTGATCGCCGGCTTCAAGCTGATCGCCCGGCTCCGCGGTCCGAAGCCGGCCATTGCGCCGAAAGGCGAGCACTTGCGCGGAGAGAGTGCTGAAAAGCTCGGTAAGCTGGCGCAACGGCGTGTTCAGCACCGCGCAATCGGGCGGCAGTGTGATCGCGACGATAGAGACCGCGCCGTCGAAGAACGACGCGAGATCGAAGGCTGAAGGCTTCTTGAGCCGGCTCACCGCGACGCGCGCAACCTCGGTCTCGGGCGAGATGATGACGTCGATCGGCATGTGGTCGCGCCGGAACAGGTCCGACCAGCGGGTTTCGAGATAACCTTTGGCGCGCACGCGCGCGATTTTCTGGGGTACGTTGAATTCCGAGTGCGCGACCTGACAGGCGATCATGTTCACCTCGTCGATATGGGTCGCCGCGATCAGCATGTCCGCGTCCTGCGCGCCGGCGCGTTCCTGCACATCCGGGTGCGCGGCGT
>JBBDTD010000221.1:0-4557 GCA_040904645.1 Paracoccaceae bacterium
GCTCGTCGCCTCCAGCGTCAGTAAAAGCTCCGGATCGGGTGTGCTGGACGACGCCGCGATGCAGGCGGTTCGGGACGCCGCGCCCTATGTCCCGGCGCCGGACGCGCTGATCGGGCCGAGCTTCGAATTCGCCCTGCCGGTGGTTTTCAAGCGGTAGCGCCGTTTGGCCGCGCGCGCGAGGCGCCAATCAACACGGATGTCGAAAAGGTCCGCAAACTGGTCAAGAAGGTCGGAGAAGCCCTGTTGGCGGACGCAGAACTGGAGGGAAGGCTCCTGAAGCCGGTGAAGAGCCGGGGCGCGTCGGCGATCAAGGGGCGAAGCTTCGGGATCGGCGTGAAATACACGCGCTGACCGGGTAAGCAGTTCGTGATCCGTCGCGAGGCCTGCGCCGCGCTTGAGAAGGGGTTCGCCGGCCAGGGAGTCGAGTTGCGCCGCCCTTCAATCATGCTCCATTCGGGCGATGAACTCGGCGCCCGACGAATCCGGGGTGCTGCAGCGCGGCGGTGCGCAGCGCTCGCGAGGCGCTGTGGGCTTGCGCCCGGCGCGGGGCGCCGTAGGTTCGTGGGACCGAATTTCCGGAGACGCCGATGACCATCCCCCTGATCGCCGCCCTTTACGCCGGGCTCAACGCTTTCATCCTGATCTGGCTGACTTTCGCGGTCATCCGGCGACGGGGCGCGAAGCGCGTCAGCCTCGGCTCCGGCGGCGACGCGGAGCTGGAGAAGGCGGTGCGCAGCCACGCCAACGCGGCGGAGACAATGCCGATGGCGCTGATCTTGCTGGCGTTGACGGAGCTGATCGGCGCGCCTGGGGTGGTCGTTCATATCGCCGGGGCGGCGCTGGCGGCGGGGCGGCTTCTGCACGGGCTGCATTTCAACGGCTACGGGCCGATGCTTTTTCGCATGATCGGCATGGCTGCGACGTTGATGGTGATGTTCTTTCTTGCGCTGGGTCTCGTCGCCCATGCGCTGGTGGGGATTTTCTGATGGAGGGCGGAGACCTCGCGGCCGCGCTGATCGAAGCGGCGAAGCGCGCCGGCGCGGAGAGCGCGGACGCGCTGGTGATCAGGAGCCGGGATATCGGCGTTTCCGTCCGGGGTGGCGCGCTGGAGGAAGCCGAGAGCGCTGAGAGCGTGGATTATGGTCTTCGGGTGCTGATCGGGCGGCGGCACGCCTCCGTCTCCGCCTCTGACCCTGACCCGCGCGTTTTGGCTGAGATGGCCGCGCGCGCCGTCGCCATGGCTCGCGCTGCGCCGGAAGATCCGTGGTGCGGCCTGCCTGAGGCGGCGCTTCTGGCGGATCTGGCTGCGCTTCCCGACCTCGATATCGAAGACGCCGCCGCGCCGCCGTCGCCAGCGAGGCTGCGCGAGTTGGCCGAGCGGAGCGAAGCGGCCGCGCTCGGCGTCGCCGGGGTGGCGCAGGTTGAAAGCGCGGGCGCCAGCTGGCGGCGTTCCTCCGTCGCTTATGTCGCGACGAATGGCTTCTCCGGCGGCTATGCGCGGACCGGCGCCTCGCTGAGCGTTTCAGCCATCGCCGGAGAAGGCGTGGGGATGGAGACGGATCACGATTTCGCCTCCCGCACGCATTACGCCGACCTGCCCTCGGCGGAGGAGATCGGCCGGCGGGCCGGGCGGCGCGCGGCGGCGAGGCTGAAGCCGCGACGCGCGAAAACCGGCGCTTATCCCGTGCTTTTCGACCGGCGGGTGGCCGGCTCGCTGCTCGGTCACCTGCTCGGCGCGATCAATGGCGAAGCGGTGGCGCGGGGCGCGAGCTGGCTGAAGGACCGAATGGGGGAAGCCGTGCTTCCCGCCGGGTTCGACCTGACCGACGATCCGCATCGCCGCCGGGGCGCGGGATCGCGGCCCTTCGACGGGGAAGGGATGGCGATGGCGCCGCGCCCGCTTGTCGAGGGCGGCGTGCTGCAGGGCTGGGTGCTGGATCTGGCGACAGCGCGGCGGCTCGGGCTCAGGGCGCCTGGCGGCGCGCGGCGCGGCGTCGGGGCGCCGCCATCGCCTGGCGTCTCGAACCTGACGCTGAGCGAAGGCGCCAGGAGCCGCGATGAGCTGATCGCGGCGATGGGTGAGGGACTTGTCGTCACCTCTCTCATCGGTTCCTCGATTTCCGCCACCACTGGGGCCTATAGCCGGGGGGCGTCCGGGTTCTGGGTGGAGGGTGGAGCGATCGCCTTTCCTGTCAACGAATTGACCATCGCGGGCTCCTTGCCCGAATTCCTGATGCGGATGACCGCCGCGAATGACGCGGACCGGTCGAAATCGCTCATCACGCCGAGCCTGCTGGTGGAGGGGTTGACCATTGCTTCAGGTTGACCCCCACGCTGAAGACCTCGCGCTGCTGATCGCGGAAGCCCGCGCGGCGGGGGAGATCGCGCGCAAGCATTTTCGCGCCGATATCGAGATCTGGGAAAAACCGGACGGCGGCGGGCCGGTGACGGAGGCGGATATCGCCATCGACCGGATGCTGAAGCACTCGCTCCTCCGGGCGCGGCCCGATCATGGCTGGCTGTCGGAGGAGACGGAGGATGACAAGGCGCGGTTGGCCCACGACCGGGTCTTCATCGTCGACCCGATCGACGGCACCCGCGCCTTCATGCGCGGGGATGATACGTTCTGCCATGCGCTGGCGATCGCGGAGAAGGGCGAGGTGACGGCCGCCGCCGCGTATTTCCCGATTCGCGACGAGATGTACTGGGCGACGAAGGGCGGCGGCGCGTTCATGAACGGGGCGCCGCTGGCGGTTTCCCGGCGGGTTGAAATTCGGGGCGCGCGGGCGTTGGCCGGGCGGCCGCAACTGATCGCGGCGAGCTGGCCGGGCGGGGCTCCGCCAGTGATGCGAGAGTTTCGCAACTCGTTGGTTTACCGTCATTGTCTGGTCGCATCGGGGCGGTTCGACCTCGCCTTCACGCTTCGTGCGGCATGGGAATGGGATGTCGCCGCGGGGGATCTGATCGCGGCGGAGGCGGGGGCGGTCGTCTCCACCGCCAGGGGCGGCGAGTGGGCCTATAACGCGCCGCATCCACGGATGCCGGGGGTGGTGATCGGCCCGGCCGCGCTCCATGCCGATATCATGGCGCGGCTTAAGCCGGCCAGCGGCGCCGCTTCCTAGTCTTCTCATTCGGGCGCGCGCCGGTTATGTTGCGGCGCAATAGCTGCAATGGAGCCGCGCCATGTCTGTCAGACTTCACCTCGTTTTCGGCGGCGATCTCAAGGATACGGGGCGCACCGAATTCGTCGATCCCGACGATCTGGACGTGATCGGCGTTTTCCCGAGTTATGCGAAAGCCTATGACGCGTGGCGCGCCGCCTCGCAGCAGACGGTGGATAACGCCAACAGGCGCTATTTCATCGCCCATCTCCACCGGCTCCGCGATGAGGAGCGGGTGGATTCGAAAACCGAAGAGATCGGCTGAAACGAAAACGGCCCCGCCTGGCGGGGCCGTTCGCATTCCGGAGACGCCGGCGATCAGGCCGCGCGGCGGCGCGCCATGAAGCCGAGACCGGCGAGGCCGGTCAGGAGGAGGGGCAGGGCGGCGGGCAGCGGAACCGCGCTGATCGGGCCGCGGACATAGGCCGAGAGGTGGCTGATGTCTTTCGCGTTGCCATTGTTCAGGTTGAAGAACGGCGTCAAGTAGCCGCCATCTGTGCCGAGGAGCGAGCTCAGAAGATAGGCGACGTAATTCGGCTGA
Source organism: Paracoccaceae bacterium (assembly GCA_040904645.1). GTDB lineage: Bacteria > Pseudomonadota > Alphaproteobacteria > Rhodobacterales > Rhodobacteraceae > Pikeienuella. The sequence continues at coordinate 3,703 of JBBDTD010000221.1, forward strand.
GTGTTATTGCCGACGCCGCCCTTGATCACGATCATGACGTTCGTGAAAAGGCCGAACGTATTGTCGGCGATATCCCACGTGCCGGACTGAAGTCCGCCCGAGGTCGTGAAGCCGATATTCGCAACGGCAGGTTCGTCGGAACCCTCAAAATTGTCCTTGCCGGCGAATACCCAGTCGTCAAACCCGTGGATCGAGTCGGTGTTGACCTGCAGCGGGTTCAAAAAGTCGTTATTCGTCGACCCCGCGTCGCAAGCCAATGCAACAGAGCCGGGGTTCTGCGTGAGCTTGCCGCTCGCGCCGGTCGAGCAAGTCGCGGCGACGGCGGCGGTTGATGTGATCGCGACAAGCGCGAATACGCCAAGGGCCGCCAGAGTCGCCTTGAGATGTTTGTTCATATCATACCCCTTTTCACTGACGGCGTGTTTCGCACGCGGCGTCTTGCTTATGTTTCTTATCCACAGACTGCGAGCGCCACATACTCGGCGAGCACATGCGTATTTTTACAACAAACGGCGACAAAAGCCTATATTTTTCAATGCAATCTGGGGTTGCGGTGTCCGCGCGATCCGCGAAATGCGCGTTTGCGAAAAAGCGTTCGGTTACAAGTGGCGGAGCATCATGGCGTGCATCCCCGCGCGCGTGGCGGTTGAGCGGGCGCTTCGTGCGATGTGATATGGATCATGTCGCCCAAAACTCGGTTGACGCAGCGGCAACCTCTTCAGGCGCCTCGATCTGATCTGATTCGCCGCAATTTCGCCTTGTTTTCGCCCCGCCATCGCCGAAACCGGGCCTGATGGTGAAGGCTTACTGTCCCTCAATACTGTTCAACTGGCGCGCCCCCCGGCGCGCCGATTT
>JBBDTD010000222.1:0-4467 GCA_040904645.1 Paracoccaceae bacterium
ATTCGTAGTTGGAGACCCAGCTGAAGCCCGCATTCGCGAGCTGCTCGGAAAGCCAGGCGTTGGCGGTGTCGTCCAGCGTCCGGTGGGCGTGGCCGTAATCGTCGAACTGATAGGGGATGTTGACGACGCCGATGGTGCTGGAGAGCGCTTCGATATTCGCTGGATTGAGGATCATCATGTCGATGGCCCCGGCGCGCGTCTGCTGCGCGGCCTCGGTCGGTGAGCCGAGCGCGTTGTTGGGGAAAAGCGTGATCTTCACTTCGCCGTCCGTGCGTTCCGCGATTCGCTCGATCATCGACACCGTCGTCGTATGGACGGGGTGCGACGTGTCTGCGGGGTGGGTCAGGCGCAGCTCGGCGGCGGCGCTGGCGCGCCCGGTGACGCCGAACGCGGCGCCGACCGACGCGACGCCGGCGATCTTCAGGAAATTTCGACGCGCGAGTTTGTTGGTGTTCATGTCTGGGGGTTCCTCCGGAATGGGGATATTTTTCAGGCCTGCGCCGACGCAAAAGAACGGGCCGGTTTGCGGATCACGCAGGTCCAATTTCATCCACCTTGTATGCACGCGGCATCCGACACGGCCGACCGAGGGTCTGTCAAGAGAGGAAGAGTTGAAACCCATTCAAAAAGCTAACAAATATTGGTTTGCTCTATTTTCTATATACACGATGGCATGCGTCGCTGCGGCTTGCTCATGGATGAGCTGAAAGAGGCTCGCTTCGGCCCAGCGGAGCGCCCGGTGCGGCCGCTCACGAGCAGCGGATGGTGACGCGGAGTTCGCGCCGGGCCGGTGCCGCCACCCGTTCCTCAGGTATTCAGGGGCGGGAGCGAAAGCCGGGTCGAGGTGGGGCGTCGCCGCCCCTCCTCCGGATATTTCAGTCCTCTTCGATGGCGATGACCCGCGCGGGGCATCCGTCAGAATCGGGCAGTTTGAGAGGCAGCGCGTAGAGCGTGGTCCGATCACCCTTCAGGGCGCCGAAATTGCAGACATACTCGATAAGAATGACGCCGTTCCGCAGCAGCACGTCGTGGCTGACGAAATCGGTGAGCGGCGCGGTCACGCCATCGAGCAGCAGCCGGATCGGGTAATCCTGCGGGAAGTCGGGCGCCATCGCGCGGATCTTCTTTTCCAGCAGCCATTCGCAGGCGCCACGGGAAAGATAGGGCGAATCGGTCCAGAATTCCCGCGTGTGGAGGGAGCGTTTTTCGTCCCACCGGGTCTTGAGGAGAACGATGTCGCCCTCGCGCACATGACCGCCGGCGGCGGCGACATGCTCCCGCGTGATCTCGGTGTTCGGTTCGATATGAGAGATGTCGATGATCGCCGCGTCACCGCAGGTAGTTTCAAGCGGCGTCGCCGATGTCGTCGCGCCATCGGCCAGAATATGCCGCATGGAATCGATATGCGTGTAGCCATGAACCACAAGCGACAGCAGCGTCACCTGGAACTGGTCGCCCTTGGCGAAATCGCCCTTCAGGCCGCGTTCCATCGGCCAGCGGAAATGCGGCTCGATCGATACGGATAGATCGACAATGCGCGACATGATGACGTGTCCTCCTGGGGGATTGGGCGGGATCAGTTACCGCTTACGAAATTCGGCAGCCAGAGGGTGACCGCCGGCACATAGGTGACGAGGGCGAGCACGGCCAGGAGCACGGCGATGAACGGCGCCGATTGACGCACGACCTGCGTCGGCGCCACGTCGCCCATGCTCGCGGTCATGTAGATGAGATAACCTACGGGGGGCGTGCAGAGCCCGATCATCAGATTCAGCACCGTCATGACTCCGAACTGGACAGTGTCCATGCCGATGGCCTGCGCCAGCGGCAGGAAGATCGGCACAAGGATGATCAGGGCCGCCAGCGGATCAAGGAACATGCCCACGGCCAGAAAGAGAAGATTGATCATCAGCAGCACCAGCCAGTCCGGCGCGCCGAAGCCGGAAATCAACGCGGCGAACTGCCGGCTGATCCCCTGATCGGCGATGATCCAGGCGAAGATCGACGACGCGCCGAGAATGACCATGACCGAGGCCGTCCCATGCGCGGCCTTGATCAGCGAACGGCCAAAATCCCGGATTTTCAGCCCGCGAAACACCAGTCTGCCAATGATGACGATATAGACCACCGCGATTGCGCCTGCCTCCGTCGCGGTGAATACGCCGCCGCGAATGCCGCCAACGATGATGACGGGCGCGAGAAGAGCGAGCGTGGCCCGCCGCGTCGCGATGAAGACTTCCGGCCGGCTGGCTTTCGGCTCCCTCGGCAGTCCAAGCGGCCCGGCCCGCAGCCAGGCGACGACGCCGAGGCCGAAGGCCAACAGGAAGCCGGGGACGATCCCGGCCAGGAACATCGCGCCGACCGAGGCGCTGGCCAGCACCGCATAGATGATCATCGGAATCGAAGGCGGAATGATCGGCCCGAGGATAGAGGCGCACATGATCAGCGCGGCCGAGAATCCGGCGGGGTAGCCGGCGCGCTTCATCGCGCGGATCAGCACCGAACCCACCGCCGCCGCGTCCGCCACAGCCGAGCCGGAGACGCCGGCCATCACCAGCGAGGAGAAAATCCCGACCTGCGCCAGCCCGCCGCGCATATGCCCGACCAGCGAGCGCGCGAAGCCAAGAATGCGGTCGGTGACGCCTGTAGCGGTCATCAACTCGCCCGCGAGGAAAAAGAGCGCGATGGCGAGCAGCGCGAAGGAATCCATGCCTTGCACGAAAAGCTGGGGCACCAGCGCCAACGGCAATTCGGGGCGCATGACAAGCAGCGTCACCAGCGAAGCCGAGAGCAGCGAAAAAACAAGCGGCACGCCGATGCACGCGAGCGCGAGCATGACGCCGAGCAGCAGCATGAGGGTCATTCGGTCACTTCTGGTTCTGGCTCCGGCCATATCAGGGCGGCGAGCGACAGCACGATCCAGAACGAGCATCCGACGATCACGGACCAGTAAAGATATTGGACCGAGACGCCCAGCGCGGTGAAGCGGTCGTAAGCGGTGATTTCCACGAGGTCGAGCGCGCGCCACGCGAGAAAGCCAAGCAACCCGGCGCCGAGGAATGTCGAGAACAGCTTCAGCCCGCGCGCGACGCGCGGCGGCGCGGCGTTGGTGAGGAGGTCGATGGACATGTGGCGGGTGCGCGAGGCGCCGATGAGCACCAGCCAGACGAAGAGCAGGCGGGTCAGCTCTTCGCTCCACGGCAGGCCGGCTCCAAAGAGATAGCGGCCCGCGACGCGAATGGCGGCGACGCAGAGAATGAGAAACAGCAATCCCGCCGCGGCCCAATCAAGGCCGCGGCGGAGCGCTGTCAAAAGCGCGGCTGGCTTCACCGGGCCGCTTCGATGGCTTTGACGACTTCGTCGCCATGCTCGTCGATATAGGTCTGCGAGACGGTGTCGAAGACGGCGTCGCGGAAGGGCGCGGTGTCGATATCCTCGATCACTTCGACGCCCGCGGCGCGGATCTCGGCCAGCCCGCTTTCATCCTGCGCGCGGTTCAACTCACGCTGATAGACGGCCGCCTCGCGGGCCGCCGTGACCAGCGCATTCTGCTGGTATTCGGTCAGGCTTTTGAACTTGGCGAGGTTCATCGAGACGATGGAGACCGTATAGGCGTGGCCTGTCATCGACATATGCTCCTGCACTTCCTGGAAGCGGTTGGAGCGGATGATGTTGACCGGGTTCTCCTGCCCGTCGACCGTGCCGGTCTCCAGCGCGAGATAAACCTCGGTGAAGGCCATCGGCGTGGGTGACGCGCCCCAGATCTCGAAGGCCTGCACATGCGCCGGGTTCGGCGTGGTGCGGATCTTGAGGCCTTTCAGGTCGTCCGGCGTCTTGATCGCTTGTTTGGAGTTGGTGATGTTGCGAAAGCCGATCTCCCAGAAGGCGAGGCCCTTCATGCGGTTCTGCTCCAGCTCGTCGAGCAGCCCGTTTCCGATATCGCCATCGACGACCTTGTAGACATGCTCGTAGCTGTCGAAGAGATAGGGGAGGTCCAGCACGTTCAGCTTTGGCGCGAAGCGCGTGTAGAAGGGGTTGCCGGTCTGGCCGATGTCGATGGTGCCGAGCCGCAATCCTTCCAGAATCGCCGGGTCGCTGCCCAGTTCGCCGGCGGGGTGGACCGAGATCTTGATCTCGCTATTGGTCAACTCCGCCACGCGCGCCGCGAAATGTTCGGCCGCGAGGTGGTGCGTGTCGCTGGTCGGCTGGGTGTGTGCGAAACGAAGCGTGGTCTCCGCGTTCGCGGAGAGCCCGGCCGCGAACCCCGTAGCCGCGATCAGCCCAGCGAAATAACGCATTTTCCGATTTTTCGTCATGGTCATCCTCTCCTTTTACGCCCGCTATTTGCGCGAGTCGTTTCTTGTATGCATTTCCTATCCCGGCCCAGAAATAAATAGGCCTCGCCCGAAAACCGCAGAAAGTGAACGCCTCATCAGGCCGCCGCGACCCCGCGCCGGTAAGGGGGGT